>JBEKDJ010000182.1:0-8933 GCA_050014415.1 Thermodesulfobacteriota bacterium | reverse complement strand
GTGGAATCCTCTCTCTCCGAACTCAAAACTGCTACTTTTGTTTTCTTTTCCTCTAATAACATCTTGAATTCGGTCAAGATTCTCTCTTCCAATCGCCCTCCGTCAAATAGAAACCCAACTTTCTCTCCAGAAGGGCTAATCAATACCTTTGAGCCCTCTACCTTTGGAAAATCATTGTCAACAGCGATCAAGGTGGCCAAAATGGCTGCCCCCCCTTTTTGCCTGATCCTTATCACTTCCTTGTAGATCTTTAGAAATTCTTCTTTGAGAGGCTCTATAAAGATATCGATATTCCCGCCACAGATGAGCCCTCCCTCTGCCAACTGCTCAGACGATAGCCTAAAATGGAGGATTCCCTCCTTCCCTTTCTCCATAACTTGTTGGGCCTCTTGCCATACTTCTGCTTCGACACATCCTCCTCCAATCGAACCAACAGAGGTCCCGTCTCCCCTGATCAGGTATTTGGCACCCACTGCTCTGGGCGCCGAACCCGTGCGGGTAATCAGTGTGGCAAGTGCCAACTTCTCCTTCTTCTCAAGCGCTTTCACTATTTCGGAGTAAATGTTCTGCATAACTCGAATCCTTTGCCTGCAAGAGCCCATTGGAAAATAAAATGTATTATATCTCCATTAATCGATCTTATCACTAAGAGTCCCTTTGGGTTTTCGGAACTTGGATGTTGGTGATTATTTGGTTATTGGTGTTTGGCTATTGGTGATTCAAGCCCTACGGTTTCTTTCCTTTGGAGACCGGCTTCTTATCTTTCTGGGGAAGCTCCTTTTCGACATCCTTTGAGCGGGCAACGGGCAGCAAGTAGAGTTTGTAAAAGATCGGATCAGCCCATAGCTCCATCTCAGGTGCCAAATCCCCGACAAAGGCCGAGAAAGAAGGCATATTGTTGTAGGCATTGAAATTCGATGAGAGGTCTTTCAAAGATTTCCAAAGCATGATTGAGGCAACGAGATGTGTCGGCTTCTCTCTCAGCAACTTGAGTTGCTCAATCGCCGATTCCACCGATCCCTGATCCTCCTCCAGTTTGGACATCCAGAACTTCCCCTCCTGATATCCAATATCCATCTCCCCTGTCTGAATGGTTTCCACCAACTTCGTACGAATCCGTTGGGCCTGTTTTATTACCCCGTCAATTCGATTTAATAATTCTACTCTCTCTTTCTTAGAAAGTTCGTTTGTGTTGGATGACGACTTAGACAAAAAATATTGCAGATCATAGTCCTCGGCAAAGCCAAAGGAGGCTAGAGTTAAAACCAGAATAGTTAAACTTAAGAATCTCCACGAATATCTCATTTGACCTCTCCCGCCATGCTATGAAACTATGGGAAAATCACATCGACCACAGCCGGCTCATTTCTTAATTGCCCAAAGACTACCCTTTCCACCTGGGGGTGTTTCTTCTCGAGGATCTTTTCTGCGATTTCCTTTGCCTTGGCTATTCCATCCGGTATGTCCACCTTGTTAAGAAAGGCGACCACCCGCGACGAAGGTGATGCTCCCTTGAAGATTCCTCCTGGATGGGTCATCAGGATTGCCATCGCCTCATCGGTCATCCTTCCCCCGACGGGAATTCCTGTCATTTTTGAAATAAGCTCCGCCTGAAACGCATTCTCTTCGGTCAACTCCCTCCCAGCCCCATCCACACCCAGAATAGCCACGACCAAAGTCGTGTTGGAAGGAATGACCGGCTCTCCCTTTCTCGGGGCTTTGATCGGACGACCTGCAGCGCCATCGGCCTCCACAATCAAATAATCAATTTCGTGGGAGATCCAAAGGTCATTAACCAAACCCAAAGAACCCCCTCTTAATTTACTCGATCCAATTCGTTCGCTGGCGATCGTAATATGTTTGTATTGATCCAGATGCTTGAATACAAATTGCTTGAGTTTTTCCTCATCTCGATCGACAAGAAGAAAAGGGGTCTCTCCTGAAAAAGGCTCCAGAATCTTCGTCGTTGTTGTCGTCACGACTTTATTTCTTTCAGTGATCAAATCTCTGGCAAGGCGAAACATCAGTGTGGTCTTTCCACCTGCCCCCACTAAACTGATCAATTCCCTAGCCTTCAAACCCAGTGATTCCTTCAGGGAACCGCCACTTTGTCCTTCTTTTTCTCTTACAAACTGTTTGGTGATGGAATAAACTCCCTTCTGATTTGGATCGACCACGACGGCATATTATATGAAATGAACTGATTTTTCAACAGAAGAGATGTTTAGCGTGTAATGAACGATTGCTTATGGATTATACCAATACAGTATCGCCTCCAGCACTCCTCCACCAATGGCCCTTGCTTTATCAGAGATGGTGAAGCAGAATTCTTTTTTCCCCCTCGGATCGATGTCACCCACCTTCATCCCCTTCTTTACCTCAACTCCTTCCCGAAGCAAGCCTCTCACGACACCACTGATCTTTGCGATGATAGGAAAATCGTCTACCACCGCCACAACCGAACCTTTGGTCACGCGTTCCCCGATTGATTTATGCGGATGAAAGATCCCTTTCTTCATCGTTCGGAGGACCCTCTCAACCGCATATCCTCCGATCTCCCCAGGGATGCCTGTGTCGGATTCAGCCGTGCCATTCAAGATCACCTTACCCAGACAATGCCCCCGATTCGTTTCGACTACGATGTGTACATCTCTTTCTGCAGTAAACCCCGGACCCAGGCCGATGACTAAGGGAGCATCGTTGATCTGAGTTCCCAGGTTTTTTTTGGCCATAACGGCGTCAATCAGAATGTCAGGTCTTAGGAAATGTCGTGTCTTTTTCCCATCGGGATCAATGACAATTGGAATCTTCCCCTTCTCCCATACGGATGAAATCTCCTCCGGTGTGGAGATAAGCTTCGCCCAAACTCCCTCCACCTCTTTCTTGCCATCGTAAACCGCCTCGGAGAAAGAGACCTCTCTCCTCACGGCAATGGGATGAGGAATTTCAAACATACAGATCTTGAAGTGAGACTGATGAAGTCGATGCGCCACACCGCTAGCCATTTCCCCTGCGCCTCGGATTAAGACAACCAGATCCCCTATTCTTTTTCCTGATCTAGTCTGAATTTCCTTTCTCATCTCTTCTCCCTCCTTATCTCCCTCCCTACTTGCGAGGCAGGAAGGTGCGGAGGAGCGTAATCTCCCCAGGTATCGATGTCCTTCACAACCCCCTCCGACTTCGTGCGGACCAATCGCACTTCCTCGGGATGTCTTTCAATGACTGATCTTCCTCCAACATCCCCTCTTAATCGCAGCAACTCCTTCTTATATCTCTTGTGGAAAATGACGGGGTGTCCTTTTCTCCCCCGAAAAGAAGGGACGATAATCTTGCCCTTCTCCTGAGCAAAGGCGCCGATCAGGGCATTGATGGTCCTTGTTCTGAGAAGGGGTTGATCCCCCAGAGCAATAAGAATCCCGTGGCTGTTGAGATGGACAGCCCGGAGGCCCATCCGAATAGAAGTACTCATCCCCCCTTCGGAATGCGGATTCGTGACAACCTTCACTTCTCGCCCCCGGAATAGATTTCTTTTCCCTTTATTTCGAACGCCAAGGACGATCACCAACTCCTGCACTTTGGATCGCAAGAGAGTTTCGAAACAATGCTCCAAAACGGTTTTTCTCCCCCAAGGAAGCGATAATTTATCAACTCCCATTCGTTTTGATGCACCTGCCCCGAGCAGGATTGCTGAAATTGTAGGCATCTTCCCTTCTTAACAGAACTTTAATCCGTCGCTTTGATTTCTGTCAAGATAATGACTCAAAGAAGGCTGATGGTTGATTCGCTCAAAGGGGAACGATCGAGGTCTTCTTCATGTCAACATCCACGATCCCACTCCACTCGAGGATGAGTCGTCGATAGAAGAATGCAGGTGACACACTAGCTCCTTGAAATAGAATAGATCAGGCAGACTGCTGAAAAAGGCCCATCTGTCCCGCGCTTCGCGCGATTTCGTAAAACTCAACTTGCGTGTGGGCATTACTGACCAGCCTGGGAAAAATCACCTTCTTATCAACTTACCAGTCTATCGGTTCCCGCCAAAGGCGGGATTTCCAAATTCTTAGAAGGGGACCTGACTGAAAAGCGGCTCTTCAGCCTAAATTTCCCCGTCTGTCTTAAGCAGTTAAGAGGGTGAAAGACACCATGTAGCACTATTCTCTTTCCGGGAAAGCCTGCCCTGTAACCCGAAAGCTTCGCTTCGGATCTCCCCCTTTAACGGATGGTCAGTGGGAAAGTCAACACGGTGCCGAGGGCCGATTTTGCAGTGATACTTGTGGCTATTCCTGGATCGACCGGAGAGTTTCTTTTTGAGAAGCTCCAGCCCCCAAGCGAATTGACGCCTGCAGTGCCGATCACTGCTCCCGTTGCATCGGGCCCAACATAGAGAGTGACTATGTTCCCGGGAGCTTTCACCGTACTCTTTCCCTTGATCTGCCACAACTTCGATTTCCTCGTGAATACGGCTTTTGTCACCGTGAGTACTTCACTCCCAATAACGTTGATTGTCACAGTGGCAACATTCGAGACCTGGGCAAAACTATCCTTGACAGTGTAAGTGAAGCTGTCCTTACCGGCAAAATCAAGATTCGGGGTGTAAGTCACATCTCCTGTAACTGGATCGACCGATGTCGTCCCATGACCCGCCGGAGTCACAATGGTCACAGTGGTCGGATCGAGAGTGCCAGATATCGCCATATCATTGGCAAGGACATTGATGACAGCAGCGGTATTCTTGTTCGTTAATGCAGTGTCATTCCGGGCAACTGGCTTGATGTTGGCGGTGACGGCAACCTGGGCTGTGTCCGATCCTCCGGCAGAAGATACAACGGTCACCCCGGTAGGAGGAACTGTGAGACCTGAAACAACCAGCCTTCCGGAAGTCAGATTGCTGAAACCAATGGCGGTCAGGGTTGGCCTCATAACCTCGTCGCTCGAAGATGCTTCGATCGTCAGGGTTGAGATACTTGAATTATACTCGGCCAAAGTTATGGTGATGACATCAACCACATTACTTGTGGCCGTTGTCGGGGTGTTAGGGGGATCGCTGGCCGTTACAGTGATGAAACTGGGAGGCGTATCGGCGAATCCGATATGGGCAAAAAACCTCCCTGCCCCGTTTCCCACCATTGGCTTGGAGGTAATTCCAGGACCACTGACTCGGAGGGTAGCAGACGATGTAGAAGTAGCGAAAACATTGACTGCGTTCGGGAGGGGACGGGTGTAAGTGGATTGGTTGATGGCGACGGGTGTTGGCACCGCGCCGGCAAACAGCATGCCCTGTACATCAAAGAGGTCTGTTTGGATCAGATGGACCCCTGTTCCTCCGACGTTCGCGCCCTCTATACGGAAAAAGTTGGTACTAAAGGGACTGCCGATCACCTTATGAGCAACCGCTGGATTACCGATAAAACCCGCAGGAGGTGCCGGAGTTACGGCAGGATCCCACTTCAGAAAAGGACCTATGCCAGATGCAAGAACAGCTGCGAAATCACCACATGGGGCGGCTGCACAGCCGATATCTTGTTTTTGTTGGGCGATAACCCCTAAGGCATCTGCAACTAATTGGGCTAAAACCCCAAACGGATGGGTCACCGTGTAGACCTCACCCGGAACAAGGTTGTTGATCGGACCTATGGAGATCTCGGAAAAAGTAATCTGCTCCCCATCTGCAGGAATAACGCCGGTGACGCTGCCACTGAAACTCGCCTCCAGGGCTATATTAAGTATCGCCGTCCCCGAGCCACCCGGTCCCACTGCCAGCTGAGCACTTGCAGACCAGTAGAATGCCTTTTCACCAAATCCGATCTGTTGAGAGAATAAATTGCCAATGATAGGGGCGTCAAAAGAACAATTCACCGGGTCGAGACAGAGCTGCAAGGCTACTCCGTTTTCATCCGTGTACCAGGAAGGAAAACCGTTCGTTGAATTCACGGGCCCGACTGCCGCCAATTCTGCGGAAGCACCCTGACAAAGGCTGAAAACCAATAATGCCACCACGCATAGGTTTTTGAACTCCGTTATCACTAGAATCACCTCCCAAGGCAAAGACCGAGATCATTTCATTCGTTGCATCGTTCTCCATCCAACATCTTAAGCCTCCCGATACTAAAGATTGGACTGACCTTTCAGTATAATCCTTGCGTCAGCCACGGCACATCTCTCCGAAGAACAGATCACGGGGTTGAGATCGATCGATTCGATGAGATTTTCGATACCCATCACCAGATCAGAAAAAGCGGTGAGCAGTCTCTTCAATTCTTTCAGGTTCACAGGGCTTGCCCCCCGGTAACCTTCCAGAAGTGGCCGGGCTTTGAGGCATACGATCATGTCATCAGTATCCCGTTCGGTGAGAGGGGGCATCCTCAAAATAACATCCTGATAGATCTCTGTCCATATCCCTCCCATCCCAAAAAGAATTACCGGGCCAAACTGATAGTCAACCTTTGCCCCGACAATCAATTCCATGCCTGACAACATCTCTTCGATCAGTATCCCAGCAAATCCTTCGACTTGGCTGAATCGTTGAAATGTCTCCTTCAGTTTTTTCCCGTCGCCAATCCCTACTTCGACCCCCCCTTTGTCCGATTTGTGAATCACTTTCGGAGAGACGACCTTCCCGACAACAGGAAATCCGATCTCTTCAGCAAACCTCATCGCCTGGTCCAACTTCTCGGTCCAAATGAACCGAGGGGTATCCATACCGGCCAAAGAGAGAAGGCGTTTGGCTTCTGGTTCCAAGACCCAGCCTGTCGTAATTGAAGACGAAAGGATTTCCATGATCTCCTTTTTCAGCATGGTCGGCGCCTCCTCAACGCTTCAGCCATGTGGACGGTTTCTTCAATCGAACGGGCAACAGGTATCTGGTTGAGCTGGAACCCTTCGATGAACATGAGGTATTTTTCCACATGAGGCACGTAAGCAATCATGGGTTTCCCTTCTTGCCAGTAAACTTGGCTCAGCCTGGCTGCCGAATCCGAAGTAATCCCTGGAATGTGGGGAAGAAGGAGAATCAGGATGCAGTCAAATTCCTGTTTTCTGCTTAAAAACCTCGCTGCTTCAATGAAATCCTCATCGATCGCACTCCCCGTTAGATCAATTGGATTATTGAAAGAAGCGATGGCTTGGATGCGCGGTGAAACCCTTTTCCTGATCTCCCATTGATCCTGCTCTGACAAGCTGGGCACAGAAAAACCATGGGAAACGCACGCATCTACCGCAATCGTACCGTGCCCTCCGCTCCCGGTGATAATCCCGATTCTACCTTCAATAGGCCTTTGATAACAGGAGAGCGCTTCGCAGAAAGAAATAAGTTCGAATTGATCTTTGGCTTCCACCAGCCCGTGCTGGGCAAGTACTGCAGAAAAAACCTGGTAATCTCCGGCCATGGAGGCAGTGTGACTTGACACAGCTCGAACCCCTAATGGCGTTTTCCCGGACTTCAATACCACCACAGGCTTAGGACATCTCTCGGCCC
Organism: Thermodesulfobacteriota bacterium; assembly: GCA_050014415.1. Classification (GTDB taxonomy): domain Bacteria; phylum Desulfobacterota; class BSN033; order BSN033; family UBA1163; genus JBEKDJ01. The sequence goes on along the minus strand of JBEKDJ010000182.1, from coordinate 1,459 downwards.
TCAGGACGAACTCCCTGCCTTCTCTTTCCCCAAAACCCTCAATATAGAAGGCAATTACATTTGTCTCCGGATCGTCCCCAAAATAATCGAGGAGGGCCAGCTCCCGAATCAAGGCCTTGTTCCCGATACTCACGGCCTTGGATAGGCCGATGCCTTCTCCTGCTAATCTAATCATGTGATCTACCAGAATTCCCCCACTCTGGCTGATCAGACCCACCTTGCCTTTCTCCGGCCTCACAATTCGCTCACTCGGGATGAAGAACGTGTCCACATAGGGAGGGGAATAGACTCCCAGACAGTTCGGGCCAATAAACGGGAATTCCGCCTCTTTCGCGATCGCTACGAGGCGGTCCTGCAGATCCTTTTTTCCCCGTTCAGCAAATCCCCCGGAAATCACTACAGCCCCTGCAACTCCGGCCTGGATGCAGTCGATCATGATCTTTGGGACCACTTCAGCTCGTGCCGCAATCACCGCCAAATCAATCTTCTCAGGAACTTCCAGGATACTGGCATAGACCTTCTCTCCTTGGTAGATCCCGCCGCGATCATTGACCGGAAACACCTTAGCCTGTAAACGAAGGTTATTCTTATTATAGATGACATTGGCCGGATGTTTCTCATTGGTGAGAGAAACACCAATCACCGCTAGAGTCTTGGGTCTGAACAGATTATCAAGATTCACCGTTCTCTCCCTTCTGGACCTTCTCCTTTCGCGATTTTAACATTGATCAGTCTTGCACGCTATCCTTTAATTCACCCCCACCGTAACCCTCCCCCCCTCGAAGGGGGAGGGAATATATTAGGAAATCTGGACTTTGTCTTCCATATGCCTAAACAATTACATAAATAATATCATTAAATCAGATTTGGTGAAATATGAAAATGCGAAAATTGACACAAAAGATGAAAGTCTAGATTGCAACACAAAGGGCCAGCGAGAAGGTGGGTTTGACAGATCCGATTTGATATGGTATCGATACCCCAAGAAGATGGGAAATAGAATCCTGAGAATCATCTTTCTGTCCTCCTTGGGGATTTCCCTTATCCTTCTCCAACCCTTTCCGGCTCTGACAGCGGCTATCACGGATATAAGGTTTTGGTCTGCCCCTGATCACACCAGAGTGGTCTTGGATCTCACGGAATCGATTCAATATGAAGGTTCTTCTCAGGAAACCCCCCCTCAATTCATGTTGGAACTAAAGGTCGTTTCCCTCAAGATCCGACAGAGAGAGGTGGATATCAACGACCCATTTGTCAAGAGAATGAGTTTGATCGAGTCAGGGAAGAGTAGGGCAAGACTCATCATCTATCAGAAGAAACCTCTCAATGTCAATGTCTTCGCTTTGAAGCCGTATCAGGATAAACCCCACCGCATCGTGATTGACCTGATCGACATCGTACAAGAGAAAAAGGAGCAAGAAGAGAGACAAAAGGAGAATGAGAGCAGACCCAAAGGGAC
>JBEKDJ010000181.1:0-9048 GCA_050014415.1 Thermodesulfobacteriota bacterium | reverse complement strand
TGTCTCTCTCGGATCACCGGGGTCGAAGGGAAGATTGAATTCGCAATGGCAACTTGCACCTTGGTGTACCGGCTGAATGTAGACGCCTATCTCCGAAGTAAGATATCCATACTCTTCTGCCACCGAATACATTGTCTTCACAAATTCTGGCGTTCTGTTAAGTGTCGTTAGAAAGAAGATGTCCTGGCATCCCCCCTTATAGCCAAGTTTCCAGTAAGGTTCCCTTGACGGGTTGAGAAGCGCTCCCAGCATCTCACCAGCTGCCACTCCGGGAATCGCAGGCATAAGCTGCAGGCCAAACTGTTGGGCAATGTCCGTAATGTCCTTCTGTTGAAACTCCACTCTCTCCTTGGGGAGCATATTTCGTCCAGCCACACCCACCAGGATAACCCAAGGTGGAAGTTTTTCTTCCAACGCCTTGATTTGGTCAGCCCCGTCTCCCAGGACAGATGCTATATTCGAGCCGTTTAATAGCAGAAGCTCATCCCCGAACCTGAGCCTGAGAAGCCTGTAAAGAAAATCAATTAAGTCATCAAGTCTTTTAGCCGATAAGAAGAAAAGTTTGTGGAGTTCGGGCAAAACCTCACATTTTATTGATGCCCAGGTCACAATCCCCATACTTCCTTGAGCAGCTGAAACGAACTTGTAGAAATCTGTCTGAGCCGGACCTTCCGGAGCCACCTGTGCGAAGTTCGCCTTCCAATCTTCTTCAAGTGATCCAAAACTCCCTGCATCCCCGGTCATTAACTTGTTGCCATCCCCCCAGACAACCTCGAGGCATCGCAATGGATCAAGCATCGCCCACTGATACTTCGGGATCAGTGTGGGTTCCCTTTCCAAAAGACTGGAGACTACTGATTTGTTTGCCCGAGGCAGCAATGGCGTTGTGAGTCTCAGCCCCTCCTTGGCTAACTCTGGCTGGAGTTGGCCAAAAGTCACTCCCGGTTCAATCAGAACCATTCTATTTCTCCGATCAATCCTGATAATCTGCTTCATTCCGCTAAGGTCCACAATAACTGCCTCTGCTGCGCTGGGAACGGTGTCACCATGGAAGCGCGGCGGGCCAGAGCTTACTGGAACGATTGGGGACCGCGTCTGGTTGGCCCACATCACGATCTCTTCTACCTCATGCACATTCTTAGGACTGACCACAAACGAAGGCTTCATCGATAGGGAGAAACTTTGATCCCGTGAGTATGATTTCAAGGTCTCCAGGTCATCCCAAACGTTCCTTTTCCCAACTATCTTTATCAGTTGGTCCCTTTTACTATTCACATCTTCTCCTCTTTTTTATGACATCTTTGCCCATAATCTATGGATTCAGATACCTAATAGTTAGGATGGATTGTTTCATCTGCTATGAAAGGGGTTGGAAGCTATTCAAATCCCTGGATGGCTACTAATGCATATTAACATTCTAACCTTTAACTATCTTCTCTGCCATAATTTAAGCACGACTATTGAATCTTCTTAGATCCGTTTCTTCACCCTTGGCCTCACTTTTTTGACATCAGATCGACTTCCACTTCCCCAACGAAAGCTTCTTCCAAGGCCTTCCGCAGGTTCTGGAGATCTTCCGTCTTCTCGAATTCTACGACCAGTTCTCTTTCATCCAAGACCTTTAGCCTTCCAAATCGATTCACGACCTCAATCACTTTGCGAGGATCAACTGTAATCCATCCCTTCATTCGGCGGACCAACTCTTCTCCGTCAAAGGCCCTCTCAATCTGGGTTCCTACTTTCCTTTTCTTTGCCTCCCACCCGATGATAGCCGGCTGGATGATGATCGGGGTAACAGGATCATGCATCGCCGCACATCGAAACCATATCTTAGCCCGTATCATCTTACAATCCTCCTTTTTTCATCGATCCTTGTTCGATACATTCAAATCATAACGGTAGAGGATCAATTATTCTTGAATATGAATATTCTTCCCAAGTTGGAACCATCCTCTTCCGGACTGGGTTATTGAGAATATATTGACATATTTCCAATAACGATTCATCACTCCTTACTATATGATCATAGAAATTTGTTTGCCAGAAAGGATTGATGTTGTGCAGTCGCCTTCCTATCCCCGAAGCATGACGTTTGAATGCAGAAACCCAATTCTGTAGGGTGCGTTCCCCGAACGCACCAATTTTCTCCGTATAATTCTTTTCTAAGGAAATTAACATGTGGATATGGTCAGGCATAATGCAATAGCAGAACAACTTTATTTCCTTCTTGGCACGGCGGTAGTGCAATTCACTAAGGATCAATTCGCAAATATCATGGTTGGAAAAATAGGGCCTTTTTCCAGCAGTGCATATCGTGATGAAGAAAACATGATCACTTGAACTGCAGTGAAACCCTTTTAGGTGGATCTGCTTTCTTTGTTTGAATTCTGTTTCTTCCATTTCAGGACTCGGCTCGGCTCGTTTGGCAAACGAGCCCTACACCATTTTTCGTTTTGAAAATAACGATCCTTCCTTGGAATGTCAAGCAGAAACGCAACCAACCTTGACAGTCTGAAGAGAGATAGGGTACGCTTCAAAACAGAAGTTGATTTTGGAATGAAAAAGGGAGGGCGTATATGGATTTGCTCAAGGCGATTCAAGAGAGAAAAACCATCAGAGCTTTCAAGCCTGATCCAGTCCCTAAGGAGAAGCTTGAGGAGATTCTAAGGTTCACCATTCACGCTCCTTCTGCGATCAACCTCCAGCCTTGGGAATTTGTTGTCGTGACTGGCGAAGAAAAGGAGAGACTGAGCCGAAAGTTGATCAGGGCATACCGGGAAAAACAGATCGGTTGTAGTCCTGGGAACGTTAAGCCCTTACCCAAGACATACGGGAAAAGAGGTGCCAAAACCCTCAATCTAATGAATCCCTTTTTTGAAGAAATGGGAGTGACTTCTGACCAATTTACCAACGAAGGAAGTTGTCACTTCTATGGAGCTCCAGTAGCGGTCCTTCTCTGTCTCGATGACGCATTTCCAGAGGCCCGCAGGGTGGATATTGGGATAGCCTTGGGATACTTCGTTCTGACTGCTCATGAATTTGGCTTGGGAACTTGCCCCGTTGGCTTGATCATCGCCTACGAAGATGAGATCAAGGATCTGCTCAACATCCCGGAGAATAAGAATGTGATTATCGGTATCGCTTTGGGGTACCCGGATTGGGATGTTCCCATTAATCGCTTCAAGTCTCCAAGAGACAATCTTGAGGAATTTGTACGATGGATTGAATAAAGGTAGGTTTATGAGTTTCTGTGTCAATGGGTCATTGAGTCACCGAATGACTGGGTGACCTCATCCTCTAACCACCCAATGACTGCTGTTCATAGGATTTGACGATGGCGGTTGCTCCCAAAATGGCGTCAACGGTTATTCTCCTCAGAGACAAGGAACCTGGCGAATTCGAGATTTTTCTACTCAAGCGGCATGAAAAGAACAGTTTCATGGGAGGAAATTTCGTCTATCCAGGGGGGAGAGTCGACCGGAACGACGGCTCTTTAGAAATTGGTTCTCTCAGTAGGGGAATCACCTTTGACATGGCTCAAAAGATTCTTGGTGGGACACTCTCCCCAGAGGAGAGTTTTGCACATTGGATTGCAGGAATTCGGGAACTCTTTGAGGAGGCAGGAGTGCTTCTTGCCTATGACCGGAATGGAAGTCTCTTCCAAGTAAAAGATCAAGATGAACAGAGAAGATTTTTGAATTATCGGGAATCACTTCAAAAAGGTAAACTGACAATCTGCCAACTGGCAAAGAAAGAGAATCTTCTATTTGCGTTGGATCACCTCCATTATTATGCCCACTGGATTACACCCGAAGCCCGATCCGAACGATTTGATACCCGTTTCTTTCTTGCACGTTATTTTGCAGGCCAGGAAGCGAGTCACGATCAGAAGGAAACAACAGCCGGAGCCTGGATAACCCCTCAGGAGGCTTTGGAGGAGAACCTGAAGGGAGAGGTCATCTTAAGCCCCCCTACCCTGAAAACGCTTGAAGACCTTTCCCGATTCAAAACCATCGACGAAGTATTCACCTCATCAAAAAATAGCGAAATTCGACCAATCCTTGCAGTTCTTACGAAGATAACGAGTGGACCCTTTCTTATTTTCCCATGGGACCCAGAATATGAGATTTACCAAAAAGGAGAAACCCCTGTCTATTTGGATCACGGAAGGCCTTCCCGTCCAGGAGATAATACGAGCCGCCTCATATATCAGGAAGGCATCTGGCTTCCCTATTGCCGCACTTAAGAACGCAACCCCTTTTTCACATCCCGTTTATATCCAACTCATCAGCGCAATCAATGACCGATGGATAGAGATACGGCTCAGCTTCCTGCTCAGCGGGCGCTGACGACAAGCATCCGACCCGCGCCGAAAGGAAATTTGATGAGTGCCCAGCTATCCCGCGTTTCGCTTTAACCGGTTGTTGGCCGTCGAGCGGCCTCTTAATGTTTGGTCGCCGTCCTTCCCTTCACAGTGCTTAGCCTAAATCAGGAGTTAATTGAAGCGCGTCGTTGAATCGATTGGTGAAGTTGGCCGTGCAGATGAGGAGGGTCAACTCCACGATCTGCTTCTCGTCATAATACTTCCTCAACTCTTCAAGGACATTCTCCCGGACAGCGGATGCGGCTCGTGTAACAAGCTGAACAAAATGGAGAGTCGCCTTGTCCTTATCGTCAAAGGCTTCACTGCGTCGGTAGAAGAGCAAGTCCTTAAACTGCTCGTTGGTCACGCCAGCTTGCTTCGCCGAAGCAATGTGGGCGCGGGTTCAATACTCGCAACCGTTGATCATTGACGTAGCGAGGTAAACCAACTCCTTGTCACGACTCGAGAGCATCCCCTCGCCCATCACTGACAGGAAGAATGGTACGAAGCTTGAGAGTGCTTCCGGTCGATAAGCCATCGCGGCGAAGATGTTGGGCATGAACCCGAATTTCTGGGTAAAAGCGTCATAAACGCCGTGTACGGAAGCGGATGCATCCTTTTTCGATAGCGGATTAATAACAGCCATGACGTTTCCTCCTTTAAGTTTGGATTTTCACCTATCTAAATCTGAGTATTTATCTCCGATACTTTATATCTGTTTGGGGTCTACTCCAAATCCTAACCTTAGCCTCAACCGCGTTAGGCGTCTCATTTTCCTCAGGTCGAGTCTATAAGCTGCGTTTGTCAGAAGTCAAATTATCACCACCCCTCGGAATGTTCCGGGAACCGGTGCCGTCATAACGCCAGAACTATGACGCCTGCGTTTCCCGGCATCCTGTTCACACTCTTGATGCCTTGTCCTGATTCACGAGAATTCTGTACCTAAAACAGTCTACGACATGATCGTTTACCATGCCCACTGCTTGCATGAACGCATAACAGATTGTTGTCCCAACAAACTTGAATCCTCTTTTCTTTAAATCTCTACTCATGGCATCAGACTCACACGTGCTTGTGGGAATATCAGTTAGCTTTTTCCATGAATTCCGGATTTGTTTTCCATTGACGAATTGCCAAATGTAATTGTCAAAACTCCCAAATTCTCTCTGTAACTGAAGAAACGCTCTCGCGTTAGTGATCGTCGCGCTGATTTTAAGCCTGTTTCTTATGATCCCATAGTCCGTAAGTAACATGGAGATATCTTTCTCTGAGTATTTGGAAATCCTCCGGGCATCAAAATTATCGAAAGCCTCTCTGTAACCTTCCCGTTTTTTTAGAATCGTTGACCAACTCAATCCCGCTTGCGCACCTTCCAAAATAAGAAACTCGAATAGACTCCTGTCGTCGTGAATGGGGACACCCCATTCATTATCGTGATAGGACTGTTCGAACTCTCCCCTATTCGCCCATTCACAACGGTTCATCGGTCTCCCTCACCTGATTGATTTGATGCCGTTAGTGCCCCGCAGCACTGCGCCTATACCTGAAGTCACTGGCGCGGGGAACGACCAGAGCTCAGAACAAGACCACGTTCAACCCGTGTCCAGTGAAATGACTCGTCATGCAGTCTTTGATTAAACCGCTTCATTGAATTCTTCTCTATATTTTGCAAGACCCGAAACTTGCCCTGCCTTTGATGTGTCAAGCCACAGAATCATGAACACATCATCTGGGATGCCTTCCCATTGAGATTTTACGCCGTATAGCAATGCTCTCTCAAAACCAAAACGCGGATAATATTCAGGATGGCCAAGGACAATAATAAATGGGCATTGAAATCTTCTTAATTCTTCTATCCCCTTCTTAACCAATTGCGTCCCTATTCCTTGCCGTTGCATTTCAGGCAGAACAGCCATGGGGGCAAGCCCCATGCCTTTGATGACGCCGCGTGGACCTTCAATTTCGGCTGGAATGAAGAGGATGTGTCCTACTATTTTCCCGTTTTCTATTGCAACAAGTAAGAGCAGGTTTCCACAGTTGTTTCTCAATTTGTCTATAATCTTAGCTTCCTGTGGCTGACCAAATGCGAGTTCATTCAAGGCGGAAATATCGATCACATCTTCTGGTTTTTCTTGCCTGATTATCATTCTTGTATTCCTCGGCATAATCATTATTGAACTGCAAGCTATATTCAGTTGAAGTTTTGTTCTAATAGATATCTTATGCCAATCAGAATTCTAGTGACTGGGACAATGATGGACAGAGAAATGGATACCCATCACCCTATTCTTCTCTTTCTGTTCCGATTTCCTTTCTTCTGCAATCCCTTGACATCTCCCAGATGATGCACTGGGTTCTGTACTTGCAGTAGAGCTTCGGATCCATACATTCACACAATGGTCAATGCTAAGGCATTCGCAGCATTCCTGACAGAACCCGGCTTCATATTTCTGACAGACCGCAACGGCATCTCTCTCTGGATGACTCCGACACTTCATCTCTTCTTAGCTTCCACACCCCTTTTCTTTAGCCGCTTCGAAACAGGTCGGGGCCTAAGTAGCAAATAGGTTGCCCCTGCACCCCCATCACAGGATCTCGCGCTGGAATACGCAACGACCCATTTTCGCCATGGACCACGTGTAAGCCATTCGATGACCTTTTTCTTCAGAACAGGCTCCGAAGGGGAAGAGAGACCCCGACCGTGTATGATGAGAACACCTCTCTTCCCAGCCATCACTGCCCATCTTAGGAATTTCTCAAAGACATCCTTGGCATCCTCTACGAGGAGTCCGTGAAGATCAACAAACGCCTGTATGGAGTAATCTCCGCGATGTAGACGTTTTGCAATCGCTGGATGGACATGATACCCTGTGCCTTCTATGTATTCGGGTGTATCGGCAACATGAAACCCTTTCCCATATCTCACAAGATCCCTGAGCTTCTCTAGTATCTCAGTATCCTCTCTATTCCTGGAGCTTTCAGGTAGCTCGATTTGGAAAATCCTTTCAACGTAGTTGTCTCTTGAGATGGGTGTCACACCTTCCATGGCCTTTTCAAACAGCTCTTCCTCTAATTCAGGACGCTGTTTATCCTCAGGATCGACGAGCTCAGCATGACGGCGCTTAGGCAAAGCAAGAGGTTCGCTTTCGAGTAAGGCTTTCAAGTCTTCAAAGGATTTGAGGGTAGATGAAGATTTTCGCGGCTTCATGACCCAACCTTCATGGTGCCAAAGAAATAACGAAGGAATCACAATAATTCTAAACAAAACGGCATCGAATATCAAACCGATTAAAGGGGATGACTTCTTAAATTCTTGAATTGCCCTTACTCCTTTGTAGATTCTCAGGCTGATGCCTGTTGTCTGAATCACAGAATTCTTCCTGACAGGAGACTTACCTTCCTCTTAAGAAAGTGTTATGATATGATACGATTCCGGATTGAATTCTGATTGGAACGAGCGGGATATACCACCTTCGTTGCAACAGAAGTAGATAGAGGAGGACTACAATGAAGAAGAATTCGTTGCTTGCCGCTTTTTTGGTTTTGGCATTTCTGTTCATATTTCCCCTTTTAGCTTTTTCAGAAGAGCTTAAGCCAGTTCAGCTTCCAAAGCCGCAAATGGATGGCGGCAAACCTCTCATGCAGGTATTGAAGGATAGGAAATCTTCACGCGAATTCAGTACTGAGAAGCTCCCCATGCAGGTGCTCTCAAATCTACTTTGGGCTGCCTTCGGAGTGAATCGCCCAGAGTCAGGGGGCCGTACCGCACCTTCTGCAATGAATATGCAGGAAACGGAGATCTATGTCGCCACTGCCGACGGCCTTTATGTGTTTGATGCGAAGGCCCAGCTTTTAAAACCAGTGCTTGTACAAGACGTTCGTTCAATGACAGGTCGCCAACCCTTCGTTGCGCAGGTCCCGCTGAACTTGATTTATGTGGCAGATTTTTCGAAGATGAGCAGGGCTACCAATGAAGATAAGGAGGTTTATTCCGCTGCTCACGCAGGCTTCATTGCCGAGAACGTTTACCTATACTGCGCATCCGAAGGACTGGCAACGGTTGTCCGTGCAGCCGTCGATAGACCTGCTTTGGCCAAGTTAATGGAGCTGCGACCGGACCAGAAGATCACTCTTGTGCAATCGGTGGGATACCCGAAGAAGTGATGATCCGGATTGGCAATGATGTCCTCATTCGTTGGGTTGTTCGTTATACTGGCAGGTGCGATTTTGATCTCTGTCAAGATCTTGAGAGAAGATGAGAGGCTTGCAATCTTTCGGTTTGGACGGTTTTTCAAAATCGCAGGTCCGGGTCTCGCCTTCATTATTCCGATCATTGATCGAGGGATGAAAATCAATATCAGTAAGAATATTCCCGGTTGGCGGGCATTATCAAAGATCGAATTGGAAGAAAAGATTAGGGCGCATGCGTTGAGCAAAGTCTGATGCCATTAGAGGGTGTGCAGTGACTCCGTCCAAAATCTGTAAAATACTGTGAAACCGGTGTTGGCATGGTGTCTTGAGGGATCTTGTAAGAAAAAATAGGGTCCTAGAAATATATCTCCGTCAAACACAAACATGGCAATGAAAGAATCGGCTGCCAGGATCAAAGAACTTAAGCCCCTAAAAGTTGACTTGCATCTCCATACGGCTGATGATCCCTGTGACCGAGTACGGCATACGGCAAA
>JBEKDJ010000180.1:0-9092 GCA_050014415.1 Thermodesulfobacteriota bacterium | reverse complement strand
TTGACATCGAGACTTTGAGTCTGTTCCAATCTCTGGAAATGGGGTGGTGAGAGTCTAACCATCGCCTCACCAAAAGTCACGACATCGTACATATATCTTCTCCTTTCTTTCTAAGTGGATTGTCTTTTAAGCTCAATCCGAATCCCTTTCTCGGCTGATGCGTAGGCAGCATAAATTGCCTCAACAACATCTCTTACCAAATCTATTCCAAAGATCGGTTCCCTGTCGGATAAAATGGCATCTATGAAATCCTCCAGCTCTTGTGGATATCCTCTCACCCAATAATAATGATAAGAAAAATGATAAGAACTTGCTTTGGGATGTGTTGAATATACAAAAAAGAGGGTAGTCCGTCAAGAAAAATGGACCACAAGATATGGGAGAATCCTCCTCATCTGTTCGGGCACCAGCCCGGCATCTGGCTTGGGAGGCTGAATCGAAGCCATCGCAGAAAGGAATTCTGGGCTAACTCTAAAACCGAGGATATCTTGCCAGAACGCGCTCGGGGTACTGAGCACGAAAAGGGTCAGGTATGATCTTCAAATAGTAACTCTTGGGAAGTCAAAAAACTGCGTAAAGATAGCAGAAACATGCACTTCTTCAAATTGAATCTATCTCTATAAACGAAAGGTCTCTTGACCCGATCTGGTTTGAAAGGTTTGGGAAGCCTGGGAAGTTGAAGATGCAATCTAAAAATCGTCCCAAGAATGATCCCGGATTCGATATATGGTAAGATTTTTCAACTTCGTGCTTGGAATCAAGCTCAATCAGCAAGAGAAAAAGATGTGGTAAATTTCTTAAGAACCCATTAGCTTCCTTATTCAAATCAAGCTGCCCAGGACCTTCTTACTCACGACGCAGAGCGGCGATCGGATCCAGTTGTGTAGCCCTCCGTGCCGGATAGAAGCCGAAGAAGATGCCTACCCCGATGGCGAATACCGGGGCGACGGTGAGGGCAACCAGAGGAATGGATACAGGCCATCCTAAGACGTACCCCAGAATGAAAGAGCCGACGATGCCGATAAAGAGTCCCAATAAGCCGCCGAATAGGCTCAACATGACGGCCTCCCCGAGAAACTGAATCTGTATGTCCCATGTCGTGGCCCCGACCGCGAGGCGCAAACCAATTTCCCTCGTTCGCTCGTTCACTGATACCAGCATCACGTTCATAATGCCGATCCCGCCAACAAGGAGGGAGATACAGGCGACGCTGGTGAGAAGAAACGCGAGTGTCCGGCTGGCGGCGATTTGGGCCTTGATCACCTCTTCTGGATGACGGATGTTGAAATCATCCTCCTCCCCCGGCCGGATGTGATGATGCTCGCGCAACAGTGGGCTGATCTGATCGATAGCCGGTTTAATGGCCTCAAGGGACACGGCCGAACACATAATGTCGTCCAGCGATGTGAAGCCCTTGCCCCTCAGTTTCCTCTGAGCGGTAGTATACGGCATCAGGATGTTGTCGTCTTGATCCTGGCCGGTACCCGACTGGCCTTTTGGGGCCAGCACGCCGATCACCCGAAATATATGTCTATTGATCCGCGTGTCTCGTCCAACCGCTTCCTCCGTTCCGAAGAGCTGCTGACGTATTGTCTGGCCAATCATGCACACGTTGGCCGCATGCTTCACGTCTTCCCTCGTGAATGGAATCCCTTCCGCCAGCTCCCAATGTCTGATCTCGAGGAATTCGGGGGTAACACCACGGTAATGTGTCGTCCAATTACGGTTCCCGCGGGCAATGAGCACGGGCCCATCCACCTGCGGGGAAACACTCTTGATGAGTGACACCTCGTGAAGGATTGCTTCCATGTCTTCCATTGTGAGGGAGGTCATTCCGTGACTGCCGCTCCGTACCCCGTTCACGTTGCGAGAGCCGGCTTCGATCCATACCAGGTTGTCCCCCAGATTTTGGAACTGCTTTTCGGCGAGCTGCGAACCTGCCGTGCCGATGGCCACCATGCAAACTACTGCGGCGATGCCGATGGTGATCCCGATTGCAGACAGCACGCTCCGCAACTTGTTGCGAGAGAGCGCGCGGATGGCTTCAATCCCAAAGAGGTTTAGTGAGACATGAAAGTGTTGGCTCATCTGGGGCTATGGCGACTACCAAACGTTGCTTCCGCAGGTGGGTCCCCGGAATACCCCTGTCGCGGTATTTGGAAGCTGGATCGGCGCAACACGCTGCAATTTCCTGCGATGCGCATGGGTGGCACTCCTCCTCGGTATTTTAGCACCCGCCGTGAAGCCCAGCCCTCGCATGTGCTGGTTGAATATTTAGGGAAATGTATAGCGTTATTATAGAAAGCAACATAAGCAATGCAACAACCAGCCGCCACAAAAAGCCCACAAACACAGACTAAAACGGGGGGCCGTTGCATTACTTTTGCGGTTCTCTATAACCTCAACTTCATCCCGAAATCAGCAGAGGCTTCTCGAAAAATGAGAGGATTCCAATTTTGGACACATCGCATAAAGTGTTAGAAAAATAAGGAGCATCGTTTTCATAATTTGGCTCCTACCAGATCACGAATGAGTTATCAATCAGAAGAATTGGAATCAGAAGCGTTTTTCGCCCAGTAAAAAAACATTTCTCTTTTTATCCCTCACCTCACAGCCCTTTTTTCTCTTTTGATTTTCGATACGCCTCCCAGTCAATGTCGCCCATCTTTACATTCCACCCGAAGCCTTCTCTTTCATGCACGAGTAAAATTGTTTCGTCTCTTTCCACTCTCCCGAAAATCCATTCCCGTGTTTGCATATACTCGTGCACGTTATCCCGCAATCTCAAGTGTTCTCCAGGAGTGATTGATTTCAGTGAGGTTTTTCTGGTCTTCTCCTTGTCAGATTTCATCAGGGATTCAAAAGGTCGAGAGCACTTTCCTGCAGCGCGCTACTTGGATCTGTATTAGCGGACTTTATTGTGGGAGATTCCCCCCTTTGGGGACTGAGAACCATAGGCTAAGCGCAGAAATCCCAGCACAAAGCAGCAAACCTATTCCGATTGCGTTGTCTTCCACCAAATCAGAAAGACGCACTATGACATTGTCTGCATTAATACGCTTAACCGTCATATCTACTTTTCCACCATGAACATGCACTTTCACGTAATGATGGAAGAAGTGCTGCGGGTCACTTCCCTGGAGCCGGGCCCCCGCTCCACCCGTGATCGTATAGGGAACCCCTTCCCATATGCCTGAGAAATAACCATGGATGTGCGAGGCAAAGAAATGGGTGACGTTGTAACGTCTGAAAAGACCGGAAAGGTTTTTTGCGTCTTTTTCCGGCAGATGGAATCCACCCCTGGGGTCAAAGGGTGGCACATGCATGAAGATGAACCGAGCCTTAGCATCTTGTGCCCTGTTCAGTTGATCCTCCAACCACTGGCGTTCTGCTTTGTCAAAACCTAATTCAGAAGTTGCATCTAAAACAAAAAAATAGTTTTGACCAATCTGAAAGGTATAATAAGTCGGTCCGAAGATTTTGAGATAGTTTTTAGTTGAGCCATTGTTGAGGTCGTGATTGCCAATAGCTGTAAGAAGAGGAATCTTGAGGTTCTTTTGCACTTGGTTGAGAAAATGGCGATACTGCCTCCTCTTCCCGTCGCCTACTAAATCACCGTCGTCAATTGCAAAGGCTATTTCCTTATCTTGGGCTATATCATGCAGGAGTGGCTCAAAGAAAGAATGATTGCCTTTATTGTCTCCAAATACCGCGAAAGTGAAACTATCCGGATTAGCAACTTCGATTCTTGAAATTTCCTTCTTGTTGCTGTCGCGGATAGACAATGGGGCACAGTAATCCCAGATCGTGAGGCCGATGAACAGCATGATACACAGAGAAGCAATTATTATCTTTATGGGGTGTCCTTTTAATGCCTTTTTCATAATCACAAATCCACCTTCTGCGACTGTTTCCTTGTCAGGAAATCCATAGATTCTATCAATACCAAATCAATACCATGAAAATATTAAAGAGAGATTAGATTTGAATTAAGATTTCTTAACGGCTTCGACTGGGTCATTTACCGATCAAGTTTATCAATTACGGGTTGAAATCTGCAGTATCTAGGCAAATTGTTTTGATGAGGATTACAAGGAAGAAATAGATTATACTTTGGACTTCATGAAAAGAAGTCTAACCTCTTCTCGAAGCCTATTCAACTTACTCGTAAAAAGACTCCCATCAGCCCACTCGCAGCTTTAATGATAGAAAGACAACTTGGAACATCTTGATCAGAGCTTCGGGATGACGCGGCGGAACAATTCTTTCTGTTTGATAGCCATCTCTCGAGCTCCCGTTCTCGTTCCTTCGTGCTCATATCCGAGCAGATGGAGCACACCATGGACCAACAAGAGGACAATCATTTCCGAACCCTTTAAGCTGAATCGATTCGATTGGCGATATGCTGTCTCGACGGAGATGGCCACATCCCCCAGAAGTTGGGGGTGTAAGGTTGGGAACTCTCCCTCCCGCATTGAAAAGGCAAGGACATTGGTAGGCTTACCCCGACCAAGATGGCGTCGATTCAGGTCTTGAATCTGGACGTCGTCGACCAAGAGGATGCTGAGTTCGGCATCAGGAAGCCCCAAGCTGACCAATATCCTTTGGGCCGCCCTTCTTATTCTTCTTGGGTCTAAAGGGGTATGTTTTTGCAGATTTCGAATCCATATCTTCATTGTTTCTCTTCTTGACAGACGGGGGAGTTGCTGGCAGGGAGTATTCGATCCGTTGGTGAAAGATGGCCGTTAGGATTCGAGTAAAGCTCTCCTCGATCTGGTGAAGATCCCTCAAGGTCAGTTCGCAATCCTCCAATTGTCCGTCTAGGAAGATATCACTGATAATCCTTTGAACCAGGCTTCTGATCCGAGAAGGGGTAGGCTCGGAAAGGGTGCGGGAAGCTGCTTCTACGGCATCGGCCAACATCACAATCCCAGCCTCCTTGGTCTGGGGCTTGGGGCCGGGATATCGGAAATCTTCCTCGTTGAGGGATCCCATTTCCGGATTCTCCATTTCTTTCGCTTTTTGATAGAAATAGGAGGTAAGACTCGTTCCGTGATGCTGCTGGATGATATGGGCAATCCGTTGTCCCAGACGATTTTCTCGTGCCAACTCTACTCCGTCCTTGACATGAGAGATGAGGATAAGGCTTGACATGCTCGGTGTGAGATGGTCATGTTTGTTCTCGCCCCCTGCTGCATTCTCGATGAAGTAGAGAGGTTTTTTCAACTTCCCAATGTCATGGTAGTAGGCACTCACCCGCGCCAGCAAGGGGTTGGCGGCAATCGATTTGGCACCAGCCTCCACCAGGCTCCCGATGATGACACTATGATGATAGGTTCCGGGGGCTTGGAGGATGAGATCTTTGATGAGAGGGTTATCCATATTGGCCCATTCCAGGAGTTTGATGTCCGTGGTGTAACCGAATAGGCCTTCAATGATGGGGGTGAGCCCAAGGACGAAGACTGATGCGAGGACACCTCCTAGAAAGCCCATGATCAGGTCTGAGAGCAGGGCCATTTTGAAGGGATTCCCAGAGATTAGATAGTATGCAAAGATCATCAACAGATTGACCCCTCCCACCGCAAGTCCCGCCTTCATCAAGATACTCCGTTGCTCGCACCGCGCCACCCTGTGGGCACCGACCACCCCTCCGACAAAGGTGAAGATGAAAAAGAAGAGCTGATTTCCCATCAGGGTGGCCGAGAGGTAGCTCGACAAGATGGTAAAGACGATCGCCACTTCCGAGTTGATGACGATCCTGACAAGCATTGCAGTGCCGGCAATGGGAAAGAGATAGAGATAAGAGGAGGGCGGAATAGAGAGGAATTCTTCTCCCAAGATGTCCGTGATCAGTAGAAACAGTTTCAGAAGACCAATGGTTCCGAGCAGGGTAGCGGAGAAGAAGAGAAGATCTTTCTGAGAAAGGGTGATCTTCCGAATGTTTTTTGTAGAGAATTCGTAGAGACTGGCCAGCAGCAGGAAGGTCAGAAGTCCCACACCGATGAAAATGGAAAGGACATAGCTTCTTTCCTGTGCCTTTCTGAGGGCCTTGATTTTGAAAAGATGCTCTTCCTGCACACGATCTCCAGTCCTCAGAATAACTTCTCCCCTTTTGACCTGAAAATAGACGGGATTGACTCTTTCCTTTGCCATCTTCTTTCGCTCTTCGGTCTCGTTCTTATTAAAGGTGAGATTCGGCCTCAAGAAGTGCTCCGCTATTTTCAATACGATGGGGGGTAATTCCCTTCCCAAGGAGGGTGGGAGGAGATCAGCTTCAGCCCGGAGTTTGATCCTTGCCTCCTTAGAATCCAAGAAGGTGAATGGAGGAAGGTTCTTCCTCTCCTCACGCGTCTGAATGTTTCGAATCACCACCCCTTTGTCGGAGTCCGGGTCAAGAAGATCTTTGTCGTTGACCACGCCTTTTTTCAGAGTGGGAATGACCAGTTTTAGAGCGGCCTCTCCGATAGAGGGATCGAAGCGATCCTTCACAAGAATCGTCCATTCCCATTGACGGAGAGGAAGATGCAAAGAAGACTCCCATTCCCTCTTCAAGGCAGTTTGGTCGACTCCTTTTTCCATCCGTTGGAAGGAGACTGTCAGCGATTCAAAGGTGGACCGGACTCGGTTTTCAGCCTCTGTCAGAGCAGACTGATCGTAGTCATAGACGGAGAGGACAGACTTCTCAGCTTCGATACGCTTCTCCTGTGTCAACTTTTCGTCCTCAACCAGAAGGTCTTGTGCTGACTTGATCTCCTTGCGGACGATGTCCCCAACCTGATAGTCCTTGAAAGGGAGTTGAAGGGTAGGAGAGAGAAGAAGAGTCAAAAGGAGAGCGGTCCCAATGCCGATAAACCACTTTTGATAGGTAGGGGTTTTGATCCTTTGCAGCCACAGACGATGTCTGAGGCCGTTGGCGGTCCTAAAAAGGGGAAAATACCGGCCGAACTTCTTGACGAATCGTTTCATCAATACTCCAGAATTTCCATAGGGCGACTATGGGATTGGTGTTTGGGATTTGGTGCTTAGCAATTTACTCAGACTTTCTCAAAAAGGTAAATAGATACCAATCCCCGTATTCCTGCCCCGAGGCTCACTAGAGAGCCGCCTGCTCCTTTATTCGGTGACGTTTCTCCTCCATCTTTTCGTAGGCCTTGATGATATCCTGAACCAGGGGGTGTCTGACCACGTCCTTTTCCGAAAAGTAGACGAATTCAATGCCCTCAATCCCTTTGAGGACGCCCTGGACCTCGATCAAACCTGATACTTTGCTCTCCGGTAGGTCCACCTGAGTGATGTCGCCCGTGATGACAGCCTTCGAACCGAAGCCCAGCCGAGTCAAGAACATCTTCATCTGCTCTGATCCTGTGTTTTGGGCCTCATCGAGGATGACGTAAGAATCGTTAAGGGTTCTGCCCCTCATAAAAGCCAGAGGGGCCACTTCGATGATACCCTTCTCCACCAGTTTGGAGGCTCGGTCAAAATCCATCATATCGTGTAAGGCATCATAGAGAGGACGAAGATAGGGGTTGACCTTTTCGTAGATATCTCCGGGGAGAAACCCCAGCTTCTCGCCTGCCTCTACAGCGGGACGGGTCAGGACAATCCGCTCCACCTGCTGTTTCATCAAAAGAGCAACACCCATAGCCATTGCCAAGTACGTCTTGCCCGTCCCGGCAGGCCCAATGCCAATGACGAGATCGAACTTCCGAATGGCATCAATATAACGCTTCTGTGCGAGGCTTTTGGGTGTGATCACCCTCTTCTTTGAGGAGATATAAACGGCATCGAGAAAGATCTCTTCCAGGTTGACCGTCCGATCGTCGGAGATCATTCGAATTGCGTAGTCGATGTCCGTCGAGTAGAGGGGGTAGCCCTTTTTCAGGAGGACGTAGAGGTCGTTTAGAACCCGTTTCGAGAGCTGGACATCCAGTTCTTCACCCTGGATGGTGAGGGCATTGCCTTTGGCATTGATTTTCACTCCGATCGTCTTGGCAATGCGTCTCAGGTTTTCACTGTGAGCGCCAAAAAGGCCATTCGCGAGTTGGAGATCATCGAAGATGACCTTCTCGACGGATTCATCCTGTTCTTTCAAATATTGACCCGTTCCGGGGCGCCGGGCCTCACCTTTGAAGGTGCGGCAGAATAGCGCCGCTCGCGGTCAACCCCTTGGAGCCCCGACCTTCATGCCGGGGAGTCGAGGGGGTTAACCTTCACGCCAATCGATCACTCTTGCTCCGCCTCAAGACCAGGAAGAGATGAGATTTCCAAAAAAAATCATACCATCTTGTATCCGGGATTGCAAATCCGTTCTAGTTCATCGTTTCTTTCCCCGCTTTACCTCCTCGACAATGGCCGGGATGATTTCGCCCGCAGAACCACAGATCAGATAGTCTGAGATCTCGTCTGTTATGGGAGTGGATTCCTTATTGATTTCAATGATGATTGCCCCATTTTCCTTGGCCGTAACGGGTATGGTTGCTGCGGGGTAGACGACCGCAGAGGTTCCGATAACAAGCACGGCACTGCATGACTTGGACTCTCTTAGTGAGATCATCTGTGCCTCCCAGGGAATCGATTCTCCGAAAAAGACCACATCAGGTTTAAGGAGAGATGAGCAGCGAGAACACCGGGGAGGAAGATCCTCCAGGGTGAGAGAAGCACCTTCTATTTTTGTAGAGCACTTCAAACAGGAGAGGGTTCTATGGGAGCCGTGAAATTCGATCACATTCTTGCTCCCCGCTGCTTGGTGGAGACCATCCACATTCTGGGTGACGATGGAAGAAAGAAAGCCCATCTGTTCCAATTCGGCCAATCCGATATGGGCAGGGTTGGGTTTTGCCGTCATGACGAGCAGGAACATCTCCTTGAGCATCAGCCAGACCCGATCGGGGTTCGAATAGAAAGCTTGGATATGGGCATATTCATTGGGATCGTATCTTTCCCAGAGACCTCCAGATCCCCTAAATTCCGGGATGCCGCTCTCGACGGAGATGCCCGCTCCGGTCAGAGCGATTGTTTTTTTTGACTGAAAGATATCCTTCGCCGCTCTTTGAATGAGTCGATCATCCATGATCTTTCCCACCCTCACCCCG
>JBEKDJ010000179.1:0-9169 GCA_050014415.1 Thermodesulfobacteriota bacterium | reverse complement strand
CGTTTCCAGCTTTGACAGCCCTGATTCTTCCAAGGTGGATATACTTCAGATAGGTGGGTTTGGAGATTCTCAGGTATTCGATCGCCTCTTTTGTGGTTAAGACCACGTCTTTGTCCACCGATGGTATCATTTCCACTCCGTTTTTCTATGTTTGTGCAGGTTTAATTGCATAATAAATACCAAAGATTCAATGTGAGGAGTCTAATTAAATAAGTAATTGAATTTTAATGCTAATTTAAATTGTAAGAAGAGTCGCAAAGCCCAGGACCTCCAAGGCCAAGAGTGCCATTTTGTCAAAACCAGTAAAAATGTTTATGGATATCTAGCCATATAGGCAAGCCGTAATGTGGCACTGGCGCCCCCACGGGCAAAGCCTGTGGCACGTCCATTACCTTTAAAGGGAGATCTCATCGAGGGAAAGAGCAAGAAAACGGGAAGAGAGATGAGTTGGAGAGATTTAGAAAAGTCCTGTAAAGCAATTCGTTTCGGACAATAATCGTTTTCTCAGGATCACAGCATTCTCATATCAGTCTGCAAACGGCCAGCTTTAAAACTTATGGTTACCTTCCGATTGTTGCTAGTAACCTATGGGGTGAACTCTTATCTTTTCCCCTTTTCTGATTTTGCATTTGTTCGATGTGATAGATCCACCGAACCCTGCAAAGTTTCAACGATCTTGCTTTTCACTTCCCTTCTCTTCCGCTTGCAGAAAATTGACAATTGCCCGGGGAATGTGTTGAATCGGAACAACCTCGTCTACCGCCCCGAGGTTTATGGCCTCTTTGGGCATACCAAAGACAACGCACGTCTGCTCATCCTGCGCCAGAGTGTATGCTCCTTTCTCATGCATTGCCAACAATCCTTTTGCGCCGTCGGCACCCATTCCCGTGAGGAGCACCCCGATGGCCTTACTCCCGGCACTCCGTGCTACGGATTGGAATAACACATCGACGCTAGGTCGCTGATGGTTCACGGCAGGGCCATTTTTTATCCTCACCAGGTAGTGAGCACCGTTTTGCTGGAGAATCATATGGTGGTTACCGGGGGCAAGCAGGGCTACACCTGGCACGAGGTCGTCGTTGTCTCGCGCTTCACGCACTTCTATCTGACAGATCTGGTTGAGTCTCTTGGCAAAAGTCGTCGTGAATGGTTCCGGCATATGCTGGACAATCAAGGTACCCGGGGAAGTAGCCGGTAAATCCTTGAGCACGGACTCGATGGCTTGGGTGCCTCCGGTTGAGGCTCCGATGGCAAGCACCTGATGTCTGGCCTCGAGATGCAAAGGGTGTGTTGCACTCGTCGTGGCACACGTCTCCAGAGTTCCCTGCTGTTGGGTGATCCGTGCCGAGGCTGCCGCGCGGATCGCATGGATCAGTTGGCGTGATATTTCGGGTGCATGATAGCCTGAGCCTGGTTTACAGATGACCTCTACAGCCCCCAGCTCCAGTGCCCTAATTGCCGCTTCACTGTTCTTCGGCGTCAGCGAGCTCACCACGACCACAGGAAGCGGGTAGTATTTCATCAACTTGGCCAAAAACGTCATTCCGTTCATCCTTGGCATTTCTAGGTCAAGGGTGATCACATCAGGACGCAGTCTAACGATCTTATCGCGCGCCACATAAGGATCAACAGCACTACCCACGACTTCGATATCTCGGTATTTAGATAGTTCAAGGGTTAGTAATTTACGGACAAGTGCGGAATCATCTACGATCAATAGCCGAATCACCCTGATGACTACTCCGTAAGAACTGGATTAGTGGAGATGAACAGAAACAGATCGGCTCGCCCTAGGCCTAGACCTACTTGCACCTCTGCCACAGGGGGTAAGTCAATGGTCTCAACCATTTTGGGAGCACTGACGTGAAAGAAGTCTTTCGAGCCGGCGATGCACGGGAGCATATTGCCGCATATGACGTTGGCAATCTCCCCCAATGCGTCGTATTGCAGACTCTTGGGCGGTACATCGTCTTCGCCCAGCATATTGGCGGCGAGGATGGGAAGCAGCCCGCCACAAACCCTCAGCAAAAGTTTTCCTGAGAATGGCCCCTTGAACTCCACGCTCACCGCTGCTTCAACTTGGGCATTCAACTGTTGTTCGTCGATCTCCGGTGAGGGAAGCAAAAAACCCATCTCTTCAAAAGTCAGTGTAGCCGCCTTATAAAGTTCCGTCTCCAGCTTCTTGCTCATTCAATCCTCCTAGAGTCTTCAATATGGCAAACCGAAGGGTCTCGGGTGTGAATGGTTTGTGAACGAACCCGGCCCCTTTCTGCATCAGCCTCTCTTTGCGGATTTCGCTGCCTTCGGTGGAGACAATGATAACCGGCAGGTCTGCTGTCGCGGGATTCTGCCTGATCCTATCGATCATCTCCTCGCCATCCATTACGGGCATGTTGATGTCCACCAAGGCAAGGTCGATCCAGTTACCATCCAACACTTTCAAAGCCTCTTGCCCATTGGCGGCTTCACGTACCTTGCCCAGAGACAGATGACTGAGACGCAAGGTTTTGATGATGATCGCCCGCATCACCGAACTGTCGTCTACAACCAGAATGTTTAATGCCATGGTTTACTCCCCCTGACCCTATAGGTCTTTCACTTGTCCGCAGCTCCTAATCGTCACTTTCCCGGTACCGATTTCGAGGGACATCGTTCTCGCATTGGTGCCGCCAACGTCATGAGATGTCACCAACAGACCATTCTTCCAAAGAAGCTTCCTTAATATAATGAAATTCCTCTTACCGATCTGAAACAGATTGTCTTCCCCTCTGTCATGAGAGTTGGCTCCTCCTGCTACCCTAATCTCCAGTCTACCCTTCTGTGCACCGGCCTTAATGCACTCGATGAGCAGCTTCGGGAACCCTGTATCCACGAACATGAGCGGATTCCTTTCGGCCTTCTCCAGATCAATGGCAGAAAGCGGCAGCATGACATGGAGCAGCCCGCCAACACAGGCCACCGGATCGTGTACTGCAACACCCAGGCAACTCCCCAGTGCATGCGTTATGATCAGGTCGCCTTTCGTGGCTGAAACCTTCATGTCAGAAACGCCCACTGTATATCTCACTCTTCACACCATGAAAGGTCACTAAAGGTCTTATCTCTCGTAGATGGCAGGCTGTACATATCGAAACTCATGGGGCAAGCCCACCAATCCCTCAGAATGGCCGACAAAAAGATGGCCCCCTGGCTTCAGCAGCTTCCAGAAACGGTTCACTAATTGCTGCTGAGCGGGTTTGTCAAAATAGATCATCACATTGCGGCAGAAGATCACATCAAAAGGACCCCTCATGGGCCACTCTCCCATCAAGTTCAGCCGGGCAAAGTGCACATAACGGCGTAGCGGCTCAATGACCTGGTAACGGCGCACCGGACTTGTCTCAACACAGGCAAAGTATTTGGATATCAGTAACGGCGGAACATCCCGGAGGTGGCTTGCATCGTAGATACCATTGCGGGCGCGAGCGACCATATGGCTCGAGAGATCCGTTGCCAGGATACGGATGTCCCACTGGGTGGAGTCCTGGATTGCTTCATTGAGCAGGATGACACCAGAGTATGCTTCTTCGCCAGAAGAACAGCCTGCACACCAGACTCGGATTTTCCTATTTCTAAGCCCCGGCACAATCTTTCGGCACAGGTAGTCGAAGTGCTGTGGCTCGCGGAAGAAACTCGTCTTATTTGTGGTCATGGCTTCGATCATGGCTACAAGTTCGCCCTCGGGGTCGTCCCGCTTCAAATACTCCATGTATGCGTTAAAGTCTTCTAGGCCCAGTACCCGCAACCGTTTTGTCAGACGGGCCTTGACCAATTCCTGTTTGCCCGGATGTAGGTTGATTCCGGTCAGTCGATACACCAGCTGACTGATCTTCTCAAATTGTGCCTTTTCCAGCTTGATTGGGGTTAATCTCGCGTCCATCCTCCAGCCCTCAATCCGCAACGCGGAACCGGCAATAAGCGACTCTTGTCGGGAAGTTACCCCGATGCCTTCCCCTTGATCGTCTCTACCTCTTTAGCGTCCATTACCCGACGAATGTTCAGCATGGTTAGGTGCGAATCCGTCAATACACGAGTATCCTGTGAATGATGGTGACCGGATCGCTAGAGGATAATATTAGTCCTTCATCCGGGCTGCCTTATCCAAGACGGCAATCTCTTCACAACTGAGCACTCGATCAATATCCAGAATCGTCACTATCTTCTGGTCAACCTTGCCCATTCCCAGGATGAAGTCGATCCTGACATTCGCCCCGAACGAAGGCGGAGGCTCAATCTGGTCCGGGTCGATATCGAGCACATCGGAAACCTCATCCACAATGACCCCCATGGTCATCTCCTGAGCATCACGAGCAAGGTGCACCACGATGATACAGGTCCTTTGGGTATCCTCTTTCGCCTTCATCCTGAACTTAAGACGCAGGTCGACCACCGGGATGACGTGGCCGCGCAGGTTGATGACCCCACGGACAAAAGCCGGGGTTGTGGGAACTGAGGTCACATCCATCATCTCAATAATCTCGTGCACCTTTAAGATTTCAAGGCCATATTTCTCTTTGGCCATAAGGAAGGTCAAGAACTTCCCTCCCTTCAGAGATCTGACCCGGTTAACCCATTGAACTCCCTGCCTGGTCTTTGTCACAGTTGTAGTCGTTTGGTTATCCATTGCTCTTCTCCCCACATGAATGCCTTAAGGACAATTCCATCCAATCCCATTAAGTTCCCGATCGACGCGCTACCTACTTCGCGGCCCCCGGATCCTATGCCTGCCTGGCCAGGGCGGCTATCCCCTGAGGATCGAGGATAAGCCCGACACGGCCATCGCCAAGAATGGCTCCACCGGAAACCCCTTGGACCTTGTCGATTCCATCTCCCAGGGATTTTACAACCACCTGCTGTTGTCCCACCAGTTCGTCAACAAGCAGCGCGCAACGCTGATCCCCGTTACCAATAATCACCAGAAGTCCTCTCGTCGGGTCCTCGACAGCCTCCTCGATATCGAAAAGACGGTGGAGCCGAAAGATGGGCATCAGCTTTCCTTTGAAGATCACAATCTCGCCCTGCCCAGCGACAGTGGACAATGCCCCTGCATCCGGACGAAAACTCATATCGATGCTGACGGTTGGTAGGATGTACCGCTGGTTACCGACTCTGACCAGCATGCCTTCGGTAATAGCCATGGTCAGCGGCAGGTGAACAGAAAAGGTACATCCCCTGCCAAACTCCGATGAAACGTCAACGCGCCCCCTGAGGGTGTCGACGGCTTCTCTTACCACATCCAGTCCCACACCTCTGCCAGATATGTCCGTCACCTTGTCCGCCGTTGAGAAGCCTGGCCGGAATATCAGGTTGTGGACCTCGCTGTCAGACATACCCTTGCCAGATTCAATTAACCCTGTCGAGACTGCTTTCTGTACGATCTTGTCGCGGTCTAGTCCCCTGCCGTCATCGGACATCTCCACCACTACACTCCCGCCGGAATGGTATGCCTTCAACAATAGTGTTCCTGTTCTTGGTTTTCCATTTCTTGCTCGCTCCTCAGGCGGCTCGATACCATGGTCCACAGCGTTACGTACCAGATGAACAAGTGGATCGTTGATGAGGTCGACCATAATGCGGTCGATCTCGGTATCCTCCCCAACCGGAATGAAGTTGATCATGATTCCCCGCCTGCGAGCCAGGTCACGGACCAGCCGGGCGATCTTATGAAAGGTGGCTTTGAGGGGAACCATCCGGATAGACATGCACAAGCGCTGTATCTGCCGAACGATCTTGTCCGTACGGTTGACCTTCCGTTGAAGTTCAGGGTAGTTTCCAGAGTTGACCGTCTCGTCCTGTGCGACCATGGAGTGGCCGATCACCAACTCTCCAACGATCTCAATAAGACGATCCAGTCGGTCGGTGCGCACCCGTACGGACGATTCCGCCGGAAGTTCAGTACCTGCCATGCGGCGCTGCTTTCGCAGCGCACGGCCAACTTCCGTCAGTGATGCGGTCTCTGACTTCACAATGGCCAGACCAATGGGTTGATCCCCTTGATCGGTGGCAGCCATCTCGACGTCTTCGCGATCGGCCTTTCCCTGAGCCACGAGAATATCGCCCAACCGGAGTGGCATCTCTGCGGCTTCGCCGGCTTCATCGAGGCTATCTGCGGCTTCCGGCTCGGCAAGAAGAGCTATCAAATCATGGAGCCCGCCGGGTGCGACCATCGGTCTACCGCCCAGGGCATCTTGGACGACCTTGATGAGATCCTTGAGCATGTCTACGGAGCGGAACGCCAGATCGGCGTACCCTCCGGTACAACGTATTTCTTTGTCGCGGATGCGGCTGAGAAAGGACTCCGCGCCATGGGCCAACTTTGACAGGTGGTCGAGCCCGAGGAACCCAGAAGTCCCTTTGATAGTGTGGAAAGCACGAAAAACAGTGTTGACTGCCTCGGTGTTTTCCGGGTCAGCCTCAAGTCCGAGAAGGGCGGCCTCTGCGCTTGCAATCAAATCCTGGCTCTCAGTGATGAACTCCTCCAGGAGAGCCGGATCAGCTTCGGGCGGGAAGGCATTGGATCGCCCAGGTTCAGCGCTCGACCCATTGGTTGGCAATTGCTCGCGCTTGGGGCCTGAGAGGAAGGTTTCTTCCTCGCCTGATTTTTCCGTCGCGTCAATCGCCTCCTCTACAAGAGCGCCTATGTCGGCGAGGAGATCGAATGGGTCAGAGGCCTTTCCCCCTGCCATCCGTTCGATTTTCTGTATCGCTTCTGCAATAGGCCTTTGAGCGGAGGTTGGGGAGGACTGTGCGATGACGTTGAGCGCTCTTCGCACACGGGCCCAATCGGCCAGGTCGGTCGGTTCAATTTGAACAATCAGTGCGGCGATGTCATTAAGGGTGAGTTTCTCGTCGCTCATGTCACACACATTGCATGATTTTTGTAATACAACCTTTGGAGTGCAATTTTCATTCCAGACCCCTATTATTTAATCGCTTTTTACTCCGTATGTCCTTTAAACCCCATGATTTATCTATCCTTCCCTGAGTAAAGAGGTCTTTGCGTCCCATAATCGAGTCTGGAGACAGGGAAATTATAACAGGACAGAAAGTCCTGAAAAGGCGAGGAATGTCAGTAAATGATCGATCAGTCACGATTTTTGCTTGCCTTCTTCATGAGTGGCTTCCAGTCCAAATAGTCCTGGGTGTTCTCCTGGTGAGATAACGCAAACCGTAGTCGTGATAGAGGAAAATTCCGCTCTGAACAAAAATCACTTTCCAGATATCTCACAAAGAAATCCTCCTTCTGACAATTTCTTGCGTCTAAATGGTAAGTTATTAGTCACCTACCAGGATTCTCATGCCATCTTTTGAACGTTTGACTAGGAAGTACCTTGTCGATCAATTCTCTCGAATGCCAAGATTCATGAACGAAGAGTTTTAGAAAACTCTGAGCAGGATTGATGGAGATCTCCCCAGAAATCTTATAATGAAGTCGCTGAAGAACGGCAGGGAACCTCTAATACCGAAGATAAAACAAATTCTCCCATTTTTGACAGATTGTTCGTTCTTCCTTCTTAACCCTTTTTCCAACAATCCTTTGTTTCTACTATTAATTCGCCCCATTACCATGATATAAGCTTTTTGGCACGGAATATGCTTATCTGATTGTGAGTTTTATCCATCACAGGAAACATTGCAGTAAGAAAATCTGGGCTTTGTGAAGGGAAGAGAAGGGAAGAATGGAGATATGGATTGTGGGAATCTCTCTATTCCCTAGATTCAATTGACGGGAGGAAATTCCATCATGGCCCATCTCGTTACGGCAAGGGAATTATGCGATTATTTGAAATTAAGCGATTCAACTATTTATAAGCTTGCCTTGAATGGTGAGCTTCCGGGATTCAAAATTGGAGATTCATGGCGATTCGACATGGATGAAGTCATCGAGCATATCAAGGCAAAGAAGGGAATGGTTTGGGCAAAAACGACTTTAGCAAGAAGGATCAAGAAGAACAGAGAGAGGAAGGTGAGAGAAGGATGGAAGAAATGATTCACACCGGGAGCCAGGCAGTCAAGATGATGGTGCAGAAGGAGGGGAAATACCTGACCCTTTCTTTGGCAGGAGAGGAGTATGGGATAGAGATCCTGAAGGTAAAGGAAATCATTGGGATGATGCCAATCACACCGGTCCCACTGACACCCCCCTTTGTCAAGGGAGTGATCAATCTTCGAGGGAAGGTGATTCCAGTAGTTAACCTCAGGCTCAAGTTTGGAATGGAAGAGGTGGCGTATTCGGAGCGGACCTGCATTATTGTGGTGGAGATAAGACGACAGGGAGGGTCTGTCCTGATAGGGAATGTGGTCGATTCGGTCTCGGAAGTACTGAACATCAAGGCCAATGACATTGAAGAGACGCCGACGTTTGGAGCCAGGATGGATACGGATTATATCCTGGGGATGGCGAAGATGAACGGAGGGGTCAAAATCCTTCTTGACATCAGTCGAGTCTTAAATGCTGATGAGATAAACGTATGTGAGAAGGCGGCATAGCCAGCGGTTATTCCCAATCAACTTGGGGAAAGGGGGAAAAAGAAATGTTGCACAGATTCAAACTTTCGACAAGAATCATGTTAATGGGTATTATTATCATCTTTTGCTTTTCACTTATCTTTGCGTGGATCCTTCCAAAGGTTCAGAGAACTCTGTATGATGCAAAGTACACTAAGACAAAACATGTGGTCGAAGCGGCCTGGGGTGTTCTGGACTATTATTCAAAACAGACTAAATCGAAAGCCATGCCTTTGGAGGAAGCCAAAAGGAAGGCCCAGGAGGTCATCAAGAATCTCCGCTATGACATTGATGACTATTTCTGGATCAATGATTCGGAACCACGCATGGTCATGCATACCATCACACCAGAATTGGATGGTAAGAATCTGTCGGATTATAAAGATCCTAATGGTAAGCGACTTTTCGTTGCTATGGTTGAGACCTGTAAGACCAATGGAGCAGGCTTTGTGGATTATCTTTGGGCCAAGCCAGGCTCCGCAAAGCCGGTGCCGAAGATCTCTTATGTAAAGCTGCTCCCGGATTGGGGATGGATTGTCGGTTCAGGAATCTATTTGGACGATGTCCAAAAGGAAGTCGCCCAGACTCTTTACATTATTCTGGTCGTACTGGGTGTAATTGT
>JBEKDJ010000178.1:0-9213 GCA_050014415.1 Thermodesulfobacteriota bacterium | reverse complement strand
GCCAGAATTCCTTTTCTTTAAACTTGCGGCGTTCATCAGCATGCCTTAACTTTTCAATGCAGGCCAAGAATTCAACGTCCGCAGATACCATTTCCAAAGCTTTCTGATAGGAAGGCCCCCCTTTCAGGCAAAGAACTTCTTCGCCTTCGAAGTCAGCTTCCGAATAACTCTTTTTCAACTTGTTCAGATAGCGCTTTCCACCTGATTTCCCTTCGACTTCTTTAGCCAACTCCTCCCAAAATCTCAGATGACCGTTCTTCTCTTCCATGGCTCCCTTCCCTGATATCTTAAACACTCTTATTGACATATTTGAGGATGATTGTGGCCAGAAACTTAAGCG
This sequence comes from Thermodesulfobacteriota bacterium, assembly GCA_050014415.1. GTDB lineage: Bacteria > Desulfobacterota > BSN033 > BSN033 > UBA1163 > JBEKDJ01. Next base: position 8,873 of record JBEKDJ010000178.1, on the reverse strand, counting down.
GTGCAGGCTCTTCGTCATCAAAAGCAACTTCTCTTGCAAGGTCAGGATCTTCACAAATCTGGATCACTTTCTTTTGACCCTCGATCTTCGTTTCCATCAAAAATTCTGCCAGATCCTTTAAGAATGCTTTCATGTTGGTCTTGATTTCGTTCATGGCTTGGGTGAGATGGTCAGGCAAATCACCCTTGCGAATGGACCGGAGCGGAACCTCTGAGGTTCCGTCAGCCATCGACCTGGCGAATTCATAAATCTTTCGAAACACAGCCTCCTCATTCTCTTTGTTTTTCTTCAAGATTAGTAATTTCTCGATGTTCCAATCGTACTCCTCCTCTTCGATCCCTTCAAATTCTTCCAGCTTCAATTTGAGATCTTCCAGGGCAATAGCGAATTTCTTCTGGGTGAGTTTCAGACGGGAATCGGCCACTCTCATCTCAATCTCTGCACGACGCAATCTCACAACAGCATCCAGGGCCTGCTCGGATTCAATCTTTTTGACAATCTCTCTTTTCTCTTCTTCCCTGACGGCCTTTTCGTGAGCACTCATGAATGTTCTTAATGCGTTAGCAATGAGCTTATCCTTTTGGTCAAATCCATCCAAGGCCCTCTTGATGATCTGGGCCTCGATACTGTTGTCAGACTCAAAAAAAGGCTCAATTTTGCTTTGGTTCATATGTGTTACTTTCCCTGCCGTGTTTTCCATCGTCGTCCTCCTTTCTCAATCCCGGAATTGATTTTTGATTTCTGTCACTTCCAAAAGTCTTTCGGATCTTCCAAAATATTCCGTAAGCCACACTTTCCAACCAAATACCTCACCTTTTCAAATTCCTCCTGCGTAGGACGCCTGCTCAAATCCGGATCAAGATGGGCCTCGTGTTCCGGAATGTACTGATCTAAAATGCTGACCCATAAGCAATCTTTATATCCAGAGAGCAATTCCAGAGCAGGTTCATGGCAACAGGAAACATGGCCAGGAAGCACCAAAATGCGGGCCACTATTTTAGCACCAGACTTTCGCATAGCCTCTAACCCCAACCGCGCCTTCTCCATATAATGGTCCACTTTGCTCAAGGTCTTAGCGCAGGCGTCATTTCCGTATCTCAGATCCGGAAGCCAGATGTCCGTTACAGGAGCGGCTATCTCATAAAAGCGTTCTGAGCCGTAAAGGTGACAATTCATAACAACGGGCAGATTGAAATCACTGGGGGCAGAAGCGAAAAGCCCGATTACGCCGGGCAAAGACTCCGTAGGGTTCGTAAATTCAATGGTATTGATTGGAATCTGCTCCGTCATCAAATCTTTTATCCTTTCCCAAAAGGTCTTGGTATCCAAAGGATTGAAGTTTTCCGGGTCCCAAGTCTTGGAAGCGATACAATAAATGCAACGCATTGAACACCCTGCCAAATTGGTTACCAAGGCAGGATTAATCACTGACTCTTCGGCAACATGAATAAAGGGATCGGAAGCGAACACTTGACTATCTAAACCACACTTACCCTTTTCGCCTGAGAAACGGTTAATCCCGCACTCCCAACCACACAGCCGGCAATGACTCAACTCATTCAGAGAGAGGGCATGCAGAAGCTTAAGCCTTGAATATTTGTACTCACCATCTGGCTTAGCAAGAGGCGGTACTTTCTTGAAAAAGGCCTCCCTCAAACCTTCAAAGTCAAGCTCGAACAGGGGCCGTTGCAGGATTACTTCCTCTTTGGCCAACTCTCGGAACTTGGGAGTGAACCATGGGCCGGGTTGGACCGATTCCACCTTAAACCCTGGACACATTATGGACAAAGGAGGAATCATCTCCGGCCCTGGATCAAGAACAATGCATTGTCCTTCAACAATGAAGACTTCGTTCATCGCTTGCCTCGCACCCTAACGAGTTCGGGCTCTCGGACCTTCCTGGTGTCCATGAACTCGTCAAACGTAATTTTTGTGGCGCCCGAGGGAAGGGCTTCGACTTCTTTCACTTTCATGCCACCATTTTCGAAGACAGCCAGGAGATTCTTTAAGCTGTTCGCATCCAGGCTCTTCTTAGCGGGTTCTTCCTGAGCAGCCTGATTCAGTAAGGGAAGCTGAGGCACCTTTTGAGAGAGGGCAGGAAGGAGAGGTCTTTCCGGCACAGGCTCCATGGGCTTTTTAACAGGGACTTCCAGGGGCGCGAACCCATCAAGAGCGCCAAAAGCTTCGGACGAAAAGGGAAAAGATTCGTGAATGCCTATTATCGTCTCTAACAGGTGCGAAGGACCATCCAAGGGGGGGCTTGCCTCATTATAAGCAGGCATGACCAAGGATTCTTTCGAATCGAGATCGTAGCTCAAGGGAGCAACGGAAAGCGTACCGTGGTCCTTCGGAAAGCCAACCTTTCCCATCTTCTGAAACAAATGGGCAGCGCTCACCACAACCACCGCTGCCAAAATTGCAATATCTCCTATTACGAAGCCTCTACTCATTGCTGAACCTCCTTTCTGGTGTGAAAGCCTTCAGTTCTTTTACCTTTGCCTGTTGAAAATAGAGAGTCCAAAATTCGCGAAGACTTTTCCAATAGGTAGGCGTCTTCCCGGCACCATGAACCCCTAAACACCAAACCGTGGTCCCATCTAATGAGGCAACCAAACCCTTCTGCATCACCTCCTTAAAAAGCCTGTTTGCATCGAGAACTTGAGGGGACTCAAAATCAAATCCCTGCCCGTATTGACGAAGGTCACTGAGAAGGATGAGTTTCTTGTCCCTGAAATTCTTCGTGAAGAGGATTTCTGCCAACTGCATGGCCCCGAATAGATCGGTCTGCGGAGCAATGGGTTTTAGTTGATGACTTCGCCACTGTTTCAAGAGTTCCATCTTGCTTCGGGCCACCTCCTGTCCGAACGCACCCTGCCTGGTTGATATAGTCCCTTCGAGAAGAATGTATGGGGTGCTATGTGTTCTCTCAGTTATACCGAAGATTATAAGCCTCTCCCCGGGAGAGGCATTGTTTTGAATATAGGCTTCTACCGCCTTGGAATTCTGCTGAGTCTCAGTTTCGTTGCCCGTATAGTTACTTACTCCCATGCTTTGAGAAAGGTCAAAACCGATGATGCTTTCGCTTCTGGCCACACCCCGGAAGGCAAAGAAGAGAACCAATACAAGTACTATCAATAAGATAGTTAGGCTGATTAGCTTCCACACTTTCACGCCATCCTGGGATGAATTAGACCTGGAGAAGATATTCCCGGAGGCCCCTCTTCCTTGAGATGGAAACGCCTTTTCACGACTGTAAGCGGCATCAAATGCAAAGAGAATTTCCTGCAACCAAATATCCAGGTCGGTAATCTCCTGTTTAAAACGTTGCATTTGCCGCCGGATTGCTTCATGGGCCATGTGGAGGCTCAAGAGTGTCACTGCGGAAAAGAACCTGTTGCGGAGGTCGTGCCACGACAGACCGCTTACGATCATCACCGAAATGCTCAGACACACCATAAGAGCCATGAAGCTCTTCGCAACTCCTTTATAAAAATCTTCGACAACCCTGACGATCTCTTCGGGAGAGGAGGCCAGACTTTTTAAAGTTGAGAGATGGAAGAGCTTCTCCCGGATATCTGCCCCAAGGAGTGTGATCATAACGAGCAGGAAGAATGCGGCGCACCCGAGAATCAGGAATAGGTGATCCTCAAGGGTTGGAAATTTCTTGCGGAGACTCGTTATGTAATAATTCATCCCCTCCAACGTAATGAAGGTCAGCATTAACGCTACCAGGTTGGTCTCCAGTTTTCCGAGATCAAAGGGTTCGATTGTGTAATGGAAAAGGCAAAACTCCCCGGCGAACCCGAATGGAAGAAGGCAACCCAAAAGAAAGACCCTGAGCAGATTCTCCAGCGTGAACCATTCAGACACATTTCCGCGCTTCATTTTTTCCTCCTTAATCGTTTTTTCTTTATCGACACATTGACTAATTTCGTCACGCAACTGATCCTTGCGAAGGGTGGTCTGCACGGTCTTGGTACGAATAAATGAATCCCTAAATCCTTTGGCTTCATCGGCACTGAGATGAGCTGGAATCTTGGCAAGTTCCTCCACTTCCTTTAGCTCGGCCTTTAATCCTGCTGTATTGCTCATCAAAACCCTCCCGGGTTGGAAAGAACCTGATAGGCCCTTCCTGAATAGAAGAGTGGTTCTTGTTATTCTTCTCCCTCCCCTTGCTCTCCAGCCTTGTTTTCTTTACCCCCACTTGTCACCCTTTGCCTGCGAGCTTCATTTCTCCGGCCAAGCGGATTCATGTTTTGCCCTTTGGACTTTTGGAGAACGTCTCCGAGAAGCTTCTCATGCAGATCCTTATATAGTTTGTCCAAGATTTCGATGACTAGCTCATTACCGTCAGGAGATTGTTCCCTTATAGATTTGAAGAAATCCAAGGCCTCTGCAGTGATGGCCGCATCTGAAGGTTTCTTCTTCATGGTTCAACCCCTCCTTCTTCCGGAATACCTCATGAGGAATTTCATCGTGCGCATATCCCTATAATCCAAAACTTGAGGCTTTTATTGAGAGGCAAAAAACATTTTTTATAAATTATTGAATAAGCTAACGAATTCAGAATGGAAAAGAATAAATAGTCTGACGTGTTCCCGGTACCTACTGAGGTGATCTGCATGCCAAAACCTGAGAAAAGATTCCGAGCCGGGGCCATTGAGGCCTCGATATTTGAAAACGAGATCCAGCAAAACGGAAAGACGATCAAGATTAAGAAGGTTGCTTTCCAGAAAAGGTACAAAGCGCCGGATGGTTCATGGAAATCCACATCAAGTTTGGACACGAACGACATCCCAAAAGCCCTCTTGTGCTTATCGCTGGCCTTCGAATATTTGGTCATGGACTTGGATGCTTTAGCCCCATCGAATACAGAAATTCCCAGTGGCATGGAATAGACCACCATGCTTCAAAAGTCATTATCCTTGTTATGCACCTTAGAATTATTCACCCGGGCCTCCAGAGTCTCGGACTGGAAGGCGGTGAGATAGAGCCTACCCGTAGTCGTAAGGATCATGCTTAGAGTTTTACGCCCGAAGGTCGCATTGATCAGGCGCCCCCTTTCCTTGTACTCTTGTCGCAGGTTTTTCATCGAGGATCCATCTGGCCTTAGAATGGATTCGATCAAATCCCGCCGAACTGACTGTCCGTGACCTAGTTTGACCATCACCATCGTAAATTCCTTTCTTTACGGAAGCCTCTCTTGAACCATTTTGCCACGTTCCTCTTGTCTCATTTGCTCAAGTTGATCTTCGTAGTTATCCCACGGGGGTATAAAGGCGTCGAAAGAAAAATCATCTACAATAAACTCCTGAGGGCGATACTGGTCTAAATATACATTGATGAACAATTCTAGAATTGTGTCGCCTTCCTCAACCTTATCCGTCAGGTCTTCCGATTCGTTCCACCCAACCGGTAAATAATCAACATGATCCCAATGCTCCATCTGACCTCCTCCATTCCCCGAATTGTCTTGCGTAATAAGCGTCAAACTCATCCAAAGCATACCTTGAAAAGATACCGAGACCTTTAAGTTCATTCAGAGGCTTCAAGGTATACCCTGAATGTTCGGAACTTAAAGCAATCCGACCTCCTTTAAAAAGACAGAGCCAGGTAGTCCCCATGATTTTGATACCTTGCCGGTTAATGAACGCCCACCAAGCAAACCAATCATAGACTTCAACCTTTGATAATCCGGTTTCTTCCAGGATCTCCCTTTTTAGACCATCCTTACTCCGTTCTCCAATCTCAAGACGTCCTCCGGGAAGGTCATATTCCCCGTTTGGCTTCCGAAGGAGAAGAACCCTTTCTCCAGAGAGGATTAATCCTTTAACTCCAAAACGCGTGTCAGAATTCAAAATCACAAAATTAACTCCACACAAAGAATACTGTCATGAATGAGAACGAAAAGTTCTAAGAAAATGCTTTTAAACTTGTGCTCTGCACCACTTACCTCTGTTAGTCTTTCATTCAGCCTATTTTGGTGAAAAAAAATGTTGCGAAAAGTGCAGAAAAAGAGGAAAGAGGCCAATTTGAGCTGTTTTTGGAAAGGTTAAACAGGCGGAATGAAGGAAAGGTTATTACAAATACCTGAACAGATCTAGGTCCTTACGGTCTCGGCAGGGGTCTATTCTCCCTTAGAAAAGTCCGGCAAGTTGGATTCAAGAGAAATTTCCAGCCCTTCAACCTACGAACTCTGAAGAATCTTCGCGCATTCTAACAACCCAGTCTACCATTAAGACGAGATACCCGCCGTCTACCCAAATGTCCGCTCCAGAAACGCTACGAATCGCCCATGGGAGAGGCACAAGCCCTGCGGGCAAATTTGACAACTAATTGTTTTCTCAGTATAATCACAGCACTTAAAGGGAGCTCCTGTCGAACTTGGGTGGTATGTGGTCTTAAAAGAGAAGGGAGGCGAAGGAGTGGCTTACAGCCACCGCTGACCTAAATAGTTTTACAAGTAAGATAGAAAGATAAAGGCATATTCAGGGAGCATCGCATGGCGAAAATTGGAAGAAACCCTCCATGTCCGTGTGGGAGCGGCAAAAAATATAAGCATTGCTGTGAGGCTAAAGAGGCTCACATGAGGGAGGCTCCTCTCCCATCTGGGCGCTTTCGTTACGAATCCGGCAGTTATGGGGGCCGCGGTGGTTATATGCCATCAATTTTTGGGTACAAGGAGACTGGGCCAGACTCATGGGTTGAGCACCTTTGCCTTGTTAAACCCGATGCGATATTCGATGAAGAAGCTTCTGCCTCGGAGATAGCTGAGAGGCATTTAGCAGCGGCTCGCACGATCGTAGATTCGGGAGGTAGTCCCCAAGAGTTCGCGCTGTCTCTCCGGCACGAGGGGTATAAAAGCGTCAGTGATTTTCGCATTGTTAGGAGCCACAATGAAGAAAGATCGTAGAACTTGTCGCTCCACCGGGACTGCCGGGGAAAACTTTGACAAATTCTTTTATGGTTTAACAGCCTCTTTTATAGATACCTGAACAGGTCTCGGTCCTTACGCTCTTGTAAGGGATCCTTCTTGTCTTTGAACTCTCGAGCTAATTCAGCCAACCGGATCAAAGAATGCGAAAATCGGGTGGAGAGAACCCAACCGTCTTTATAACCGTAAGCCCTTGAGAACCTCGAAACATGATCAATGAGTCCCATGCGCTTCATTTTGGAACGAACTATCTCCAACATTCTGGGCGAGAATTCGTATTTCTCACATAAAGGCCGAAGATGGGGGAGGAATCCATTATCGGTGTATTTGATCTCGATGAAGATCGCCAAGAAAACCTTTTGGTGCCTCCTATTCCCAGGAAAGAGCAATAGCGCTAACTCATCAAGCCCCTGAAGTTTATCGATTTTCTTGGCATTGAACTCAATCTTAGTCCTTGCCATGATTTTACCCTACCCCTTTTGGATCAAACAGGTCATCCAACGCAATGACCGAATAACTCATTGCCGTTAAAATTTTTGACTTTGGATTCTGTTCTTTTGAAGTCAATTGAGGCCTCCCGAAAACTGTGCGATCGTGGACTGCCGGTGCCATGGTAGGAGGTCCCTGTGGCAAACCCTTATTGTCCAAAGGGGATTATTCACCCCTTCCATGAATTTCAATATGGAATTTTTAGGAGGGCGAAAAGCTTCACTTTCTCCATGGTGTTCATCTGGGCTTCGGACACCCATTTTGTCGACGATAAGCCTCAAAAACCCCCTTTGAGGAGGCTTTTTTTCTAAGGGCCACCCGCTCCCTAGCTATCTCCAAAGCCATCTGGCGAAGCTCTGTTCCAAAGTGACTTTCTACCCAGAACAGTGCCTCGTAAGCATCAATGTAAATTTCAAACAAGTGATGAAACCGCCACCGAACTCCCTGGCGAGTCATACCGAAAGCCTTCTCCACCTTGTCTCCATAGTTCTGGCGTAAGACAAACCGTTTTAGTCCATCCTCCTTAAGGTTGATTTTCAATTCCTTTTTTTCAAGGAACCGTTTAAGCCTTTCCAGGAAGTCTCTGTCTTTGACCGTAAGCTTCATTCTGTAAACCTCTCCACCAGAATATCCAAACCATCCTGGGTCAACATTACCTCTCGGTCTTGCCGCATGAAAATGAGCGTTACAAAACGCCAGATTTTATCCTTCCGCCAATCTTTAATCAGAGGCGTAATATCCGAAAAGAGTACGGATCTGTTTCCAATCACAGAAAGCAAATGGCCTCGGTAATCCTCAAGGGAAAAACCCGGTCTGGACAAGAAATCCTGAACCCCTGATACCTCTGTTCCAATGAAACCGTTTAACGCTTCTGTCAGACCGGCAATAGAATCAAGACAAGGCTCTTCCAACAGGATAAGGTTGTCCGACCTTGAACTGGAAAGAATAGCCTTTAATTCTTCCCTCTTTTTCCTCTCTCGATCCCTGGCCTGTTGCATCATTTCCCGGAAATAGGCTTTGTCAAAAAGTCTCTCATCAAAAAGAAACCTGGAGGGAACGGTCTGATGGCACCGGGAACACGCATAATGAAAGGTCTTCCTGACCAATTTGGCAGAACAACAAGAACTCTGTTGAAACGTAAGGGTAGGATCAAAGGTCTTCCCACAGGAACAGGAACATTGGCTTTGGCTGGTCATTTGTAGCCTACCACTGCAATCCGGGCATCGATAAGGAGATAGAATAACCTCAAAGTAATAAGCACGGGCCATTTCTTTGAAACCCGATACCCGACTTAGGACTCGACCGATTCCACTAATCAAAGGGTTATCGGATTGGAAGACTAAACTCGATGATTCAGTTGCCATTTTCTTGTCCCGGGTCCAGGCCCCGGCTACAAATACGAAAATACTTTCAGAAATAACTATTTTTCGGTTTTTGCTCCTTTCAAAGA
>JBEKDJ010000177.1:0-9224 GCA_050014415.1 Thermodesulfobacteriota bacterium | reverse complement strand
GATGATGTCGGTTTGGCTTATCTGCTGAGGAACTGCCGTAATATCTTTAAAGGCCAAGAGTATTTGGATATCGAAAAGTTCGTTCAGCGGCACAAAGACGATGGCGTATTATTGTTGAAAGCAACCTACAAAATTCACGTCTCTGAAAAGCCCAAATTGGAAAGGAAGGACATCCGCACTGACATTCCTTTGGAGAAGAAAAGGATTGTAGAAAAGAAGTAATTTCAATCCTATTTCTCCTTTCCCTAGCCCCATTTATGACGCAGGACCCTCACCTGCCGAAAAACTTGTTCGGCGAACGGGTCAGACCTCAGACAACAGATCTTTCTATCTATGAAATTGCCCCTGGCAGTGTTCTTAAACCTTCTTGTCGTGCTGTTTCCCCTCTCCCCTTCTTGTCTACTGTCTTCTATTTCTTTCGAATCTCCCCTTCATTCCCGGATTTTCTCAGGCCAGTTCCTCCTTTTTGTTCTTAGGTCAGAAGTCTGAGGCATAATGTCCAAATGAACCTTCCCTCGGCAGGAATTGACATCCTGTATCTGGGTCTGTTATTTTAAAACGATAACTTCTTCACCGAGTCAATCATGGAATTTCCCATTTCGAGCCAAACATTTTTCAATGCTTCAATGGGCATCTATCTTATCAGTTCGGTAGGTTATCTCGTCTTTGCCACCTCCCGAAACCGGATGCTGGGTGTTCTTTCCACTTCTCTGCTGACGACTGGATTGGTTATTCACTCCGCGGGCTTAATATTTCGATGGATCGAAACACACCAAACCGGGTATGGTTATGTGCCTCTGTCCAATATGTATGAGTCCCTTATTTTCTTTTCATGGACGATCGTCTTGGTCTACCTAATTCTCGAATTCAAATACCGCCAGAGAATGATCGGGGTTTTTGTCACTCCTTTTGCCTTCCTCGCAATTGCTCTTACCTCCATCATGCCTGGCATCGATTCAAGAATCACTCCTCTTGTGCCGGCGCTGCAAAGCAATTGGTTGGCTATCCATGTCATCACCTGTTTTTTGGGATATGCTTCATTCGCTGTATCCTTCGGAATTAGTATTCTATACTTGATGCAGGATGGAAAGAAGGCTGGGACAGGGGGGGTAGCAAAATGGATGCCTTCCGCCCCTATTCTCGACGAAATCAACTACAAATCGATAGTCATCGGTTTCCCAATGTTAACCTTAGGGATTGTTACAGGTGCGGCGTGGGCAAACTACGCCTGGGGAACTTATTGGAGTTGGGATCCGAAAGAAACTTGGTCTCTGATCACCTGGTTCATCTATGCCGCATTTTTACATGCTCGGCTCACCAGGGATTGGAAAGGAAGAAAGGCGGCTTACCTTTCCATCTTTGGATTTGCTGCTGTTTTGTTCACTTATTTTGGAGTCAACTATGTTATCTCAGGGCTGCATAGTTATATTTAACTCTTTCAATCATGACTCGTAGAGTTCCTCATTGTACGTGTGAACCCAATTTTCTTTCAAAATCTGGACTGCCTCCGTTATCTTGTCTACACCTATAATCAGAACTGCATGCTCCCTTATGCCAAGACAGGTATAAAAATAGTTGATGTTAGCAGAGACCTCTTTAAGAGGTTTTAGAACAGCCTTTAAGCCTCCCGGATGATTAGGAGCCTCCACGGCTAACACGTCGGCCATCTTGACAGAATAGGCGTGACTTTTCAAGACATTTGCTGCTTTTTCAGGATCACTAACCACGAGTCGAGTGGCATGACCGCCTGCCTTATCAGCGACACTTAGCGCGATAATACTGATCCCATTTTGCTCCAGATAATCATTCACTTCAGAAAGTTTCCCCGGAACATTCTCTAGGCTGACCAAGATTTCTTTGACAGGCACCTAAGTTCCCTCCTCTCATTCCAGATATTCATATCCTACCGCCAACGCAGATTTGTTCAGTTGGAAGATCCCTGGATTTCGATTGCCAAAGGTATCTTTGACAGCCCGTACCGTGGTTTCCAAGGATACCAATCCAGACTTTTTTACAAAGGCGCCCAACATGATCATGTTCGTCACTTTCTCCTCATTAAGTTGTTTGGCCAAGTCGTTGACTGGAATCTCGAAAATCTTCAAGTCACCCCGAATTGGTCTTGACTCAATCATGCTCGAATTTAGAAAGATCGTCCCTCCAGATAGGACTTGGTTTTGAAATCGGAACATGGATGGGTTATTCATCAAAACTGCGAACTCCGGTTCTGACGCGACCGGAGACGCAATTTCTTCAGTCGAGATGACAACGGTACAATTGGCAGTTCCTCCCCTTACCTCTGCTCCATAGGAAGGCAAACAGGTGACATTCTTCTCTTCGTACATCCCGGCCATCGCAAGGAGGTAACCCATCATGATGACTCCCTGACCGCCAAATCCGGAGAAGATAGTCTTAATGAGCATCTTGCTTTGCTCCCAGGACGTCTTTCAGAACTCCAAGTGGGAAGCTGATCGTCATCACCTCGCCGATCCATCTGCAGGCTTCAACAGGATCCATCTTCCAATTGGTTGGGCAAGGGGATAGGACCTCGACGAGGGAAAATCCATATCCTCCCAACTGAATCTGAAACGCCTTTGCAATCGCCTTTTTCGTTTTCAATATGTTAGCAGGAGAGTTGACAGCAGTCCTTTCAACATAGGCACTCCCCTTTGCCACCGCCAGCATTTTGCTGAGATCGATGGGAAAGCCATCCCTTTTCTCTCTTCTGCCCCCGGGGGAGGTGGTTGTGTTTTGTCCTAGGACGGTGGTCGGAGCCATCTGACCGCCTGTCATTCCATAGACTCCATTGTTGACAAAGATCGTAGTAAAGTTCTCTCCTCGGGCTGCTGCATGGATGGTCTCAGCAGTCCCGATAGCAGCGATATCCCCGTCCCCCTGATAGGTGAAAACGATTCTATCTGGCATTGCCCTCTTCAGCCCTGTAGCTACTGCTGCAGCCCTTCCATGAGACGCCTCTCCCATGTCGATGTCAAAATAATTGTATGCCAAGACCGCACAGCCTGCTGGAGGAACTCCGATAGTTCTCTCCCGAAGGTTCATCTCATCGATGACCTCTCCGATGATCCGATGTAGAAGACTGTGCCCACAACCGGGACAATAGTGGAAAGGGGTTTCCTTTAGAGATTTAGGCCTAGAGAACACCTTTTTCATTGAGATTATCCCAATCTCTTCTGATGATACTTGCTGGAGATGACTCTCGAAATTTCCAAGGGAGTGGGGATAATTCCTCCTGGCCTGCCGTAAAAATGGACCTCACAGTCTCCCTCGAGTGCTAATCTCACATCTTCCATCATTTGGCCCATGTTCATTTCAAATACGAAAAATAGTCTTACCCTCTTTGCAAATTCCTTAATGATATCAGATGGGAAAGGCCACAGAGAGATGGGGCGGATGAGTCCAACTTTCAGCCCCTGTTCTCTTATTCTTTTGATCGCCCCCTTTGCAATTCTTGCGGCGATTCCGAAGGCAACAACCATTATTTTTGCGTCCTCGACAAGGAAGGTCTCCCATCTTGGTTCCTCTTTCGCAATCCTTTCGTATTTTCTCATCAGTTTCCAATTATGCTCTTCCTCCTCAAAGGGGTCTAAAATGAGTGAACGGATAAATCGGCTAGGCCTTCCCTTCGCACCCGACAGGATCCAATCCTTAGGGGGTAATTCTTTCGTTTGGATCTCTGCTGGTAACTCCACGGGTTCCATCATCTGTCCGAGCATCCCGTCTCCCAGGATGATGACGGGAATTCGATACTTGTCTGCCAGATCGAATGCCTCAAATGTCAGATTTGCAAGCTCTTGGCCAGAGTTCGGTCCGAGAACAATATTGCGGTAATCTCCATGTCCGCCCCCTCTGGTCGCCTGGAAATAATCAGACTGGGCTGGGGCGATGTTCCCCAGACCCGGTCCCCCACGGGTCATGTTGACGATGACGGCAGGTAACTCCAAAGCAGACAAAAAAGAGATACCTTCTTGTTTGAGGCTAATTCCAGGTCCTGATGAGGAGGTCATCACCCTCCCTCCGGCCATACTTGCTCCGATGACCATATGGATTGAAGCGATCTCGCTTTCTGCCTGGACAAAGACCCCCCCCTCCAGTTTCGAGAGTCTCTGAGACATATACTCAGGGATTTCATTCTGTGGAGTGATCGGGTACCCGAAGTAATATCGGCACCCTGCTCGAACCGCAGATTCTCCAACGATGTGGTTCCCCCGCAGCAATACCTTAGACATGATATACCTCTATGGCAATTTCCGGGCAGGTAATTGCACATAGACTGCACCCGGTACATTTTCTGTCTTGCTTTTCTAAATGTTTTTCAATAAAAAAGGCAGGGTAATACCCCTTTTGATTCATTCGATCAGAAGATCCAATCAATCTCTGGGGGCAGACAGAGATACATAATTTGCAGTTCTTGCATAGTTCTGGCTCGATTTCGACAAATCCCTTTGGCAAGACTTCCCTCCGAGCATACGAATCCATCAAATATCTTGATCTAAAGAACAATTTATTATAAGGTTAATTACATTCAAAATCAATTTCTTCACGGATGCAGATGGAATCTTCACTAAGCCAACTTGATAAAGAGCCAAGAAGCCTGATTATGATTGGTGGAAAGGGAGGTGTGGGCAAAACAACGTGTGCCTCTGCCATTGCGCTGCATTTCTCCCTACTGGGAAAGAAGACATTGATCATTTCGAGCGATCCTACCCCTTCCCTTTCTGATATTTTTGAAATGGAGATTGGTGATCAAGAGACCCCAATTGAGAAGGCTAAGAACTTATATGGCATTGAGATCAGTTCAGAAGTGGTTCTAAAAAAATGGAAGGAGCGATTTGGGCCGGAAATCTACGAGGTCGTTTCGTCCTTTGCTTCACTGGATTACGATTTTGTCGACTATATCGGAGGAGCGCCGGGGATTGAAGAGGAATACATGCTCAACTACATCTTGGAGTTAGTCGAAGGCGGGCAATATGATTTGGTGGTTTGGGATACGGCCCCTGCAGGCCACACCCTTAGGCTTCTTCACCTACCTCAAATATTCCTGAGGCATCTTGAAGCTGCAACAAAATTCTATATGAATTTATATAGTTATTTTGAAAAACTAAAGGAAACTGTGAAGTTGAAGAGGGGAAAAAAATCCTTATTAGAAATCATTAGTGGATGGGAGGACTTGGCGGAAAAAGTGGTCCATTTTATTCGGGATCAACAAAAATCTGAATTCATCATTGTGACCATACCCGAAGCGCTTGGCGTGAGGCAGACGGAGAGAATCATCAAAGATTTTGATGAATACCAATTAAAAATCAATTATTTGATTGTTAACTACGTGATTCAGGAGGCTGACTGCAATTTTCATAAGATACGAAGTGAGATGCAACAGAGTTACGTCAAAACACTTAGGGATCAATACTCCCATAGGATCAAATTGATCATAACCCCCCTCTTCCCCTACGAAATCAAGGGACTGGAGAAGATTCGTCGAATTTCAGAGATTCTCTTTGAATCCCGATGATTCTCAAAGGAGCGGGGGAATATCAATTCCTTCAAACCGAACTAGAGGTCCAAAGCCATCCTCAACCCTTGCCATCAACGCAAAAGCAAAATCGACGTAAGCCCAGAGTATCCACGTCATCGATTTTAGTACGGGCGAGGCAGATATCTTGATACCCCTGAAAACATCAAATAGGCTGAAAAGAAACCTCTTTTTGTAGGCATTGAGTCAAAGAACGCAATCATCAATAAGTTGAAGAAGGCATTAGGCAGTTAGATTGAAATAGTCACTCAGGATGGAGCGATGGTCGAACGCCATTTCATCCGGTAGATTCTGTTCATTGAAAATCCCAATTTCTATGGCATCGTCTTTGGCCTGAGGAATCCCTTTAGCTTTTGCTATGTAAACTGTTGAAATACTGTGGTGTCTTGGATCTCGCCTTGGATCTGAATACGTATGGAACTGATTGATCAGTTCAACTTCTAGGTTAGTCTCTTCTTTTGCTTCTCTGAGAGCAGCGGTTTCCAAAGATTCACCATAGTCTACAAAACCTCCGGGAATAGCCCAACCATAGGGCGGGTTTTTTCGCTTGATCAGTACGATCCCCTTTGACGCGATCTCAATAATAATGTCGACCGTGGGGATTGGGTTTTGGTAGAGTTCAATTTCATCTTGACATTTGGGACATTTCATGGTTTTCTTAGCCATCTTGTTTACCCTCTCATCCTGGAAGTAATGAGAATGACAAAGCTCGAATGCCGAACAGAACTCAAAACCAAAAGAGGTTTTTAGAATCATGGCCTTGAGATGAATTTGAAATTGGGACCTCAACATTTTGAATTAGGGATGTTTCTTGAGGAGGTATTTCCTCAGTAGGTCAAGGGCGATAATGGAGGACCTCTCTCGAATAATCAGGGGCTCACCACCCAAAGGATATGCCTGGTTTTCTGTTCCATTGGGAGTAGACAGGGAATAGTAGGTTTCGGCTCGGTATTCCCCATCCGCGTCTCCTCCAAGGATCTTGCCAAACATGGCCAGCCCGATATCGGTTCTTAGCGCATCCCGGGCTGTTCTCGAAAAAGAATCGGTAAGGCTCTTGGGATCCTTGTTGAATAAAGCAAATTCCTCTTGAGAGAGGTTAAGAAACCGTCTTTGAGATCCCTCAGAGGGAAGGACCAATCCTTGGACAAAGGAGATACTCTCTGCGCTCGCCAATTTCTGGGTGATGACCCCTCCGGTCATGGTCTCAACCACGGACAATGTCAAGCCTAGCCTCTCCAGTTCCTTAACGATATTTCCTTGAAGAGTCTCCTTTCCCACACCATAGACGACAACGCCGAGGCGATTTCGAATCTCTCGTTCCATTGCTTCTATCAAATTTGATGCCTCATCCGGGCTGTCAGCCTTGACTGTAATCCTTATCTTGATGTCCCCTACCGAGGCAAGAGTCCCAACTGAAGGATTTCGACTTTTCATTAGATCTTCAATCTGGAGGCCGATGGCGCTTTCTCCCAAACCGCAAGCACGTAACACCTTGTACCGAATGATCTGACGTTTGAGATCGAATCGTTTTCGAAGATAAGGGATGACGGCATTTCCCATCAAATATTCCATCTCTGAAGGGACGCCAGGGAGGGATATGGTCAACCAATCAGAACCTTCCACCATAAACCCTGGAGCTGTCCCCTTGGGGTTTTCGATGGGGATAGCCCCTTCAGGAATATAGGCCTGTTTTCGATCATTATTCGTCATGCGGAAGCCCCGTCTCCTAAAGAGAGACTCAATCTGTTTCATGAGATAGGGCTGAAAGATGAGCTGCCGCTGGGTGACCTGAGCAATAGCGTCCCGGGTGAGATCGTCTTCCGTAGGACCAATGCCTCCCGTGGTAATAACGATCTGGGATCGAACGATGGCCTCTCGAATAGCCTCTTTCATTCGAGCGATATCATCCCCCACTGTCGTGGTCCGAACAAGTTCGATTCCGTTATCTACAAGCAATCGAGCAATAAAAGAGGAGTTCGTATCAACGATTTGGCCAAGAAGAAGTTCCGATCCAATGGCAATGAATTCGGCGTGCATCAATCCTCACGAAATGAGATAATATCATTCCTTGCGAGTGAGTGAAGAATCACATATTGGTCAATGGTTTCAAAAATTCATCTGATTTCAAAAAGTTACGAATAGGACTGAAGGGAATACTAGCGCATTTGAAGGCAATTTGCAACCCTTTTTGATTCATCTAAGTCATACAATCCCCAGATATCTCTCAAAGTGAATCCAGGAATCCGTTTGGGGAGTTTGTGGCATGGGGAAAGCACAAGGGGGGACAAGTCTTAAGACCTCGGAGGTATCCATCCGAGACAGAACTCTTGGGAGTGGGAAGGGTATTCTTTCGTGGAGCACATTCTTCATAACTTTACTTGAATGTAAAATATCTTGTTCGCATGATCGGCGTCGTTGTATATCATCCTTATCCAATTCATGATCGACTCATGGCTAACTCTTTCTCTCTTATTTCTTCTCTCTGGAAGTACCCCAATTAGTTTATCTCCTTTTTCCTTGTCATGTAGGTAGAATTCATATACAGTCATATTTCTACACCTCTTTTCGAGAGAACTTCCAGGCTTCTGGTTTGTGTGGTTTGTGTCCAGGGATGAGTATGTTGCATCCTTGTTGTAATAGGTATCTCACGTTCCTATTTGCCAGCAAAACTCATACCATTTGGCGTACATATTGAAGTATTACTAGAATGATAATGTTTTTAAATAGTTATGGTATTTCAAATTCGCTCGTTTTGAAAACAATGTTTAAAATTCGCGAGTTATTTTCCTTTATTAGAGAATTGATTTCCTCTAAAAGGCATTTTTTTTCCATTCTTTATCAAGAATATGAGGGTTTCTAGAAGACCTGTTTCAGTAGTTTTTTCTTTTCTAAAACCGCCAACACAGGGTCAGAATTGAGGTTTAGGTTAGGATTCGAAGTAAGTACCAATCAAGTCTAAGTGCCAACGTTAGAACCTTCGCAGGAATCGGCCCTGCTAATAGAAACGCAACAAACAAGCATAACAGCACCGCCGCCCCAACTCCCTCCCTTGATGAGAAGAGGTGGAGCAATTTGGCGTTGTGTGTTTGCAATAATCAAAGCCCTGAACTTTCCACCAACTGCAAGCAGTCGATTGCAAAGTCGAAGGCAGTATCGGGAATTCCATCCCTTGAAAAGGATGACCGAATCAATGCAATAATTCAATTGGGCAGAGACATGGTCAAAGAGAATCGAGAAATAAAGGAATGATGATTCAATCAAAAAGGCCTGAAACCCTTATTTCCGCGGTCTGCTCCCGAAAGGAAAAGGGTGGCTTATTTCGCTGATCGACAAACCCCCAAAGAGATAGAGCCACGGACTTTGCCCGTAGTTCCCAGTAGATACCTTGCAGGGGAGCCAACATCCCGTACTAGGGCGCCTATTCGTCCACGGATAGGTGGCTTCCGGATAGAAAGTCGCTGAACTTGGCTTATGGTGTTACCACTTCTCCGCTAAAGACGTATTTATTCCCGTCATCACTCGCTGCACTAAACTGGAATGTACCTGAAGCAGAATTCGGGTTCATTTTCCCTGAGAAAACTCCAGTTTCAGACATCGCTCCAGTGATTGTGTAGACTCCATATGCATTTTTGCCTTTAGCATTCGTAAAGAAGAAATATCCCTCCATGTTAATGAG
>JBEKDJ010000176.1:0-10580 GCA_050014415.1 Thermodesulfobacteriota bacterium | reverse complement strand
GATAAGAACCTGTTTTAAGATAGGTTGAATATATTGGAAGGGGAATAGTCTGTCAAGAAAAATTAATTGCAAGATATAACGTTGTCCTTCTCATCCGGTCGGGCGTCAGCAAGGCAAGAAACCTTAACAGAGAAGTCAAGACCATCGAAGGAAGAGATTTCTCCCTAAACTCTAACCCGTGAATAGCTTGCCAGCAAAACCCATTCCGGGGAAAAACTTGGCGTGAATATGTTTTTCAAACATTAGATTTTCTGATCTTAAAAAACTGCCCATGCATAGGAGCTATTGAAATCCTCTAGAGAGGAGGAGCCCCATCTATTTCCGTTCGGTTTATTGCTTACACAATTCATTACTGGGGACCATATTCAAGAATCGAGGATTGAAAGTGAGCATAGCGCTGGAAATCAGCGTCTTGTTAAAGGCGGGACTAAGAACCTTCCCCCCCCGGCTATCTAATTGCATCTGTGGCATTGTTTTAGTCGAAGCCCCCGCGAGGATGAATTCATCCAAAAACTGAGGGCTCTCCTCGTATCTGGCTACAACTCGCGCGCCTCCTGGAGTTTTAGTCCTTCGCCCAGCCATCTTGAACAAACCTTCCAGGGTCGTCTCCTTCGAGAGCAGAAATTTGAGAACGTTGACATTGTTGAACTCGCATGTCTCAAAAATGCTCACCAGTACAAGGTACTTTTTCAGAGAGCGCTCCGTGAAACGACCATTGGCATGCGTACGAAACTTCGCAAAGCGCTTGATAGTATGCTCCGCGTTGTTGTTGTTCCACGGGACACCATCATGGTCAAGAAAAGTGAACATCTTTGAGCCACTTTTCTGGAATCGCTTTTTGTACTTGTCGGCCAGTTCGGACGAGAAATCCCTCGACGCAACTGAATCCAAGAACCGCAGAACGACCGGTTTGTGCTTACGCAGGTTTCGCCTCTTGAGGCCGTAACGGGCTACCGTCTGGATTATTGTTCGCAGCAGAGATCCAAACTCTTGGGCCATGCCCTTCAGTTCTGTGTCCAAAGGGTTTCTCAGCAGATCCTCGTCGATGTCGCGCACGAAATGTACCAAGCACTTTTGCTGTTCACAGGGGAGCGAATCATATGCAGCGTAGAAGTCGGAGATGAGCACACCGGAAAAGGAATGGAGCATTTCTTCCAGGAAAGAGCCCTCACGGGATGGCTTGTAGAAATAATAGACTTTGTCCATGCCGGCAAGCACCCAGACATAGCCTTCTGAGCCTATGAGCTTTACTGAGGTTTCATCGACATGGAGAATCTTCTCTTGCACAATGCTCTCGACAATAGCGGAATATAGAACTTTGTACTCAGCACTCACGGAACGTCTCGACCGTACCATCCGAGAGTTGTCTACAAATATATAGAAGGTGTCTCCTAACGCTTTCCGCGTTCGGTCCATGTTCATCCCGCAAAAGAAGATAGAATAAACGCACCAACTCATCAAAGCATGACCATATCGATATGGTCTTCCCCGAGAAAAGGCCTTCGAATTGAATACATAGCCGCACTTTCGGCACTTGTATCGGTAGGAGTGGAACTTGGTAATCCACTTCTTGACCCCGGTTCTGAAGAACTTCAAATCAATCAGCAGGCGACTCCTCTGCTCGATTTGATCGATACTCTTCTTGTGGCAACTTGGACATCGTTTGCATTCGATGTCGATGACTTTGTTGGGATGAGTCTTCGTGCATTTCAGCCTTCGACGCCGCTTATTGATGATCCTGAATTGACGATGTGTTCGTAGAAACACTTTCTCACGCTGATAATCGAAGTAGGCACATTTGTTGACGTGCTTGAGATCCTCCAATGCATATTCCTTCGGCCCAAACAACTCCCAACGTGGTCGTTCTTTGATCATTTCATCAGTGCGTATGATCTTGGGAAGATTATGATGAACTCCGGGGGACGTAACATCAGGCTCGGTTAATGCCCTGATGAATTCGCAGACGTGCTTCAGCGTACGGCAGTCGTCTTGGTTGTATTCAAGCAAATTGGCTTTGAGGGTTGGTCCTCCGTTTGCTTCCCAGCCTTCCCTCCAGACTATGGTCTGAAGTCCTGTGGCGCTTTCGTGTGTTCGCTGACAGCCAAGAAAGCGTCCGATGTCTTTGAGGCCATTCGAGTATGTCGGGAAATAGATGTGTGGATGGACCATCGACAATACGTTCGTCGCTCGTTCCAGAATTGTATCAATTTTCGGATGAAGGCATTCTGGTAGTTTAGCCTTCACCCGTTTCAAGGCAACGGCTTCATAGTCTCCGTAATGCAGTATTCGAAAATCGGCCAACCGACAGACTGCTTCGGCAAATTGGGCAAAAATGATTGGCTCATCAGACTTTTGGTCCGCCCAAAATGTCTGGAAGGTTTCACAACCTTCCGAAACAACCAAAGCCCCAATGAGATAGTAGAACTTACTATCAGGCAGTCCCTCAATGTCGAGATAGACTCTGGATTTTGAATCTGGAATCTGAGGATTCCCATGAAGGTGAATCGTATTCTCACGAATCGAGAGGGCTTGCAGCGCGAGGTAATGCGGCCTAGCAGGATTCTTTGCTCGCTTGGGCGTCCTTCTTGGCCTGAACGTGTAAGAAAACTGGTTGACCGTGAATATGCCCTTGCTTCGAAGCCTGGCGCGTTCCTTTTCTGTCATGGCGGACAACAAGGTGAGGTCGTCTTCCTCCACTGCCTTCTGCCTGCACCGAGTTTGAAACTCGCACTCGCCACAATGCCGATTCAGGATGAGGTCGGGTGCCGAATGAGTGGACAGTAATGCGCCTATCTTCCCGGCCAGTCTTCGCACCTCATTGGCCGATGCAGAAGTCTTTACCCTGAGCGTGGTATGGTCGTCTCCATGGATAACCTTGCCGTAGAGAACCTCGCTGCCTATCATTTCCGATAATACGAGCACATCGAAAGCCACCAACAGCTTGTCGTGGATAGTGAGCTTGTTGGCGAAGATAAATCGAATGGGAATGAACTGGGCAGGCTGGCCCTGCTCTTTGGATGGCACCCGCTCCACCGCGTGAAGGACGGATTCCAGGTTTTGTGCGCGGGCCACAAAGTCTACTGCCAGACGCCACTTTGTCGCCTTCAGGCTTTCCGTCGCGGGCGGCGCGATTACACGCTCATTCTTTGTGAGGCCTTCGACCAGGCGTCTGATCCCATCGCTGTGGTAAGACTCGGTCTGCGTCCGAACCCAGTCGGCATAGGCGTTTTCCGTCACCTTTTCACCTAGCGAGTGGAGATAGCATTTGGTGGGGCACTTGAGGAAGGCTTCGAAGAGATGGGTGGTAATTGTCATGCTCACGACATTACTCCTTTCCACCACCAAGGCGTTCAATATAGGAGTCCCTGGCAGGCGTCTTAGATTTGTAGTAGGGTTACCTGCTGAAACAGTGTTGCTTTACCTTGGGAGACCTCAAAGACTGGCCCCACATGCATTGACTCCACGTAGAAAATAGTCTAGGCATTAGCCCGGCAATGTTTCCTTGTGTGCCGCCGCTTTCAATCTGAATGCTGTGACTGACGCTTTGCTTCAAGTATTCCAACATTGCGAGCACGATTCTCAGCATCGTTCGGCAGGCTTGGCAGATATCGGGAAGGTCAGACGTTTGTAAAGCTTCGGGTGAATTGACTGATCTGGAGTAGGGTGAATATACGAAACACGGATTTATATGTCAAGGAAAAACAAATTGTAAAACGTGTTAAGTTTAGTGCAAGCAAAAGTAAGTAAATAGATAAAGGGAGACTGATGATTACGAAATGATGCATGCTTTGCTACGGCCAAAGAGCCCGATTGTTGACTACTGAAGAAGTCAACGGTCCAAATATGGGGGCATCAGCATCCAGAAGTTGAATATATCTTGCCAAGATGTGCACTTCTCCGAACATCAAGATATCTGTTTGAAATCTGCTTTTCTTGGACCAAATCCATAGTTAACGAGCAAAGGAAGATATCTTTGTCCATTACCTGTTTTTTGGAAAATATATCATAATGGAGATTGCAACCATTATTTTTTAATGTAGTGGGCTGATCACAAAGAGATAAAGGAAAAAGAGGATATCAAGCTTTTTGAGATAACACGAAGTAAGAAGGGCTATCTCTTCTTAGAAATTTTAGAAGAAGTTGGGATGGGGGGTGTCTGATTTAAGGGTATGTCTGATAATCGAATTGATGTCATTACTTATTCGGGGTATCGAGGTGAGGAAACCCCACGGTCCATCCTCGTCCATAATGAAAAAATTGAAGTGGTTGCAATTCTGAATATGTGGATTGAAGAAGGGATCGAAGATAGGGTAAGAAAAAGGTTCTTTAAAGTCAAAGGAAGTGATGGAAAAACACACAAAATATACTGTGATGAGAAGCAAATGGAATGGTTTTGTATGGTTGAGGATTGAGGGGCCTAATTGAAAATGGCTATCCGAGCCTTAATGTTCTCACTTATCTTACTTTTGAACTTAAGCATCGATCTGCTTGCAAAAGAAAAGGATCCTAAGATGGGTATTGCTTTAGTAGCCGTTGGTGAGGTAGACCAAAACATCATCAAAGTATTAAAGGAAGATTTAAGCAAAATATTTGGCAAACAGGTATGGGTCGGTAAAGGAATGCCCGTACCTCATTACGCCTTCAACAAAGAGAGAAATCAGTATTTGTCCACAATGGTCTTAAATGGCTTGATGAATGAAAAAGAATATATACCTTTTGAAAAAATTTTGGGGATGGTTGACCATGATCTGTACGTCCCGGAGTTAAATTTCGTCTTTGGTGAGGCGAGCCAAAGAGTGGCAGTCATATCCCTCACCCGTCTGAGGCAGGAGTTTTATAACCTCCCTCAAGACCAAAGCTTCTTTCATAAGAGAGCTTTAACCGAAGCGGTCCATGAATTGGGTCACACCTACGGATTAGGGCATTGTGGAAATCCTCTATGTGTGATGTTCTTCTCCAATAGTTTAATCGATACGGACAGAAAAGGCTCCGAATTCTGCCCGAAGTGTAAAAGTAATCTCAACCTTCAACCCCCGAGGTAGAGGCGACGGACATCCGGCTTTCCAAGCAGATCTCGACCTCCCCCCTCATACTGATTATTTCCCACCTCATAATCCCGGAGAAACTTTTCCATATTGGCATTGGGAAAAAAGAATAACGAATACGGCAATTGTGACTTACAAAGTTGAGGCTTACACCTACAAGTTCTCAGGCCAAGCTAACCTCGAAGGCTGATAATTACGAATAAAAAGAAAGCATAAGGAAGCCTGTGGTTCTCGCCAGAGGGGAATGAGGATTGATACGAGCCAAGAGATAACCCGCCATGCTCTTGTTATTAGGTGAAAGCCTGCCGGATTTCTTCCACCGAAAGAAATTGTCTTGTACGCTCCACCTGGTGTACCAGCTCCACTATTTTGCTGTTCAATGGCGTGGCCTCTCCATAACGCTTCCCCAATTCCACGATTTCGCCATTCAGGTAGTCTATCTCCGTAGGACGACCACGCTGGATACTCTGTAATGTTGAGCCCAGTCGGGGCCACGCGGTCTTCAGCCGGCGAACCTTCGCAGCGACGATGCGCCCGGCTATGCCTGATGGCATCCATTTCATAAGCTTGGTTAAACCAACTGAGACTTCAGGTAAGGATTCCAGCCGGATGTTCGCTCGTTCGATCACCCGTAGCCCCTCGCGCATTAGGCCAACGGCCAGGTTGCACAAAGAGGCGTTCGCATAAACCTGACTCATTGTGTAATTAGTTATTGCTGGCAATGCATTGTTCAGGTTAACGATGAGCTTAAGCCAGTGGGCTCCCTGTATATTGTCTGTAACGCGAGTCGGAACTGCCTGATTCAGTATATGGGCAACATCTTCGAGTTTCCCATCTCTTGACCCAAATGGACGGCCAAGGATCAACTTTCCCTGGTAGACCACAGTTACTTTACCAGGTAACAAGTAGGTAACGTTCATAAGTACTACTGCACTGAGAATTTGCTCCGGGGGTAAAATGCTTGCAACCAAATCATCGCTCCGTATCCCATTCTGGAATGTTACAACGGGGACATCATTCAAGAAGGCTTGGTTAGCTTTCACGGCAGCAACCACGTCCTGGGCCTTAACCGTCAAGAGGGCTAGGTCAGGCCGAAAATTAAGAGTCTCAGTAGCCTCGACCGGGGCCATAAAATCTCCCATTTCTCCATCAACCCGAAGGCCATCCTGGCGGATTGCAGCTATATGCGCCGGACGACCAATGAGGACTATATTCTGCCCAGCACGATGAAGAAGCGCACCTAGCGCACTGCCAACAGCACCTGCCCCAATAACCGCAATTCGACAGATAGCTTGTTCCTTTAACATTTCTACTTTACCTGTCATCTTCAAAGCCCCAGTGGGCTGAAAGTAAGATAGTTATTCATGTAATTTGAAAGCAACTATACTATACCCATCTTTTTTGTCAATATGAGAGAAAAATTATAAGAATTATCTTTTTTGAGGATTATTACCTGAAATATAGTAGGACGATATGGATTCTAGAACTAATGAGTTCAGGAAGGAAGGATGATAATAGAGGATGTCTCTTGCACCTACTATCTTTCACTTTGAGAAAGCTTTGAAAGCTGACGGTCACCGATTTGGAAGTCTAATCTCCATCTGAAGAATACCAATCTAAGGATTCACATATATCCTCATTTTTGTCGGCCTGACCATCAGTTTTGCAATCTTGGCCTCTGTCTCGTCCCTTTCTGGATTCTTTTCCCATTTTTTCCAATCATCTTCACTCTGCCACGTGGAGACCACAATCAGGTTGTAAGGGTCGTCGGATGCTTGTAAGGTCTCTCCTGAAATATACCCCTTGGCACCAATTGCTTTTCTTCTCAATTCCTCGAGCAATTTCAAGAAATCTGATACCTTCCCTTTCTTGACTTTCCGGTCAATAATGATCTTCACTGGCATTCGTATCTCCCCCGATTGGTTTTTTTATCGTCCTACGTATCCTCCCTTTACAAAAGGGAGGAATTCCTCTCTTGGGAAAAGAAGGACCGTTCGACAGGGCTGCCGGCCATGAGATTGTCGAATGGTCACGGGTAATCTTGGAAGAGCATGTTTTCTCAAGTATGGACTCCTTAGTAGGAGGGTAATCTCGTTCTTTTTTTGAATGTCAAAGTTGAAATCAAACCCCCAAGTGTGATGAGGTAGGGAAAGGAACCAGGCCTATTTGATGTAATGGGCGCCGCGGCTGTTTCTATTTGCAAAGGCTGCTTCGGCCACGATGAGGGCCGTCTGAATGCCGCTTCTGAGATTTAGAACCATTGGGTGGAGATGGGCTTTTCTATAGAAATCGTCTATCCTATTCTTCAAATAGCGGAGATCAGCCCTTCCTCTTTCTAACCTCTTGATTGTTCTTATAATGCCGACATAGTTCCACATCGTTGACTTGATGCTCAACCAGTCCTGTTGGATGAGAGCAGGGTCAACTTCCTCTTCTTTTTCAGGAAACTGCCAAGGAGGGATTTCAGATTCTTTGTATGGTTTCTCGCGATCAAAGTGAGCGGTGATATGTTTTGCTGCCCTTACTCCCCATACCAGTCCTTCCAGCATCGAGGTGGATGCCAATCGATTCGCACCATGAATGCCTGTTGCTGAAACTTCACCAGCAGCATACAGATTCTTCAGTGACGTTCTCCCCCAGCCATCCACCTGCACTCCTCCACAGCTGTAATGAGCCGCTGGCACTACAGGTATCGGACCCTTGAGTATATCGATATCAAGGGATAAACACTTTTCATAGATGGCGGGAAAACGTTTCTTGATATCTATCTTGGCATAGGATGCGATATCGAGATAGACATAAGAATCGCCTCTCCCTATCATCTCCTCATAGATAGACCTTGAGACCTCATCCCGGGGAGCAAGATCACCCATGGGGGAATATTTATCCATAAACGGAACATTATCCCTTGTCATTAGCTTCGCCCCTTCGCCTCTCATCGCCTCTGAAATGAGAAAGCCATCGGCATCCTTATGGAAGAGAGATGTGGGATGAAATTGGATATACTCCATATTGATGAATCTGGCTCCTGCTCTATAGGCCATTGCGAATCCGTCCCCGGTTGCGCAAGAAGGGTTGGTGGTGTGAAGATAGATCCTGCCGAGTCCTCCTGTTGCGAGGATGGTATAGGATGAGAATATCATCTCGACCTTCTCATCGACATTATTGAGCACATAGGCTCCGATGCATTGGGGCTCCCTGTAGAGCGAGAGGGGGTTGGTTGAATGGTGGGGAATGGTTAGAACATCAATCGCCGTATGGTTTGCAAGAAACCGGATATTCTTGGCCGCCTTTGCTTTTCTTACGAGGCTTTCTTCTATCGCCCTACCCGTTGTATCCATACAGTAAAGGATTCTTCGTCTCGAATGGCTTGCCTCCCTAGCATATTCCAGTTCCCCTTTTTCAGAACGTGAAAAAGGGACTCCAATCTCCTTTACCAAAAACTCCTCCACAAGGGAGGGGCCTTCGTTAGCAAGTATGGTTACTGCTTCGAGGTTCGAAATCCCATCGCCTGCTTCCATAACATCATTAATGAGAAGTTGAGGAGAATCCTCTTTCCCCAGACAAACGATTCCTCCCTGGGCGTGAAAGGTGTTGGATTCTTCCAGAGATTCCTCTTTGTTTGTTACGATGACATCGAGCCCGAGTTCAGCAGCAACTATCGCTGCCGACAAACCGGCTATGCCTGCTCCGATGACAAGCACATCGCAATGGTGTTTTCTGTCGTCATTCATTTCACACAATTCCCTGCATCCTCTTCAATGCCAATCTCATTTTACCCATTATAACACCTTCCGTTGTCACCCGGCCATGAAGTCTTTCATCCATCAATCCTTTAAGAACGCGGAGCAGTTTTTACAGGGTAGTCTTTTCCATTTCGCTGCAGACAGATTTCTCTCTCTATAATAAGCGTCAAGAATAAGTTTAAATACCCACGTATGCAAAATGGCTACAACCTCCGTCCATTATCCCATCGTCGGAGCCGAGGAAGCTGATAGCGCCGTTAGCTTTTCTATCAATCCAGAGACCCCGAGGATCGTGATCATCCGAGCCAGGTTGAAACAGGTTGCAAGTAAGGACGTTTCCGCGCCCACCCCCTCGCGCCCCCGCATCAAAAAGGCATCTGTCTTCAGATTCTTCTTGATGTGGCCAAAAGGATGTTCCACCCGAGCTTTACGCCTGGCATAAATTTCCTGCGATGCCGCTTCCTGGTATTGGGCTTCCAGTTTCTCTTTGACCTCTTCCAGAGGAAGTCGGATGATCTTTCGACCCCCCTTGGCTGAGGTACATTGGCCAAAATGCATACACCGATGACAGAGTGGTGGGTTGGTTATCTTATAGTGCCTCTTCCCGCTCGTGATATCTGTCCCCATATAACTCAAGCGGTGACCCACGGGACACCAATAACAATCCTGCTCTTTGTCGTAAGTGAAATGGCTTTTGCTAAATGGACTTTCTGCCTCGTGTAAGGCCTGCCGCTGAGAAGGAACAATGACTTGGATCCCCTGCCCATCAATCTTCTGAAGCTCTTCTGTGTCCGCATAACCCCCATCTGCACAACCCACCTTGCTCGGCTCCTCCAATACCTCATTGGCCTGCTCGATCTGCTGAGCAAACTGATTGACATCGCTGGTCTCACTCACCGCGTCCGCATGTACAATGAAACCATGCTTATCATCCACGACACTTTGCACGTTATAATCCGCATGGCTACCCTGGATACTGTGCATCAGGGCACAGTCCGGATCGGTCAGATTGATCTGTTCCCGACCCGTTCCCTCAAAAGCCTTAAGCGCTTCCTCCACCTTGCTCTTTAAGCGCTCCGCTTTGGCCAACTCCTTATCCATGGCCACACACGAACCCAACCCCTCTTCCTGCTGATCGATCCCTTCACATTCCTCCAGAAGCTGCTCGATACGACTGTCTACCTCTGACAGAAGCTGCTCATAATAGGCTTGATCATGGGTCTGGGATCGCGAGGCATTAGCCCGAATCTTGGTACCATCCACAAATAAGATGTTGCCCGCAATCAGATCCAGCTTGATACACAACCGGGCACACTGCTTCAGGACCTTTTTGAGTGCGCCCTTGTTGTTGCGCCTAAACTCAGCGATGGTCTTGTGGTCCGGCTTTAAGCCCCCCATCAGCCACATGAACGAAATGTTGTGATGGGTTTCTCGCTCCAATTTACGGGAGCTCTTGATCCCATAGGAGTAACCATAAACCAAGAGCTTGAGCATCGCCTTGGGATCGTACTCGGAATTACCCACTTTCTGCGGATCGATCTCGATCTCTAAGGCATCAAAATTCAGGGCTTCCACAAAGGTATCATAGGCTCTGACGGGATCCTCCTTAGCGACATAGTCTTCGATGCTTTGTGGAAATAATCCAAGTTGATAGCGATTGCCATATCGATAAGCCATAGCCATTCCCCTTTCATCGAGCTGTATTGTATCATATCGATATGGTCTCTCGTAGAATATTGTTGCGTTTCATGCTAAATTTTTCCCCTCCCCTTAATTACGACACAGTCTC
>JBEKDJ010000175.1:0-9553 GCA_050014415.1 Thermodesulfobacteriota bacterium | reverse complement strand
AATTTCATGGATCCTCTCCAGATGATGCAAAGAAGAGATGGGCTGATGACGAGAAGAATAGAAGGAGATCAGACATTGAGAGTTCCGGCTCGCAAGCAACCTCGCAAGGCCTTAAAAAAGGCCGAGGAGAGATATCGAAGGATTTTCGAGGATTCGAAAGATATGGTCTATATGATTTCCGCGGATGGAAGGCACACCGAAGTCAATCAAGCAGGAGTGGATCTACTGGGTTACGAAAGCAAGAAAGAAATGATGCAAGTCTATGCAAAGGAGAGAAAAGATGGAACCCCAATCGATGTTTTGATTACAGCCAATGCCAGAAGAGACGATGCGGGTAAAATCATCGGTTATGATGGGATCATTAAGGATATCTCTGACCGGAAAAGAGTGGAAGAGGAACTGGGTCAGAGAACCAGGGAACTCGAAACCCTTAATGAGATGGGGGCTTTGATCAATCAGACTTTAGTCGATCTGGACACGGTCCTTCCTATTGCCTTAGAGAAGGCGGTGAGATTAACAGGGTATGAAGACGGAAGTATCTATCTGGCAAATGATGAAGAACAGATCCTCGAAAGAAAATATCATTTTAGTCCCCCGGCTGCCATGCCTGAAACAACGAACGTCATCAAATACGGTGAAGGCGTCTCAGGAAAAGCCTTCATTTTAAAACAACCGGTAGTCAACTCCATCGATGAATATTTGTCCTATCGTAAAGCTCCTGCTCTAATAAAACAGGGGATTCAGACATTGGTGGGCTTCCCTCTTCTCTCTAAAGGAAAGGCGATCGGTACGATTACCTTGTTTAGTCGCTCTCGCCGTGAGCTCAGCCAGAGAGATATCCATTTGTTGGAGAGTATTGGGAGTCAGATTGGGCTTGCTCTTGAGAATGCCAGGCTCTTCTCTAACGTAGCCAAAGCCAAGTTAGAATTGGAAACGACTTTTGACGCTGTCACAGACCTCCTGACAATCCGGGACAAGGATTATCGAATCATCCGGGCAAATAAAGCCGCGTTCAAGAGGTTTAGACTGAAACCGGAGGATTTGGGCAAAAAGAGGTGCTTTGAGATCTTCTATCACAGAGATCAACCTTGTGAGGGGTGTTATCTTTCTCAAACGGTGATATCAAAGAAACCAACCATTGGAGAAAAGGAGAGTCGATATTTAGACGGCATATTTCAGTATTATGCGTTTCCCATTTTTGATGAAACACAGGAAGTGGTTGGCATAGTCAATCTACTACGGGAGATCACCGATGAGAAAAGATTGGAGATGGAGAAAGAGATTGTCAATAATGTCAACAAAATATTGGCTTCCAGCCTCGATATGAAAGAGTTGATCAAGGCTGTCCACTCTGAATTAAAGAAAGTATTGGATTCTGAAAGGATGAGCATTGCGCTTTTTAACGAGGATGGAAAAGGTTTTCGTTTTTTTGCATTAGAAAGAGATTATGATGCCGAAATATTGGTTGGAGATGAATTTTATCCTCGAAAAGGAACTCATTTTGAAAGAGTAGTTGAAACAGGTTTGCCTGAAATTATTGACAATGCAGAAAGTGATTCTTGGGCCTCGAAAAAATTACTAGCGGAGGGAATCCGTTCCTCTTTGCTTTTCCCATTGGAATACAAGGGGAAGGTCATTGGCACGATGAACTTTGGCAGTAAAAAAGCAAACCATTTCTCAGAAGCACAGTTCAATCTGCTACGACAAATTGCCCCTGGATTGGCCATCTCCATTCAAAACGCTCTACTCTTCGAAAAGATTAAGCAGTCAGAGGAAGAATATAGAACCGTGGTTGAAAGCGCCCTGGATGGGGTCTGCGTGATTAGCACAGACTATCGGTTCAAATATGTCAACGAGAAGTTGGCGGAGATTCAGGGCTATAGCCGAGAGGAACTCATCTGGACGGACGTGAGAGATTATCTGGACGAAGAGAGCAAGGCCATGTTGGAAGATCGAGATGACCGGCGAAAGAGAGGGATTAAGTTATCACCCCATTTTGAATTAAATATTCTTCGTAAGGATGGGAAGACTAGGAGTGCAGAGATCAGTGCCAGGAGCATCAAAGATTCGAAGGGGAATATAAACATTATTGTCATTCTTAAAGACATCACCGAGCGCAAGCGGGCAGAGGAAGAGCTCAATATCAGCCGGATGCATTTGGTGGACGCCATGGATATGGCCCGTATCGCATACTGGGAATTCGATCGTGAAACCATGCAGTTCATTTTCAATGATGCCTTCTATGCCCTTTGTGGCACCACTGTAGAGGCAGAGGGTGGGTACAGGATGATGATGAAGGATTACTACCAAAGATTTGTACACCCCGATGATTTGGCCATAGTGCACCAATCGGCTGAAGAATCGTTACAAGCCCCTGGCCCTGAATTTATTAATCAATTAGAGCACCGCGTGATTCGCCGGGACGGTGAAATTCGTTATTTTCTCGTCCGAAGTAGGACCTTAAAGGATGCCTCAGGTAATCCTATTAGAGGATATGGCGCCAATCAGGATATCACGGAACGTAAGCAGGCAGAGGAGGCTTTGAAGAAAAACCAGGAAGAACTGATCAAGAAGAACAAGGAGATTGATGAGAGCCGAAGAAACCTCCAACTGGCCATCGAAGAACTCGAGCAGGCCTATAAAGAATTGAAGGCCTCTCAGGCGAAGATCCTGCGACAAGAGAAAATGGCTTCCATCGGACAGCTGGCGGCAGGGGTGGCCCATGAGATCAACAACCCCATGGCCTTCATATCGAGCAATCTGGGGACGCTCGATAAATATGTTGGTCGATTGACAGAGTTTATCCAAACCCAAACGGAGGTGATCGAATCACTTCATGCGACCGATGCAATCGAGGGACTGAATAGGAAGCAGAAGGAACTCAAACTGGATTATATTACAGAGGATATTAAGGGACTGATCAGCGAGTCCCTGGATGGTTCGGAGAGGGTGCAAAAGATCGTCCAAGGGCTGAAGAACTTTGCCAGGGTGGATGAGGCGGAATACAAATATGCTGATATGAATGAGTGTATTGAAAGCACGATCAATGTTGTTTGGAACGAATTGAAATACAAAGCCACCCTGAAAAAGGATTATGGGAATCTTCCTCTCACCAAATGCTATCCGCAGCAGATGAATCAGGTTTTTATGAACCTCTTGATCAATGCGGGTGACGCGATTGAGAAGCAGGGGGAGATCCTGATCAAGACCTGGGATGAGGATGGGTCGATTTGGGTAGGGATATCGGATACAGGGCGTGGAATTTTGAAGGAGGATCTCAACAGAATCTTTGAACCCTTCTTCACGACCAAGGAGGTGGGTAAAGGGACAGGCTTAGGCTTGAGCATTACTTATGAAATTGTCAAGAACCATCATGGGGAGATTGGGGTAGAGAGTGAGGTAGGAAAGGGGACGACCTTCACTGTAAGGATACCGATTGTGTAGAAGGGTGACATGGATAAACGAATAAGGATGGGAAGAAGGGTATGACAACTCGAGACATAAAGAAAAAAAAGGAAGGCAGGAATTTAGAAAACCGGAAAAGAGTAAGACTTCACAAAGGCTCAGCTATCTCCAAACCTCTGTCTCCCAAACGGTCAGACAAAGCATTGCGGGGAACGGAACATTTCCTAAATAGTATCTTTGAAAGTATAAAGGATGGTATCAGTATCCTTGACGAGGATATGAATATTCTTCGTGTCAACCGGACAACGGAACAGTGGTATTCCCATGCAATGCCTCTTATTGGAAAGAAATGTTATGAAGCCTACCATGGCCGAAACAAACGATGCGAGGTCTGTCCTACCTATCGAACGATGACTACAGGAGAAAGTGCCTACGAGGTTATTCCAAAGAATGGGGTAGGAGGAGAAATTGTTGGATGGCTTGACCTCTATAGTTTCCCCTTTATCGATTCAATCACTGGAAAAATGAGAGGTGTCATTGAATATGTTCGAGACATCACCGAACGCAAGAAAGTTGAGCAGGTCCTGAAAGAATCTCAGGAAAAGCTTCAAGCCATATTCGACCATTCAAAAGATGGTATTGCGCTTTCGGATTTACAGGGAAACATCATTGACTGCAACGAGGCGGTCACAAATATGCACGGATATTCCTCAAAAGAGGAAATGATAGGGAAAAACCTTGCAAGCTTTATTCCTCCTGAAGACCGGCAGTTCGTAATGGATTCTTATAATGAAACAATAAATACAAATACTCAACATATAGAATTCCGTAATATAAAAAAAGATGGCACAAGTTGGTTTGCGGATGTAACAGGAACATCAATCAAGGATGAAGAAGGAAAAACTCAATATGTTGTGTCTATTGTTAGAGACGTTACCGAGCGCTGGAAGATGCAGGAGGAGTTGGTTCAGAGAAACAAGGAGCTCGAAGCCCTGAATGAGATGGGGGCTTTGATCAATCAAACTTTAGTCGATGTGGACACAGTCTTTGCTATTGCTTTAGAGAAGGTGCTGAGCTTGACAGGATACGAAGAAGGAGCCATCTTTCTCGCAAACGACGAAGAACGGATTCTCGAAAGGAAATATGATTTAACTCATCTGGTTGCTGAGGCGAAAGAGCCAAGACTTCTTAAATATGGCGAAGGAGTTTCTGGAAGAGCCTTTGAGTTAAGACAGCCGGTCATACTCTCCTTGGCGGATTACCCATATTCTCCATTAGTTCCGACTTTAAAAGAGTCTGGAATACAAACATTGGTGGGTTTCCCTCTTCTATCTAAAGGAAAGGCGATCGGTACGATTACCTTGTTTAGCCATGCTCGCCGCGAGCTCAGTCAGAGAGATATCAATCTATTGGAGAGCATTGGAAGTCAGATTGGTGTCGCTCTTGAGAATGCCAAGCTCTTCTCCAACGTGGCCAAGGCTAAATCGGAATGGGAGATCACCTTTGACGCTGTGACAGAGGGCATTATCATCTTAGATAGGGATTATCGAATCCTCCGTGTCAATAAGGTTGTCATTGAGCAATTTAGGTCTGACCTTAAGGATTTGATCGGGAATAAATGCTTTGAGGTTTTTGAACACAGTGATAAACCTTGTGAAAGGTGTTGCATCTCCGATAGTTTCTTAACGAACAAGTTTGCCTTTATGGAAAGGGAGAGTCCATACAATAAGCGTCTCTATCGATCCTCTGCGTTTCCCATTATCGAAGAATCAGGGGAAATGGTAGGCGCAGTCGAATTAGTCAGTGACATTACCGAAGAGAAACAATTGGAGAGCGAGAAGGAAATAGTCAATAAGGTCAATGAAATATTGGCTTCCAGCCTCGATGTGAAAGAGGTGATCAAGGCTGTCCGTACTGAATTGAACAGGGCATTGGACTCTGAAAGAATGAGCATTGCACTTTTCGATGCCGGGGAAGAGACGTTTCGGTTTTTCGCAATAGACAAAGACTATCATGCCGAGGAATTGGTTGAGAGTGTCATCTATCCTCTAAAAAGAACTAATATCAGAAGGGTGGCTGAGACCAGGATGCCAGTCATTGTTTCAGACACTAAAGAAAATGATACGTGGACTGGGCAAAAGCTATTTAAAGAGGGGATTCGTTCCAGTTTAGTTTTCCCATTGGAATATAAGGGGAAGGTCATTGGCACGATGAACTTGGGCAGCAGAAAGGCGAACCACTTTTCAGAAGCCCATTACAATCTGTTACGACAAATTGCCCCTGGATTAGCCATCGCCATTCAAAACGCCTTGCTCTTTGAGGAGACGAAAAAAAGGCTGGATGAATTGACTATTCTTTATGAGATTACGAAGATCTCTACCTCCTCCCTAAGCTTGGATCAAATGCTGACTAAGATTGTAGATAATCTACATAACTTCTTTAAGTATGAAGCCTTTGGTATCTTTTTGATCGACGAGAATAAGAAGAGATTGTTACCCCACCCCTCCTATAGAGGACTTTCCATAGAGAGTATTGAAAAGGTTGAGCTTCATTTAGGTAAAGGTATCACAGGATGGGTGGCAGAAAAAGGGGAGCCTCTCTTGGTCAATGATGTGAGAGAAGATGCAAGGTATATCTCCGGCGATGAGAATATGAGTTCTGAAATGTGCGCACCCCTGAAGGTGGGGCAAAGAGTGATCGGGGTGATCGATGCCCAGAGCAGGGATCTGAACGCCTTTCGTGAGGATGACCTACGATTGCTCAACATCGCTGCGGGGCAAATAACCACCCTGATCGAAAATGTCCGTTTGCAAGAGGAGATTAAGCGGTCAGAGAAACAATACAGGACAGTGGTTGAGGGCGCCTTGGATGGAGTCTGCGTAATCGGAGGAGATTATCGGCTCAAATATGTCAATGAGAGGTTGGCAGAGATCAAGGGTTGTAGCAGGGAGGAATTAATCGGGACGTTTTTCAAGGATCATCTGGATGAAGAGAGCAAGAGCTTATTGGCAGGTCGAGAAGAGCAGTACAAAAGAGGGATCAAGCTATCACCTCATCTTGAATTAAACATTGTTCGCAAAGATGGGGAGGTTAGAAACGCAGAGATTAGTAGAGCAATAACAGATTTGAAAGGGGACATAAACATTATCGTTTTCGTCAAAGACGTCACCGAGCGCAAGCAGGCAGAAGAGGCGCTTCGGGAAAGCGAAGATCGTTATCGAGACTTGGTAGAGTATAGCCAATACCTGATCTGTACCCATAATCTGGAAGGCCAGATACTTTCTGTGAACCAAGAGGGTGCCAGACTTCTGGGTTATGATCAAAAAGATCTCCTGGATAAGAATATCCGTGACCTACTAGCACCTGCGGTCAGGGATGAATTCGATTCGTACCTGTGTACCATTCGGGAAAAAGGTGTCGCCGAAGGGTTAATGCGGATTCAAAATGCCAAAGGGGAAAAGCGCATTTGGGCATACAGCAATAGCCTGCGCACTGAAAGAGTAACTGAACCGATTGTGCGATCCATTGCGCATGACATTACCGAACGCCTTCAGGCAGAGAAGGCAGTAAGAAGGCTATCTCAAGAGAATGCGGTTATGGCTGAGATCGGACGGATCATCAGTTCAACGTTGAATATCAACGATGTTTACGAACGCTTTGCTGAGAAAGTGCGTGAGCTGATTCCTTTAGACAGAATTACAATCCATATCTTTAACCCTACAGATGATACCGTCCGCAATGCCTATGTCACAGGATTAAATGTCCCCCACCATTTGAAGGGAGGCGTCATCCCCTTAGCTGGTACTTCTGCAGAAAAGTCCATTCGTACTCGGACGAACATGCTCATCCAGATAGAAGACCTGAAAAAGGTTACAGATAGGTTTCCCGAGCTCTTACCCAATTTTCAGGCTGGGATTCGATCGCTGATGGCAATTCCTTTGATCTCAAAAGATGAGGTGATCGGAGTCCTTCACCTTCAATCGACCCAGCCAAATGTTTATTCTGAGAAGGATCTGAGACTTGCCGAAAGGGTGGGGAATCAGATAGCAGGCGCGATTGCCAACGCACAGCTCTACTCTAAGCGTAAGCAGGCAGAAGAGGCCTTGAAGAAAAACCAGGAAGAACTGATCAAGAAGAACAGGGAGATCGATGAGAGCCGAAGGAACCTCCAACTGGCTCTTGAAGAACTGGAGCGAGCGTATAAAGAACTCAAGGCCTCTCAGGCGAAGGTCCTGCAACAAGAGAAGATGGCTTCCATTGGACAGCTGGCGGCGGGTGTGGCCCATGAGATCAACAACCCGATGGCCTTCGTGTCAAGCAATCTGGGGACCCTCGATAAATATGTTCATCGATTGACGGAGTTTATTCAAACCCAATCGGAAGTGATTGCATCTCTTCAGGCGACCGAGGCGATCGAGGGACTGAATCGGAAGCAGAAGGAACTCAAACTGGATTATATCATGGAAGACATAAAAGGAGTGATCAGCGAGTCCCTGGATGGTTCGGAAAGGGTGCAAAAGATCGTCCAAGGGCTGAAGAGCTTTGCCAGGGTGGATGAAGCGGAATATAAATATGCTGATATGAATGAGTGTATTGAGAGCACGCTCAATATTGTTTGGAACGAATTGAAATATAAGGCCACCTTGAAAAAAGATTATGGGAATCTTTCCCTCACCAAGTGTTATCCACAGCAGATGAACCAGGTCTTCATGAACCTCTTGATCAATGCTGTCCACGCGATTGAAAAGCAAGGAGAGATTGCGATCAAGACAAGAGAAGAAGATGGAAAAATCTTAATAGCGATATCGGATACGGGGCGTGGAATTCCGAAGGAGCAGTTGAGCAAGATCTTTGAACCCTTCTTTACGACCAAGGAGGTGGGGAAGGGGACAGGCTTAGGGCTGAGCATTACCTATGAAATTGTGCAGAAGCACAATGGGGAGATTACGGTTGAGAGTGAGGTAGGAAAAGGGACGACATTTACTGTCAGAATACCGATAACCTAAACCCGAACCTTAACCTTGCGTTTTGAGCTCTTGCTGATTCTACGAACGAGAAATGAGTTGATGATCAGAAAAACCGGGAAATATCGGACATTGAAGACTGCAGACCTACAGCCATCTCACGAGGCCTTGAGAGAGACCGAGGGAAGATATCGGAGGATTTTCGAGGATTCGAAAGACATGGTTTATATGACATCCGCTGATGGAAAGCTCCTCGATATTAATCGAGCTGGGGTGGAAATTTTTGGTTATGGAAGCAAGGAAGAAGTGATGCAAGTTTATGCAAGGGATACTTTTCTTTACCCCGAGGACCAAAAGAGATTGATGAATGAAGTGATGAAAGTAGGGTTTGTTAAAGATTTTGAGGTCAAACTGAAGAGAAAAGATGGGACCCCTATCGACGTCTTGATGACAGCCAATGCCAGGAGAGACCATTCGGGCAAAGTCATCGGTTATGATGGAATCATCAAAGATATCTCTGACAGGAAAAGAGTGGAAGAGGAGCTGATTCAGAGGACCAGGGAACTCGAAGCCCTGAATGAGATGGGGACCTTGATCAATCAAACCTTAGTCGATCTGGACACAGTCTTTGCTATTGCCTTAGAGAAAGCGGTGAGATTGACAGGATGGGAAGACGGGATCATCTATCTCGCAAACGATGAAGAGCAGATTCTCGAAAGAAAATACCGTTTTAATCCCCCGGCTCATGTGGGTGAAGAGGCGAAATTTATAAGATACGGTGAAGGGGTTTCCGGAAAAGCCTTCAGTTTAAGAAAACCGGTAATAGCCTCCATCGATGAATATTCATCCGATCGTATAGCTCCCCCTCTGATAAAAGAGGGAATTCAGACCTTGCTGGGCTTCCCTCTTATATCCAAAGGAAAGGCGATTGGAACGATTAATTTGTTCAGTCGCTCTCGTCGTGAGCTCAGCCAAAGAGATATCCATTTGCTGGAGAGCATTGGGAGTCAGATTGGGCTTGCTCTTGAGAATGCCAGGTTCTTCTCCAATGTAGCCAAGGCCAAATCGGAATGGGAGACAACCTTTGACGCTGTGATACAGGGCATTATCATCATCGACAGGAATTATCGAATCCTCCGTGTCAATAAGGATACGGTTCAACGACTTGGGGTTGAATATAGAGA
>JBEKDJ010000174.1:0-9384 GCA_050014415.1 Thermodesulfobacteriota bacterium | reverse complement strand
TGTTCTCTCCGCCGTAATGAAGGTCAAGAAGGACGATGTGGATTCTGAGCTCAGGCCAACTCCCATATTCCAGCAGAAGCTGGAATCTTTATTTCGATCGCCTTTTGATATTTTGTGCCTCACCTCAGACTACGACTCAGACAAAGGATACTACCCGACCACGGATGCAGTGCCTGCGGTTCATCGATTTCTGGTCGAGCGGAAATTGCGCCACCGATTTTCAATCCTAGCTGCCGGTGGCATCCGTTCTGCTGCTGATGCGCAAAAGACCATCCAGCGAGGTGCAAACGGAATCAAGATCGATTGGCCGGTGCTGCTGACTGCCGATCCAATGGCCCGGCAGAGATTTCTCAAAGGAGAACGGATTCGGATCTTATTCGATA
The DNA here is from genome assembly GCA_050014415.1 of Thermodesulfobacteriota bacterium. Taxonomy (GTDB): domain Bacteria; phylum Desulfobacterota; class BSN033; order BSN033; family UBA1163; genus JBEKDJ01. The sequence continues at coordinate 9,001 of JBEKDJ010000174.1, read as the reverse complement.
CACCGACACTGGCGCAGCGAATCACAAACCTCATTCGGGTATGGAATGTTCAGATTATTGAGGTTCTCGGCGCCTCTGGGTTCAAGGAGATCAGAAAGACCGTGGGCGAAGAGAATCGGCTGGTCATCTTTGATGACCTCGAGGAGCGGGTATACGACATCTTCAAGAACCAACGCCGTCTGGACCGAAACACCCTATGCAACCGAGCCCGTATCCAGAGGGAGGGAGACGACTTCGGATGGCGGTATAGCCAATTGAAGGATCTCATCCAGCCCACGCAGCTTCCGCACCGGTTCTACAACTGCGACCTGAAGCCCTCGTGCTATCGCATCTTCGATCGCGATTATGTGTGGCCGGCTTCCCTCATCGCATCCGTTGGCCGCATGGCCAGTGGAGACCGGGAAACGCTTCTGCTCGGGCATACAGAGGAACGAGGAAATCTTGGAGATGGCTTCGATTTTATCAACGTCCAGTTTCAGCAGAACCCTGACACCATCCCAGAAGGAAAGCTGGATGAAGTGTCAACGGCTCTTCAGATCGCCCCCTCATTACGACTGAAGTCACCCTTTATCGGGGCCGGGATGTCTGTAGGGTCTATTGGCCCCGGGACTTGGCGTGCCCGCGTCCTGGCAAGCCGCGCACTGGGGACCCAGATGGATACCGGGGAGGGAGGATACCCGACCTTTTTCATCCTTGATTCGAAGTGGAACCCTCTTGATCTAATCGATCGCCAGGTGGCCTTACTGGGCTCCCTCATGGAAGAGAGAAAACTCATCCCTGTGGAGGAGCTGATCAAACGGGTGCGCGATCAGCTGGACGAATCCGATGAATATCAGGGACTACTCGATGCACTGGGGAAATGTCCGGCCTCCATGCCGGTCCAGTATGTCCCCATTGTCACGCCCGAAGACGAGCCTTATGTCTCCACCCAGCTCAAGACAGGATTATTTGGCGTGACCAAGGAGACCATCCGACGGGCCCGGCGCGTGGTGATCGCTTATAGCCAGGGAGCCAAACAGGGTGTCGGCGGCCACTTGCTGGGAAGAAAAGTCTTTGGTCTGGTCTCGAGGCTTCGCGGGGTTGCGGAGGGAATCAGCCTCATCTCTCCCTTCCCCTTTCATAATTGCTATTCCATCGAGGACGTCAAAGCATTTATCGACGCTGTCCGCATGATCAACCGCCGTACAACCATCTGTATCAAGGTTTCGCCATCTCCTGATATTGAATTCATCGTTTCCGGCCTCGCCCGTATCGCCAAGGACAACCAGATGGTCATCGAGGTCTGGTTGGACGGACCCCGTGGAGGAACCGGTGCAGCGCCGGACATCATCAAGGGCCAGATGGGAATGCATATGGAGTATGCCATCCCCATCTGTCATGAAAAACTGATGGACGATGGACTGAGAGATTACGTTGTCTTCATGGGAAGCGGCGGATTTCGCACCTGGGGAGACGTGATCAAAGGGATTGCCTTGGGACTGGATGGTGTTGTCTTAGGCACCGCAGACCTCGTGGCCATCGGCTGTGTTCGGGACCGCAACTGTGAATCTGGATGCCGAAGCGGCATCTCCACCATTGAGCCAAGAATGCAGCTGCTACGTGATGTCGAGATCAATACCCAGCAGATCATCAACTTTCGTGCAATTCTCCAAGCTCAGACGACTAGGGCCCTTGCGGCTCTGGGCATGAAAGACATCAGAGAACTGCGGGGCCATTATGAGTGTATTGAATGGCCGCTGCTCGAGGAGAGGGTCCGAGAGCGTCGGCGTCGCAGGGCTGAAACTTCGTTGGCTCGCCCTCTTGACAGGCCAGGAGAAGCCCCGCAGCAAGCAGCAGCCAATCCGATGCCAGCTCCCTCGGATTGCGGAGTCGCTGCAATTGTCTCCAACCATTTCATCCCGAGCCATGTGATGGACCTAATTCTTGATCGGATGGCTAACCGTGGCATGGATGGCGTTGGCATCTGGAAAGGAGGCTGTTACCCCCTTCATATGGATCAGTATGCCCTGCATGTCTTAGTCAAGGCTGTCCTTCAATCCGACGTGGAGCAGGAGTACACTTCGAGAGAACCTGATATCGATCCAGTAGAAATTCGTCGGCGAGCCAGGCAGGAGGTCTTGGCCAAACGTCGCCACATCATGAAAGAACTCTCTAACCAATATTTTACGGGGCTTGAACTGGATGATTTCAATGGCGACCTGGAGAAATGCCGCATTCTTTATCGGCTCGATCAGGAAGGTCACGAACAGGATTTCCGCCTCTTCGGCGAGAAGGACCCGGGTGATGTATTCCGATTCTTTGTCCGGGTGCGACGGGAAGAGCTGCATCGGTTCATAGAGAATGACCTGCTGAAGGATCCCGTCTGGCCACCGCGTCAGATGCGCTACCCGGATCTGACAGAAGAAAACTATAGAGATCGCACCGAATTCCTCCAGGAGGCTGAAGACGAATATATTTACCGCCTCTCCCGCAAGATTACACGGGAGAACTACGCAGAGGCTTCGCAGAAGAAGGCGGCAGTCATGTCGTGTGGTAAGAACTCCGGCTGCTGGAAGAGCGATGGTCGGCAAATTCCATGGGAGCTTCCTGAAGCGCCGGTGAATGTCATCCATCGGCGGCTGGCCACTGGTTCTGTAGTGGACCAGATGAATGCCCACCCCTTTGCTGAGCTTCACACAGCTCTGACCCACAATGGCGAGACGACGAACTACCGCACGATGCTGAATCGAGTCTCACAGTTCAACTTGACACCGTTGGCCCAGACCGATACGGCAGTGGCATCCCTCAAGCTTCATCTGCTCAGCCAATACCTGCGTTATCCTTTCGACGCTCTTGTTGAATCCTTCTCACCTACGACAGGGTGGAAGCTAACCCAATTGCCTCCTGAGATAAAGGACCGCTTCGAGCATATCCAGGAGGTAGAGTTGGAAAGTGCCCCGGATGGCCCGTATCAATACCTTTGCGGCCGTATCGATCCCTATCGTCGGGTGATTGAAAGATTGGATATTATAGACCCGTCCTTGCTTCGGCCCAATGTGGCGATGCTTTATGACGACGGAGAGAATTTCGTGAGCATCATCTGTTCTGAGAAACAGGGAAGCGATGCTGGAATACAGGAGCTTTACCGTCTGGGGATCATGCGAAGCACTGTTCCCCCTTTGATTTTTACAGTCAACACCGGCATGGTGAGCAGGGTCTTTTACGACGAGAAAGGAAAGATCACAGGCCACGAGGTGTTAGACAAATTCGGCCAACGGCTGGATATCCCCCACGGCACATATCCTTCCTCAGAGACGATCCCCTCCGTAGCAGGTAGCATAGGAACTGGGAGAATTGGGGAAATGGCGACGGAATCCGATGCCGCGGTCTTTATCCGTGATCGGCTATCCCGATGGGGTTTTGGCGAGTTCAAGGCAGCTTTGGAACAGATAACAAGGAGCTTTTCAACTATCCAAGCGGTTAGGGAGCTGACCCGAATCTATGACTATTTGCCCGGCTGGGAGACCGGAAATAAAGATAGAGGGACCCTTCAACATATCCTCCAAGACCATATTAACTCGGCCTTGGATCGCGTGAACGGCGAAAATGGGATCGTTCGGGTAAGCCACGCCACTGCTGGCAAGCTTGAGAAGCCTGAAGGAATAGAACAAGTTCTAGTCGTTGACAGCCGTGGTTTTCGACCTGAAGGGATCGATCCTCTTCGGGTTCTGAGCTGTTTTCTGGATCATGCCCATCGGATGGGGTGGAGAAGATTCATCGTTTACAGGGCGGAGGGACAGCGGGGAATTGGCATGGGCATGGGGGCCGGTCTCACCCTCGACACAACAGTTGACGTCTACGGAAGCCCGGGTGAATACTGTGGCGCATTCAATATGGGAGCCCTGGTTCGTGTCCATGGCCATGCCCAGAACTTCACCGGAATGGTCATGCATTCTGGAACACTTGAGATCCACGGTGATGTGGGAAAAGTAACAGGATATTCTGCAAAGGGAGGAACATTCAACATCCTTGGCAACGTCGTAGACCGCGGATGGGTCTGTGCGGTAAGCGATCCTCGAGGCCCAGGCCTAGAGGTTAGCATTGTGGGCACCGCATACGAGCACCTCTGCCAGGCCTTGATGGGTGGATCATTGATTATGCTCGGCCTCTTCCGGGGATACGACGGAGTGCTCCGTCGAATGGACTCCCCTTACAGTGGAGCCAAAATCCTAGCAGGTGCCTCTTCCGGAGAAGCGATCTTCTATGACCCTGGGAAGAGATTGGAAGAGGCGCAATACAAGAGTTGTGTCGCAAAACCTATCGATGGCAAAAAGTGGGAAGAGGTCATGGCCCGCCTGATGAAACTGGAGAATATTTTCGCTCTTGGCTTCTCTCGAGATAACAACCATCTCACAGCTAAGATCGATGGGAACCTCACAACCATCACCCCCGAGGACTTCCGATGGATCATCCCAAAAGGAGAACTGGAAGGCTACCACTAAAGTCAAAATAATCTGATAGTGATTGACAGAAACGTAGGCTTCGGCATCAGACCATCGGTCAATCCATGAGGGTTGACCGATACCTATTTGGTTTTTGTTTGCGAGCTTAAGACCCCCTTATAATAAAAGGCTTCAATCTCTCTTACTTTCTCTAAACCTACCCATCTATTCAAATCATCAAAAAGGATCATTTGATCCATATAATTGCGGGTGGTACCTGTGCGATAGAGCTCTTCCATGAGCCTTTCTACTGCCCAGGCTTCAGCAAAAAAAGTGGAAGCCGGATAAGCAACAACATCAAATCCCATCTCCTCCAGCTCTTTTGCGGTATGCAGAGGTGTTTTTCCTCCCTCTATCTGAGTAACCATGATGGGAGCATCGATCTCCCGGTTGATTCTGATCATCTCTTCTTTTGAAGTAAGAGCCTCGATGAAGATAAGGTCTGCACCTGCCTCTCGATACCTATGGGCCCGGTCAATGGCGTCATCGAGGCCATATATTGCCAGCGAATCTATTCTGGCCATGATGACAAGATCCTGATCTATTCTTGTATCGACAGCAGCTTTGATCTTTGGGATCATCTCTTCGGGAGGGATGACCTGTTTTCCTTCTGTATGTCCACATCGTTTCGGGAATAGTTGATCTTCAATAAAAAAACCTGCCACCCCGGCTTTTTCAAACTCCCATGTTGTTCTGATCACATTCGTCACATTGCCATGTCCTGTATCTCCGTCAGCGAAGACAGGAATATCCACTGCTTCTGCTACATTTCTGATATGAGTCGTCATTTCAGTGAGTGTCAGCAAAGAGACATCAGGCTTCCCCAATAAACAAATTGAAGCAGCAGCCCCCCCTAACGTAACAGCTTTAAAGCCTACCTGCTCTATGATCTTCGCTGCCAGGGCATTATGGGCTCCCGGCATGATCAGGATCTTCTGGTCCAAGATAAGCTTTCTGAGCAAAGTTGTTTTTCTCACAAGTTGCGCTCCTTAATATGTTGGTAACCTCATAACCTTCTCAATGCATACCTTCTGAAACTCCTAGGTCCATGTCTTCTCTTCTATCCTCTTTTTCATATTGTATTTCTCAAAAATTAGAAATGACCTCCGGTTCCATGCTCTCCTCCTGCAATGCCATATCCCTTGATACATTATATGAAAAACCTCGCGGCCCAATCTATAATGGGTCCAAAAATTGAATTGACACAAACATCGGGAAATCTCCCCTTGCCCCTCCCGTGGTCGGATCTTTTCGACTTTATCAAAGAGGGGTGATTCCTCAATAACCATTTAGCTCACACCGCCGGTGATATTGATTGCTTCTCTAGTGATGTAGTTGGACTGATTGGAGACCAGGAATAAGGCCAGGTCAGCAATTTCCTCATTAACCTTGAAGCAATCCCCAGCCACCGCAGATGTCAACGGCCTGTCCGGTGATGTAACCGGAATGGTTAGAGACCAGAAATAAGACTAGGTCGGAGATATCCTCAGGAGTCCCCATCCGTCCCAGTGGTACTTTTGCAATCATCTGCTTGTCATATCTCTCTCTGAATTCACTAAGGGTGATTCCCTCAGCCTGTGCAAGTTGTGCATAATTTTCGTCTCGCAGGTGAGTCCCAAAAGTGCCGGGATTAAGGGCATTGACATTTATTTTATATGTCGCCAGCTCGAGAGCCAAAGTTTTCACCAGTCCTATGACACCCCACTTGGAAGCACAATAAGCACCGCTTCCCGGCACGCCCCTATTTCCCGCCAAAGAAGAAATAAGGACGATCTTACCGCCGTCCCCCCTGGCCACCATATTTTTGGCTACTGCTGTTGAAATAAAAAATGTGCCGGTAAGATTGATGTCCAGAACGGTCCTCCATTCCCCCTCAGAGAGCTTCACAAGTGGCGTTGCCATCGGGCCGCGAATAGCGGCACAATGAACGAGTATATCGATCCTGCCAAATCTTCCAATGGCTTTGGCGACGGCGGTGTCCACTTCTTCATTATTGCTGATATCGGCGATTACAGCCAATCCTTTACTACCCAAAGAGTCGACTTCGGCAACCACCTCATTTAAACCTCCCCACCCTTCATCTCCGGGGAAAAGACTTCGAGGCGTTCCATACTTATCAACAACGACTACATTAGCCCCTTCACCAGCTAATCGTAGAGCAACGCCATGCCCCATGCCCCTCTTGGCTGCCACTCCAGTAACCAGAGCAACTTTTCCCTTAAGACTGCTCATCGAATGGTTCTCCTTTCCCTTTATCATTTAATCCGTTAGAAATAATACCCCGCTGCTTGCAGTGGGAGGGGATTTTTTGGCGGTCTTTTTTTCTCACAAATCCTTCACAAGATGCCCAAGCCCCAGCTTCTCTAATGTCGCGGATAAGGGTTTTCCGGTCTCTGGGTCCCATTCCATCTGCTCGTAATAGTTACGTCGGATCGAATCCCAGTGGGGCATTATGCCGATCCCTTTGGCAGGACCGTCAACGGGCGTAGATCCGTAACGAACGGACGGCGCTTCCATTTCCTTTGTGAGACCATGCCGGAAATTGAACATGCGAAGCTGGTTAATCGTTCGCCGGCCTACATCCATTGCTTCAGGAATGGTAAAATCCCACCCAGTAATGGAATTCAAGCATTCCAACGTGAGATTAAAATCACTCGTACAAAAACGGCAGACGCCGAGGCAGTCCTCAAACTGTCTGCCTCCGTTGAGTTTGGCGTTCTGGGTCGACATTCCCAGAGGATCAAATCGGTCTTGGACAGGAGAAAGGCCCAATACGCCTGGTTTTGCCAAAGGCCCACCCGTCTCAATCGTGCCCGTGTTAGAAACACAGGTGTCGATTAGTTCCATCCAATAACCCCGATGGTCGTGGCCTCTGGGAGAAGCCCCCTTTAGGGTATATACTGCACAGCTTAGCGCCCCTCCACCAATCGTCTCGGCCGCCCTCTTCACACCCTCGGCAAAAAGCTTTCCACAACCCTCACGATGAGCAATCTTCTTCAACATCGCGGCTGTAGCCTCTGGGTCGCCCCACTTCATCTCGATGCCGTCAAGGTCCTTCTTCTGAAGCAGGCCCTTTTCGTAGCATTCCATGATCCAGCCGATGACATAGCCTGTCTCGTTGCAATCGAGTCCCAGACGATCGACGAGATCACAAAGCACGATGGCAGCTGCCGGGTCTTTCTGATCAATGACAGGCCCCATGGCCGCCAGGGCTTCGTACTCCGGCTCTTCCCCTTTAAAGCCCTTGTATGGCCCTTCGGTAATCTCTATGGTTTCGACGTGGGTCTGACGGCAGGCCCAGCAAGGGCTGTTCTTGACCTTAAAGTGGCTGCGTATGTACTCGCCCTTGTACTTTTCCCACTCGGAGAAGATGTTCGTCGTGTAGTTCCTGACGGGCAGCGCGCCAATAGGGGTAAAAACCTCGAAGGCGAAGGCCGTCCCGAACTTGCCGAGATTGGGATCTGCCTTTATCGCTGTCTCAATGAGCTGTTTCGCGGACCGCGACAGCCTGGCCGGTTCTGCAACGGGTATCTTCGCCTGCCCTCGCTCGACCGATATGGCTTTGAGCTTCTTAGAGCCCATCACTGCGCCCAGCCCGTTATGGGCCGCGACATGACCATGGTCGCCCACGATTGCTGCAAAGCGCACCAGGTTCTCTCCCCCCGGCCCGATGCAGTAGACGCTACATCTTTTGCCGATGTCCCTGCATACTGCATCCTCCGTCTCAAAGGCGTCCTTTCCGGTCAAGTACTCGGCATCTACCAGGTCTGCCGTGCCGTCATGGATGTGGATGCGAGTCCACCTTTTTGCCACCCCCTGGATAATGATTCCGTCTAGGCCCGAGAGTCTCAGAAAAGCGCCAAAGAATCCGTTCGCCTGAGAAGCGCCCGCCATATTCGTCATAGGGCCCTTGCTGATGATCGAGAATGTTCCCGATCCGGAAACTCGCGTACCCGCCAGGGGGCCGGTGAACCACATCATCCTGTTCTCCGGATCCGACCATTCAATCCCGGATGGAACTTCCTCATAGAGATACTTAGCTCCAAGCCCTGTACCTCCAACATATTTCCTTGCTGTTTCATTACTGATCTCCTCTATATCTACCCGACCTTTACCGAGATCGACTCTGAGAATCTTCATTGAGTATTGATTATCTGTTTTCATGCTCATGCCTCCTCCGATGGGATTCCATACTGCCCTCACCTCACCTGTCTTATTATCCTTTGCAGAACTCTTAACTCTGCTTCCTCGAACCCCCTTCATTCCCCCTTAACTTAAGAGGGAATAGAGGGGATTCATAAATTAAGCTTCTTCGCCAAATGATTCATCAATCCCCCATCTCGAATGAGCTCCTGCATGAATGGCGGAATTGCATTTGCCCTGAAGGACTTGCTCTGGGAAAGATCTCTGATGTCACCAGTGTCGAGATCAATCTCTAACTCATTAGCTGCCGTTATGGCATCCGGCGCCTCACGAGATTCCAACAGAGGCAGTCCCACATTGAAGGCGTTCCTATAGAA
>JBEKDJ010000173.1:0-12822 GCA_050014415.1 Thermodesulfobacteriota bacterium | reverse complement strand
TAGCCATTCCCCTTTCATCGAGCTGTATTGTATCATATCGATATGGTCTCTCGTAGAATATTGTTGCGTTTCATGCTAAATTTTTCCCCTCCCCTTAATTACGACACAGTCTCCAAGGGGAGGGGATCAAATCTCCCCTCTTTGAAAAAAGGGGGCGATAAAGGGGGATTTTGTGGCAATTCTTTGTATGACTTAGGTTCTAGACTTCATTTTTCAATGGCTCACTGGTTACAGATTTTGGTGATTCATATCTCGGCGATGATTTGATTATCGGTCATTGGAGCTAGATTCTTTCTGTTTGACTTCTTCCTTGTTCCCAAGGAGCTCCTTCAATTCATCCATAAACTCGTGAATATCTTTGAACTGCCGATAGACAGACGCGAAGCGAACATAGGCAACACCGTCCAACCGATGAAGCTCCTCCATCACCTTCTCTCCGATTTCAGAACTCTTGATCTCTCTCTCCCCTTTCTCTTGAAAAAAGACCTCGATGCGGTTGACAATCTTCTCAATCATGTCGATGCTGATCGGCCTCTTCTCACAGGCCTTCTTCAGACCATTGAGGATCTTGACGGGGTTGAAGGCCTCTCTCCTCCCATCTTTCTTGACCACCAAAGGAAGAGCATCCTCTGCCCTCTCACTCGTAGTAAACCTTTTTTGACAGTTGAGACATTCCCTCCTTCGCCGAATCGTCTCCTTATCCTTGCCGAGACGGGAATCGACTACTTTAGTCTCGGTGTGATTACAAAAAGGGCATTTCATCTCTTCGATTGTGGTATGTGGAGGGTAGAAAGTGGCTCTCCATCCTTTTCTTTCCGCTTTCTACTTTCCACTGTCTACTTTCTATTGGATTTTTCTATTTCAATCCCTGATTCTCTAAGCATTTCCTTGGCTAGGGTATCTGCGTAGCCTTCTTTATAGACGATCTTTTCAATTCCCGCATTGATGATCATTTTTGAACAGATGATGCAAGGGTGATTTGTGCAATAGAGAGTGGCTCCACGAATCCCCACTCCATGGTAAGCCGCCTGGATGATCGCATTCTGCTCTGCATGGAGGCCTCGGCAAAGCTCATGGCGCTCCCCAGAAGGAACGCCCTCTCTCTGTCGAAGGCAGCCGATGTCCAGGCAGTGATCCAATCGAGAAGGAGCTCCGTTGTAACCGGTTGCCAAGATCTTTTTATCTTTGACAAGGACAGCACCTACCTGTCTGCGCAGGCACGTTGAGCGTTTGGCCACGAGATGGGTGATATCCATGAAATACTCTTCCCAGGAGGGTCTGCGGGAATGAGCCTTTTTTCTCTCTTTTTCTTTCAAGGATAAACCGTCAGGAGGATAGGTTTGAATTCCAAATCACAACCTTTAATGACTAGGACATTTGTTTGAAGTTTAGAATTTGGGTAATTGGAAATCGTTTGGTGCTTGGGATTTGATGCTTACTTCTTGAAATTTCTTATTTCCAATGCCTCGATCTTCTCCAAACGCCTTCGATGCCTACCCCCAGCAAAGGGGGTGTTCATCCACACCCTGATGATCTCTTTGGCGAGATCCTTGCCTACAATTCGGCCGCCAATGACCAGAATGTTGGCATCCTGATGCTCCCTGCTGAACCGTGAGGAGTAAAGGTCATTCACCAGAGCAGCCCTCACACCTGGAAACTTGTTGGCTACGATCGACATCCCGATACCCGTTCCGCAGATGAGGATCCCTTTTTCCAATTCCCCCTGCGAGATTCTTTCAGCAACGAGGATACCAAAGTCTGGATAATCCACTGGATCTTCATTGAAGGTTCCCATATCGATGGGTTCAGCACCCATCGATTTCAGGAAGTCCTTTAATTCCTCTTTAAGTTCAAAGCCGCCATGGTCACAGGCCAACCCGATCTGCATGTTTCTACTCAATGAATCTTCTAAAGACAAGGGTAGCATTCGTTCCGCCAAATCCAAAAGCATTCGACATCGCCACCTTAAGAGGTTGGCGTCTTGCCACATTAGGGACATAATCGAGATCGCATTCTGGATCCGGCACTTCATAATTGATAGTCGGTGGGATAATTCCATCCCGAATGGCCAGAAGCGTAAAGATGGCCTCTGTGCTTCCGGCTCCGCCCAAGAGATGGCCGGTCATCGACTTAGTCGCGCTGATCGGTATTTTCTTGGCATGTTCCCCAAAAACCTTCTTGATCGCTTGAGTCTCTGCCAAGTCGTTAAGGGGCGTCGAGGTTCCATGAGCATTGATATATTCGATATCCTCAGGTCTCACCCCAGCGTCTTTGATGGCCATGCGCATACATCTTGCCGCACCATCACCTTCTGGAGAAGGGGCGGTGATATGATAAGCATCACCGGTATAGCCATAACCCACGATCTCCCCATAAATCTTCGCGTTTCGCTTCAATGCAAACCCCAACTCCTCCAATATGAGAATGCCCGAGCCTTCCGCCACGACAAACCCATCTCGGTTTTTTTCGAAAGGTCGACAGGCCTTCTCTGGCTCGTCATTTCGGGTCGAAAGGGCCTTCATTGCATTGAACCCACCAACGGTGAGTGGAGTGATGTTAGCCTCTGTTCCACCGGTGATGATCGCCTCTGCATCTCCGTAGAGAATGGCGCGAAAGGCATCACCGATACAATGGCCACCGGTGGCACAAGCCGTCACCAAGCAGGTGTTGGGTCCCTTGGCACCGAAATGGATGGCAATTTGGCCGGCGGCAAGATTAGCGATGAGCATGGGTATGAAAAAGGGGCTGATCCGACTCGGCCCCTTTTCCATAAGGACTTGGTGATACTTCTCAATGCTAGGAAGTCCTCCCAACCCTGTGCCTACGATCACACCGATTTGGTCACAGTTCTCGGGTGTGATTCTCAATTGGGCATCCTCAAATGCCTCTTTCGTGGCGGCCAATGCATACTGAATGAAGAGGTCCATTTTTTTGACCTCTTTCTTCTCGATGAATAATTCTGGGTTGAACCCTTTTACCTCACCGGCAATCTTCGTCTCAAAGCCTTCTGTATCGAACCGCGTCAACGGTCCAATGCCTGACTTTCCTTCACAAACGTTCTTCCAAGCCGTTTCAACTCCAATCCCGGTCGGGATAACCAGCCCCATTCCCGTGATGACAACCCTTCTCCGCAAAAGAACTTACCTCCTTCGAGCCCCTACCGACAGGCAGAGATGAGTGGAACCCCATCCATCACTGAGCAGCATGGGCTTGGATGTATTCAATGGCATCGCCAACGGTCAAGATCTTCTCCGCATCCTCGTCGGAGATCTCCATGTTATATTCCTCCTCCAAAGCCATGACCAGTTCTACCAGGTCAAGAGAATCGGCTCCCAAGTCGTCAACGAATTTAGCCTCGGGGGTCACCACATCTTCGAATCTTCTCGTACTCCATTTCAAATGCGAAGTCCGAATATCGAATCCCGACAGGGTGGGACGAGATAAGATAAGATGTCCAAAATCCAAATGTCAAATGAAGCTCAATTGATTCAATGTTAAAGTATCTCCCCCTTCGACAAGATAACCGAGGATCTAACATTTTCCACTCTGGGCTTCGGATTACATTTGAACTCCGAGCCCTGACATTTGAAATGGTTCCATCTCATCACATATAGATGCCACCGTTGACATTCAATACCTCCCCGGTAATATAGCTTGAGGTTTCAGAAACAAGAAAAAGTACAGCTTCGGCGACATCCTCAGGTCGTCCCAGACGGTCCAATGGAATCAGACGCTTCAATTCCTCCTTTGACTTCTCAGGGAGGACGTCCGTCATCGAGGTTTCGATATATCCCGGAGCGATGGCATTGGCATTGATTCCTCTCTGTGCAAACTCGCGCGCGATCGTTTTCGTAAAGCCAATCACCCCCGCCTTGGAGGCGGAATAGTTTGCCTGCCCCGCATTCCCCATCTCTCCGACCACTGAGGCGATGCTCACAATCTTCCCACTTCTCTGTCTTGACATATGTTTGACAACGGCCTTGGTACAGTTGAACGTTCCCTTTAGATTGACGTTGAGAACAGCATCCCAATCCTCTTCCGTCATCCTGAGGATCAATCTGTCCCGAGCAATTCCAGCATTGTTAACCAGGATATCAATGTGCCCGAACCGCTCCAGAATGGTCTGCACCATTCGTTCGACCTCTTCCGAATTGGCCACATCCACCCTGATCGCCATTGCTCTTCGGCCGGCCTCTTCAATCTCTTTTGCGGTGTCCTGGGCCTTTTCCAAGTTGATATCCGAAACAGCCATATCGGCACCATTTCGAGCAAGAAGAAAGGCAATCGCTCTCCCGATCCCCTGAGCGCCACCTGTCACCAAAGCTACCTTACCTGCCAGTTTCAAGCCTTCCTCCGCCCGATGGGCAATCATCATGCATCCATCCCGACCAGACCGGTTTCGCTCCTCACAATGCGGCAGCGAGCCTGGCTATTTCTTCCCCGCGTACTCTTTACTCAACTCCAAACCGATGATATTCCTTTGAATCTGATTCGTCCCCTCATAAATCTGAAGGATTTTTGCATCCCGCATCATCTTCTCTACAGGGTACTCTCTCATGTACCCATAGCCTCCTAAGATCTGGACGGCATCGGTTGTCACCTTCATCGCTACATCGCTCGCGAAAACCTTAGCCATCCCTGAGACCTTCGAAATCTCCTTTGGGTTTTCTGACCGGTCGATGTAACGCGCAATCGAGTAGACGAGAGCTCTCGCTGCCTCCACCTGTGTTGCCATGTCAGCCAGCAAATGTTGAATTGCCTGGAAAGAGATGATCTTCTTTGCAAACTGCTCACGCTCTCTGGCATACCGCACCGCCTCATCGAGAGCCCCTTGTGCCAATCCCACCCCTTGGGCTCCCACTCCAGGTCTGGTCCGATCGAACGTCCTCATGGTGACAATGAACCCCATTCCCTCCTTCCCAATCAGGTTCTCCTTGGGTACATAGCAATCGCGAAAGATTAGTTCTCGAGTGGCAGAGGCTCGAATGCCCATCTTTTTCTCTTTCTTCCCAAATTCGAAACCCTGCGTCCCCTTCTCTACAACAAGAGCACTTGCTCCTCTCGGGCCTCTTGATCGATCTGTCATCGCTATGATCGAATAGATTTCTGCCTCACCTCCGTTGGTGATCCACTGCTTGGTTCCATTCAAAATATACCCCTCTGCCTTTCGGGTAGCAGTCGTTCGTATGGAACCCGCATCACTTCCCGCATCCGCCTCAGTCAACCCAAAAGCAGCTAGTTTTTTCCCCTTTGCAATGCCAGGAAGGTATTTTCTCTTTTGTTCAGGATTTCCGAAAAGTAGGATGGGCATAGCGCCCAAGCCACTCGCTACTACACTGGTTGCGATCCCGAGACAGACACGGCTCAATTCTTCTGCTACCAAACAGTATTCTAGTATACCTCCTCCAAAGCCCTCATACTCTTCTGGCATGGAGACACCCATGAGACCTGCCTCGGCGCTGATTTTAACAATCTCCCACGGGAACTCCTCTTTTTCATCCAATTCTGCCCGAACGGGAACCATCTTCTCCACTGCAATTTTCCGGGCCAGATCTCGAATCATTACTTGCTCGGGCGTTAGAAAATAGTCCAATACCTGTCTCCCCTATCCATTCTTTGTCTTGGTGTTGCAAAGAACGAGTCGCGTAAACCCGGACAGGCCGATCCAGAAGGCTTCGAGGCGAACCTCTTGCCGAACCAGCATCTTCAAACCGTTCTGTTACCAAATCTCACTTAGAGTCAATTCCTCCCGCTTCCTTCAAGTCTCCCAAGAACCGCCATTCGAAGCCCCGCCGGGGGCGGGATTTGTCTGGCCTTATTTCTGCAACGGGTGGGTTTACCAAATCAATGGATCGACTTCATCGTTTCGCCTATCTTCTCTGGTCGCTTCTGCCCCAAGCGGAGGAGCTCCTGCTTCTCTCTGATCTCTTGGATCAGATGTTCGTTGAGCTTCTTCTTCGCCAGACTCGAAGCCAATAGAATGGCATTCATGATCGCTTTTGCACTCGAATGACCATGGCTGATGACACAGTTGCCATTAACACCCAGAAGGGGCGCTCCTCCATATTCTGAGTAGTCCATCCTTTTCTCAAGGCGGCGCATCGCCCGTCCCATCAGAAAATAAGCCACCTTCGCTCTGATATTATCTTTCGCCTCCAATTTAAGAATATTGCTGATGGTTTCCCAAAGGCCCTCACTGATCTTCAGGACCACGTTTCCCACAAAGCCATCACACACGATCACATCGACCACTCCGTTGTTGAGATCCCTGCCTTCTACATAACCGATATAGTTCAAATCCGTTTGCGATAGAATTTCATGGACCTCCCGTGTCAGTTCGTTTCCCTTCCCTTCCTCCTCGCCATTACTCAAAACGCCAATCCGAGGTTCTTCCTTTCCCAGAATATGCTTAGCATAGGCATCTCCCATGATTGCAAACTGGACAAGATGGAAGGGTTTGCAGTCCACATTGCCGCCGGAGTCGATGAGGACAGTAGATCCTTCTAGGGTTGGATGAATGGTCGCAATGGCAGGTCGGTCCACTCCCTCCAGTTTTTTAAAGATATACATTGCCAGAGCCATTGCTGCCCCTGAATTCCCTGCAGAGACCACCCCATTCACCTGTCCCTCTCTTGCCAAATCGAGTGCGACCTTGATAGAGGTGTCCTTCATCCTCCGAATGACAACGGAAGGCGAATCATGCATGGCCACCACGTGCGAAGCGTGGTGGATGTAGATGGGGAGTTTCGAAGTGGGATATTTGGAGAGTTCCTTACTCACCTGGTCTTCATCCCCGACCAAGACGACTTTTATCCCGTATCTTTTGGAAGCCCAATAGGCCCCTTCCACGATGGCGTGAGGAGCAAAATCCCCTCCCATAGCATCGACCGCAATCTTCATGTCGTCGTTCCCATTCTCATCTTCTTAGCGATTCACCCCGTGAGAAAACCCCGCTTTTATGCCGGGTGCAGCACGAATAAGGCTTCCATTCCTGACAGAAAGGGCAATGTTGAAGCCCCATCCTCTCGAACGGGGTTCATTTCTCCTCTTCAACCTCGAGGACCTCCTTCCCTTTGTAGCTCCCACAATGCGGGCAGACATGGTGGGGCAGTAAAGGTTCATGACATTGGGGGCACGAAGAGAAGTTTGGAGGATTCAATTTGTCGTGGGCTCGTCGCTGATCTCTTCTTGACGACGACGTTCTGTGCTTTGGAACTCCCATAGGGACCATCCTTTCATGACAATATAGTGTGAGGCGTTAAGGGCAAGATCCTAGGAACCATTCTTAACGCTTCACGTTTTGTGTCAACCCATCGGTTCCCCGGCCTGAAAGCCTGGCCTTGCCCAAGGTCGACCTGCACTTCGATAAACTCAGTATCCTGAGCCTGGCGAAGGAAGGGGCACCTCTCTACCCTGCCCTCAAGAGCAGGGTTTGGTGCTACCGAATGGGTCAGCGATCGAGCTTCAACTTCTGAAGCACCGAGAAACCTGAAGCAAATTCCTGCTTCACACATTCGCAGGAAGAAAGATTAAGATCTGTTCCACAGACCGAACAAAGTCCTCTGCAACCCTCTCGACAAAGGGGTTGAATGGGGATTTCCAAAAAAACCTGTTCGCAGGCGATCTCAGAGAGGTGAATTTCGCCTCCCTCGAAGAAACTCGCTTCCATCTCCTTCTCCCCTAGTTCAATCTCTTCCGTAGAGGGGGCCTCCTTCAAAGGGTAAAGGGTAAGCTCGAAGGTCGAACAAAGAGGGTAGGAGAATTCCTTCAAACACCTCACGCACTGCAATCGAAGACTGGTTTGAACCTTTCCTGCGATGAAGACCGATTGGCCAGCCTTCCAGATTCTCGCCTCTGAATGGAGCGGGCTCTCGAAGTCGAAGTCGATTTGTGACAACGTTTTCAAATAGGTCAATAAGGAAGCCCGTTCTTCGGTCCACTTTAGATCTAGACCCTCTTCGGGAACGTCATCCAATCTCAACGGTAGCATCGCATTCTCATTCTGAAGGTGTTCCACAAATTCACGAGGCTGTCTCGTAGGCTAACCATCAGCATGAAACATCTTAAGGACCACCTGTCAAAAACAGCTTTTTCCCCCTGCTATTCCACGGACCGGTTGGATGCACAGAATACTATCTTGCCACAGCCAGAGGACAGCAACGATTGCGAGGCTGCCCGAGTTGTCGACAAAGTGGGTGACTGGCTGAAAATCTATGATATCCATGCAACATTCAAGTAAATAAGTCAACTATCATCGACTGAAGTCGATGGCTAGGGGAGAAAATCAGGCCCAAAGCGGGATTCGAATCCCGAGCCCCTGGAACCCTTCCTGCTGGCCACACAATCGCACTGATGCCTTCGTCTGGAGACAAATATCAGCCTTTCTCTTGTCCCCAGCGGGGACCACAAATTTAAAGAGATAAATATATAGGATAATCTGTTTTTGTCAAGGAAAATTGCGAAAACAGATTGTGAAAGTTTTTCTTTGAAAAAAAATCCGTAATATGTTAACAGATTCCTGGAGCGACTCGCAAGTAAATATCATGTCTTAGCCCTTGACACAGGCCGACAAGGAGGAATCGAGATGGAGGGAATGGAAAAGATCGAAAAGAAACCGATCAAGATTACAGATACGACATTGAGGGATGGGCACCAATCGTGTTTGGCCACTCGGATGAGGACAGAAGACATGGTTCCGATTGCAGAAGCACTGGATCAGGTGGGATTCCACTCCGTAGAGGTTTGGGGAGGTGCCACTTTCGATGTTGCCCATCGATTTCTTGGTGAAGACCCATGGGAGAGGCCAAGAATCTTGAAGAAATTGATGCCCAAGACTCCTTTTCAGATGCTGCTTCGTGGCCAGAATTTAGTCGCGTATCGAAATCATCCCGATGATCTCGTACACGCCTTTATTGAGAAATCTGCAGAAGTGGGGATCGATATCTTTCGCTGCTTCGATGCAGTAAACGATGAGCGGAATTTTGAGACGGCTTTCAAGGCCATCAAGAAGATGGGAAAGCATATCCAGGGAACGATCTGTTATTCTCTCACGGAGAGGAGAATGGGCGGGCCCGTCTATCATCTAGATTACTATCTCAATAAGGCGAAAATCCTGGAGGACATGGGAGCTGATTCACTCTGCATCAAAGACATGGCAGGACTTTTGGCTCCCTACGATGCTCATACATTGGTTAAGGCGCTCAAGAGGGCTGTCAAAATCCCCATCCAACTCCACACCCATTATACCAGTGGAATGGGTTCGATGACCTATCTCAAAGCGATCGAGGCAGGGGTGGACATCATCGACACATCATTGGCTCCTTTTGCCCTCCGATCCTCACAGCCGGCTGTGGAGCCGATGATCGTGGCATTGGAAGGAACCCCTTGGGATCCCGGACTTGATCTCTCCGAGCTGCTGAAATTGGGAGAGCATTTAGAGGCGATTGCTCCCAAGTATCGTGAATTCTTGGATACGACAAAAATGGCTGTCATTGATACAGGGGTTCTCATACATCAGATCCCTGGAGGAATGATTTCGAACATGGTCAGTCAGCTCAAACAGCAGAAAGCTCTTCACCGGATCGATGAGGTTTATGCTGAACTTCCCCAAACCAGAAAAGACTTGGGCTATCCTCCCTTGGTGACCCCAACTTCTCAAATCGTGGGGGTTCAGGCGGTGCTCAACGTCCTTTTTGGCCGTTACAAGATGGTATCCATCGAGACACAGGATTATGTCTACGGTCTCTACGGAAGGCCACCAGTGCCGATCTCCGATGAGGTGAAGAAGTTGGTCTTGAAAGGGTATAAACGGGGTAAGGAACCCATCGCTTGTCGACCTGCCAATTTGATTGAGCCAGAGATGGAAAAAGCAAGAGAGGAGACGAAGGGACTTGCCAAGGACTTGTGCGACACCCTCATTTATGCCCTCTATCCAAAAACGGGAATCGACTTTTTGAAATGGAAATATGGCCTTGAGCCAATACCAGAGAAACTGAAACCTAAGACTTTAGACGATATACAGCTAGAGGACGAGGCAATTGCCAAGGCTAAGAGTGAGCTTCAGAGGAAGAGGGCTTGAAAGGGAGGAGAAAGAAGAGAAGGGGAAGACATTTACTAATCATATAATGATGATACGAAGGATGATTTTGCTCAAGAATTTCCAGACGGAACAATCAAAGGAAGTCTTCCTCTTAGACCCACGGACCAAAGAACCACCATTAAGAGAATATCGAAAAGTTCACTCCACCTTTCACGAATTCATCGTGTCTTAATTTGTTTCTTTAATGTCAGTAGTTTCTTATCTCTGTTTTTCCATCTCCTTGACATCACAAGAGTTTTCTTATATTATTGTCCGAAGTAGTATTGGCTTCGAACTTGATTGATGCTTAACCACTAACAAGATACTTAATGTGAGGAGGGTTGAAATGGCAGGAAATGGAAACAGTCGTAGTCGCTTCTTGCGGGGGTTCTTGATTGGTAGCTTTTTAGGCGCACTGGCGGGCATCCTTTTCGCCCCCAAGCCCGGAAAAGAGCTGAGGTCTGAGCTCAAGGAGAAAGGGGGGGAGGCCTTTGACGAAGCAAAGCATCTTTACTCAGAAGCATGGGGTAAAGCGAAGACCATCCTTGACGAGGCACGCTCTAAGGCGAAGGAGGTCTTGAAGGAGGCGGAGGAAAAGGCATCCGTGGTCATAGAGGAAGCCAAAACAGAGGTGAAGAAGATGAAGGAGGCGATGGAAGCCGGTATTGAGGCCACTAAACAAGAGCTTTCTAAGAAAGAAGAGAAGAAGAAAACCCATGTCTAAATCGAAAGGAAGTCCCCTTCCATGCTATTGACTATCAGCGTCACGGTCATTGCGGCGATCATGGTGGTTGCTTTGCTCGTTCAAATACCGATTCTTCTGAAGGTTCGGCGAACTGCCCGCGAAATAGAGGGGTTTTTTGAAACAGCCCGCACGCAAATCATTCCCCTGAGTCATGATTTGACCACCCTCTCTGGAAAGATTCAGGACACCCTGCAATCCATCCATCGGCAATCGGACATCTTAGGGGAAAGCATGACGACTGTCCGGGATACGGCCGTTCGCCTGCAGAATTTGCATAAGATCGGGGATCCTCTGGTGAAGTTTCCAGTTCTTGTTCGAGGAGTGATCCGGGGGGCAGGGGCTTTCGTCAGTGTCTTTCTTCGTTAAACGGGGATCAAGATAGAAGATCCGACAATTCCTGAACGGTCTGCTCGAGAGAGGCTTTGTCTTCGATGTTGAGAATCTTGGCACTGGGAACAATCTTGCTGATCATTCCCGAGGCCACCTTTCCAGGACCAATTTCAATGAATACTTCAATCCCCACGGCGCTCATCTTTTTCACACTGGCTTTCCACAGAATAGGGTTGTAGATTTGAATCGCCAGTTCCTCCTTAATATGTTCCGGGTCTACGACCCCGCGGGTTGAGGTATTAGCGATGATCGGTCTTCTGGCCAGTTGGACATCCATCTTCTTCAAAAAGGCTTCCATCTTCGCTGCGGCAGGCTTCATTAGATAGGTGTGGAACGGACCGCTGACCCGAAGAGGGATGGCCTTCAGCCCCATTTGCTCGGCCACTCGCTTGGCATCCTTCAGGTTCTCGTCATATCCTCCAACCACGATCTGAAAATCGGTGTTATACAAGGCCGTATAAACTTCTGATGATTTGCAAATGACGTCAATATCTCCGATCTTCTCCCGGCTGAGGATGGAGAGGAGTCCAGCATTGCCAATCTCCTCGCCACAGTCCTGCATAAACTCCCCTCTGGCCTTCACCATCCTCAACCCCTCTTCCAGGCCAACGGCCCCGGCGGCATACAGTGCAGCATATTCTCCAATGCTATGCCCAGCGGTGACGTAAAAATCGAAAGCGATTCCCTTTTCATTTAGAAGCTCCCGGAACGCCTCTAAACAGGCAACGGAAGTGGTGAAGATGGCAGGCTGAGAGTAGCGGGTCTGATCGAGTATCTTCGGTCCCAGTCGGCTGATAAATTCCAAATGAAGCCGGTCTCCGATTTTTTCCAGCCATGCCTTAAACTTCTCCATGGAAATTTTCTCATCCTTCTCAAAACAGAGATGGCAGAGATTGCAGCCCAGGATCTCATTCGCTTTGTCAAAAACCTTTTTGGCCGCTGGCGAATGTTCGTAAAGATCCCGGCCCATTCCATAGTATTGAGATCCCTGGCCCGGAAAAATCAACGCAAATTTAGAGAAATCTTTTGTTTTCATTGGGTGGTATCCTAATCGAAATCAAAAAGTAACTAATCATATTCCTATCCCACGCTTCTTGTCAAGTGGAATTGGTTGAGGGGTTAAACAACCAGGTGGTTCGAGAACTCCTCACCTATATGATGTCAGATCCAAAAACCATCAAAAGGGCGGTACAACTCATGATCGTGTGCCGGTGTCTTGAACGAATTGCAGACCACGCCACAAACATTGCAGAAGATGTTATCTTTATGGTGGATGCCCTGGTGATCAAAAATCACGCCGACACCAAAGGGGAGAAAGATCAAGCAGACCAGAAAAATCCGGAGCGAGTACAAAGCGAATTACAGATACAACCAGCGAGCATCCAAAAAGGAGATTAACCCATGAGCAAAATCAGAGTCCTGTTTCTATGCACGGGTAATTCAGCGCGAAGTCAAATGGCTGAAGCGTTTCTCAGAAAGTACGGTGGAGACCAGTTCGATGCTTACAGCGCGGGAACTGATCCGAAAGGCATTCATCCATTCACCAAGCGTGCTATGGAGGAAATTGGAGTCAGTCTTAGCGGTCAGTATTCGAAACACGTCAAGGAAT
>JBEKDJ010000172.1:0-9460 GCA_050014415.1 Thermodesulfobacteriota bacterium | reverse complement strand
GGACTTGGCTTTGGTATGAGGGTGAACAAAGCATTTCCACTGGGCCGACAGATCATATCAATTCCCTTTGATTGGTTACTTACTATTGTAAACAATCTGCAGGAAATGCCATGGGTCCCCCCATCCTATGCGGACGAAACTGGTGAATTTGATAAAAAGGTATTTAGCGAATTAGGCCTTGCTCCTTCTCCATCTATTTAATTCCTGGAGAGCGACACTGATTCATCCGGAAACGAGCGAATCGCTATGAAATAAAGCCGGGTATTTGTCTAAAAGGGAGATAGTTTCCAGCAGGTAACATTGAGGTAAGCACATATCATGGAATGGTCGGTGGTTACTCTTTGGTAAAAAAGGAGTCTTTAACAATAGGATAAGGAGGTGATTTGTATGAAATGTCTAGTGATTTACTTCTCGCAAACAGGCAACACCGAGCATATTGCCAAGGCGATTCAGGCAGGGGTAAAGCAAACAGCAGGGCATTGTGATATCGCCAAGATTAAGGATGTAAGCCCTCGTCACTTATATGAATATGACCTAATTGGCTTGGGCACCGCAGTGATTGCCTGGAAAGAACCTAGTAATGTTACAGCTTTCATAAACAATATGCGCTTTGTCGGAGGGAAACACGTTTTCGCATTCGGCACCCATGGCACTAAGCCAGAGCATCTATTCCCCAGCATGGTTCCAAGGTTACAACGTAGAGGTTTAATAGTTATCGGTACGCGCAGCTGGTATTGTAGTTGTAACTTATTATTTATGCCCAAGCCTTACCCTACTGACGGTCATCCTGACGAAATTGACCTGAAAGAGGCAGAGGATTTCGGTAAAGAAATGGTGGAGCGCAGCCGGAAGATATCCGCTGGTGAGACCGACCTTATCCCTCCGGTGCCGCCAGTACCACCACCAGTACCCAAAAAAGAAGTCTACGATGAAATTGATAGCAGGTTCAGAGATATGTTGAAATTCCATGAGGAAAAATGCACTTATCCAGAATGTCGACTCTGCATGGATAATTGTCCCATGGACGGCATCGATCTGTCCGTCAAACCACCCGTTTTTTTGAATCCCTGCATAAAGTGCTGTTTTTGCATGTTTATTTGTCCTACAGGCGCTTTGGACATTGAAGACTGGCTTGATATGGCGTCGCCGACGATCATTGAGACAGTCCCTTCAGTCTTTGTTCCAGCTCTGGCGCAGGCTGAGGCGGAAGGACGTTTTAGAAGGCTTATTCCACTGGTGGAGATCGATTATGCTAATCCCCTTTATAAGAAATATAACAAGCACCCGCGGTGGGTTATCGGCAAAGGTCTTCAGAAAGTAACACTTGGTTCCGCCGGGAATTAGGCCCACCATAATACTTTGAGCATCGAGGAGGTTTGGAAATGTCACAAGCAGAAAAAACATTTTATGTAAATTGCCCTCTTGAGCAAAGTCATATGGTGGAATGCACTGTTGTTAATAACCAGGTGACGGATGTTCGTGTGCCAAAAGAGGATGTGAATGCCAGTACGCATTGCCCGAAAATCAGGCATGTGAAAACATACGTAAACGATTATTGTAACGGCCCTAACAGACTCAGACATCCTCTCAAAAGGGTTAACGGTGAATTGAAAAAAACAACTTGGGATGATGCTCTGGACATCATAACCACCAGACTTCTAGAAATCAGAAAGGAATTTGGTCCGGAATCAGTAGCAATCTTGCCTTATACCGGCGCTTTTATGATGATGTATAATCAAATGGCTATGGAAGCCTGGCGCGAAAGATTCGGAACCCCTAACATGCTTTGTCTTATGGAGTGTTATATACCCAGGTATATGTGTCAATTAGTAACCTTCGGCGATGTCGTCCCCCCTGACATCCATGGAAAGCCAAAATGTATAGTTATTTGGGGCTGCAATCCAGGAAACTCAGCTCCTCCAACTTTTATGGTGATCCAGAGGTTGAAAAAGGAGATGGGTACTAAAATCATTGTTGTGGATCCAAGGCGTACTAAAACGGCGGAAGCAGCTGACATCCATTTACAAATTAGGCCATCAACGGATGCCGCATTAGCTCTGAGTATGTTGCAGGTTATAATCACAGAGGAATTTATTGACCGGGAGTTTGTTGAGAAATATACACTGGGGTTTGACAGGCTTGCTGGCCGCGCAATGGAATATCCACCTGAAAGAGTTGAAAAAATAACATCGATTCCGGCTGATATAATCAGGGATGCTGCCAGGGTCTATGCAAAGTCGAAACCTGCTGCTATCATGCTGGGAGTTTCGTTGGATAATTTTCAGGGGGGGTCCTACGCCAAATTTGCAATTCATGGATTAATGTCTATAACTGGTAATGTCGATATCGAGGGTGGTCAGGTCCCGATTACTCTCCAAAGAGATATTATGAATGCAGGAGAATCACCACGCGAGGGAGTAGGATGTTATGATTATCCTATCATTCGAGCCAAGACTTCTCTTGCTGCAGGATTTCATGCAGGCTTCATCAGGGCGGTAGAGGATGAGAAACCTTATCCGATTAAAGCTCTTATAAGCTATGGCGCAAATCCCATGGTGATGTTTCCTAACATGACCAGAATGAAAAAAATGCTCGAAAAAGTGTTTCACGTCCAAATTGATATCATAAGAACTGCAACGACGGAATTGGCTGACATTGTGCTTCCTGCAGCAAACTCGTATGAGGATGAAGGGGTTTGTATCGCTAATGGTTGGAACTTTTTTGACTACAGTCCCACGCTTCAATACAATCAAAAAATGATGGAACCCCCCGAAGGTTGTTGGCCGGTGTGGCGTATTTGGATTGAGTTGATGAAGCGAATGGGCTATGTAACGCCGTTTGAAACAACTAACGAGATGGGATTTTGTTTTGACATGATGCTTGAAAAAACCGGGTTGAAAAATCTCGGTTTATCATTGGATTGGTTAAAGAAAAACCCCACTGGTTGGTTCCCGCGGGAACTAATCGGGAAGAGGAGAGAAATAGGGTTCAGGACCTACAGTGGAAAGATAGAACTTTGCCCATGGCAACTGGAACAGTATGGCTACGATCCATTGCCGGTATATCATCCTAATCCTCAAACTCCGGAAGGAAATCCGGAGCTTGCCAAAAATTATCCGTTAATACTAATAAATACTAGGGCAAGAGAATATTGGCATAGCAGGTTCCGTGACATTCCTAGCATCAGAAAGCTAAATCCGGAACCGCTTATTGATATCAATGCCGAGGATGCAAAAAAGTATGGGGTTGTCCATGGTGATGTCACTATTGTGGAAAACGCAAAGGGTGCCATCACGGTCAAAGCTAATGTTACTGATGAAGTTCCTCCTGGTATAGCAAACGTAACTATTGGATGGCCTGAGGCCAATGTTAATATATTGACAGATGACGAAAATACGGATCCGATAACATCAGGTCCCAACTTGAAATTATGTCTGGTCAGAGTAAGAAAACAGGTTTAAAGACCTCTTTAACTATTTGGCGAATCTTTTTTGAGAGTTGAATAATCAAAACCAGAAATTCCTTAATTAACGGCAGGTCAAACGAAGGGAAAAGGATGTTTGTAATAAGTACAACGACTAAACATATTTGGTGAAAGGAGGGCTTGAGATGTCGAAAAAGCAATTGTGTATTTTCTTGCTGGTCCTGTTTGTGGGTAGTCTTATTACCGGAGGTAATGCAATACACGCAGCGGCAAAGACGCTAAAGATAGGCGTCATTCATTCGCTAAGTGGCTTTGGTTCTGAAGTGGAAATGGTAATGAGGAACGGAGAGGTGCTGTGTCAAGATTGGATTAACGAAAAGGGTGGGATAACCATTGGGGGAGAGAAGTATCTTATCGAACTAATTGTTGAGGATCAAAAAGGCAATGTCGATGGGGCAGTAGCAGCAGCTACCAAGCTGGTTGAACGGGACAAGGTGAAGTTCATTATTGGGCAGATGGTACCTGATATGACCATAGCTGCATCGTCAGTTACTGAGCCAGCGAAGGTATTGCGTTCACTGGCTTGGGGAGGCGGCATACCAGCTGTGATGAACCCCAAAACCCCTTACACCTTCAGACCCGTCCTTTCTGGTGCTGAGGCGATCCCAGTCAATTATGATTATTTAGTCCAGGCTTACCCTTATGTAAAAACAATCGCTATTTTGCAACCAGACGAACCTGGTGGGCAGTTTTTCATGGGCATAACACAGAGAGAGGCTGAGGCACATCGCCTTAAGGTAGTTGCTAAGGAGTTCCATAATCCTCTGGAACAACAGGATTTCTATCCAGTGTTGACTAAGGTATTAGCTGCCAAGCCAGATGCCTTGGATTCTGGCGGAACACCTCCAATACCTTCAGCACTTAAATTAAAACAAGCGCGGGAGCTGGGTTTCAAAGGCCCAATTTTTAGTTTGGCCCCGGTGGAGCTCTATACAATTTTAGATATAGCTGGGAAAGAGTTTTCCTTTGATTACTTTAACCCCTCTCTGGACATGCAGAGTCCTGACGTACCCCCTACGATAAGAGAACTTGAAAAACGATGGAAGAATAAATTCGGGACAAAATTTATGTTTGAATCTTTCCAGGGGTGGGATGCCCTGTGGTGTCTGGCGCAGGCTATTGAGGCAGCCCAGAGTCTTGATCCAACCACGGTGAAGACAACCTGGGAGAATATGAAGAGCATCGAAACATGTTATGGAACTGGGAACATGGGAGGTCTGAAAACTTATGGGATTAACCACCTGGTAGTGAGGCGCCAGCCTATTAGTGGGCTGAAAAATGGGAAAGTGGAACTTATAAAGTGGTATTTGCCGAAAGTTCCATAGACAGTGGCTAATGTATAGAAACCAGCTTTCAGGAGTGTAAAGGTTTGTTCAAAGCCGAAGCCGAGTGAAAGCTTGGCAGGAAAATTAAAGACAAAATGGGGAGGAAGCTTCCGCATTTGGTGTATTGCTTCCTCTTCCATGTAAAGGCTTCTTTTCACCAATCCACTAAGAAACAGCGCTGTAATGAGGAGTAAAGTTGAGTTTAACCTTGTTGACGCAAAGCATATTGAATGGTTTAGCGGCAGGGTGGATTTACATACTAGTCGCCCTAGGGCTGACATTGGTTTTTGGTATTATGAACATCGTCCAGTTTGCTCACGGCGAGATATATATGCTTGGAGCCTACTGCAGCTACTTCTTGATTAAGTTATATGGCTTCGGTTTCTGGGAAGCCTTACCCTTGTCTGCACTTCTTGTCGGGCTACTTGGTATTATTTTAGAAAGGTTTTTTTTTCGCCCCTTTCGTGGCCGCTTCGAGCCCAGCATCATCGTAGCCGTAGGCTTGATGTTACTCCTGCAAACTATAGCCGTTGTAGGTTTTGGCACCGATACAAAATCGATGGGAGGCATCATTCCCGGAGTTTTGAAAGTCAGTGGCGTCACACTCTCTTGGGACAGGCTGTTAGCCATACTTGTAGGCATCATTTTGGTTGCAGCGCTTTTCCTTCTAATTAAGAAGACCAAGACAGGCCAGGCCATGGTTGCAATTTCGCAAGACATCTATGCTGCAAGCTTGCAAGGCATAGACGTTAACCGTATCTCTGCTGTTGCCATGGTTATAGGCTGTGCCTTGGCTGCAATAGCTGGCTCGTTAATGGGGAGCATATTTAGTACCAGTCCGTTTATGGGGACCACTGCCATCACAAAAGGAATTGCAGTGATCATCTTGGGGGGACTGGGAAGCATCTCTGGCGCTGTGGTCGGAGGATTCATCTTGGGTTTAGTAGATGGCTTGGTTCCCCCTTTGTTAAGTTCGACCATGGCCGGCATCGTCGGTTTTGGTGTCATTATCCTCGTGCTACTCCTTAGACCCCGGGGGCTTTTTGGACATGAATAAAGTAGCACACTTCGTCAAGCCTGCCAGCGGAACCTTGCTGATACTTGTTTTGTTCTCAATACCACTCCTTACTAAGGAGGCGTACCTCCTTCATATACTCATCATGGCCGGGATAAACATCATTCTTGCTATTAGCCTTCGCACTATTGCCACTACAGGGCAAATGTCCCTTGCCCATGCAGGTTTCATGGCGATTGGTGCCTACACATCCGCTTTGCTTGTGATGAAATTAGGCCTCTCCTTTTGGGTGGCGTTGCCACTGGGGGGCATAGCTTCCGCACTCATAGCACTGGTGGTAGGCTACCCGTTTGTTCGTGTCAAGCGAGTGTACTTCGCCATGCTTACGTTGTTCCTGGGTGCAGTTATCAGGCTGATTATCATGGAATGGAGAAATTTGACTCATGGTACCTCCGGTCTCTTGAATATCCCCCCTCCCAATTCGTTAAGTTTTTTTGGCTTATTCCATATCGTTTTTGATTCCAAAGTCCCTTACTATTACCTTATTTTGGTCCTGGTGTTAATTAGCCTTTTTTTTCTGTACAGGATTGACTCTTCTCGTGTTGGGCGAACCCTGCTGGCTATTCAGCAAGATGATTCTGTGGCCGAGAGTGTAGGCATAAATGTCACTAACTTCAAGGTTCTTGCCTGGTGTGTGGGCTGCTTTTTCGCCGGCATCACTGGCGCCTTCTACGCCCACTTTATTAAGACCTTAACCCCAGACAGCTTCGGTGTGCTTCAGGCGATTTATGTCGTCGTGTACATGGTAGTCGGCGGCCGGAGAAGATTTTACGGCGCTATCCTTGGAGCTTTCATTCTTACACTTCTTCCCGAATTTCTCCGGATACTGAAAGAGTATCAACCCTTCGTCTTTGTGGGGATATTACTCATTATAACCTTCTTTTTGCCCGGGGGTCTTGTCGATTTGCCTAAGCTTGGAGTTTCCTTAATTAGAAGGCACAGGACAGCGCGTATTAGCCATGCTTGAGATAAAGGGTTTGACAAAGCACTTTGGGGGATTATCGGCTGTTACGGAGTTTGACATGAACATCAACTCTGGCGAGGTAGTTGGACTTATCGGTCCCAACGGTGCTGGCAAGACGACTGTATTCAATCTGATAACCGGTTTTATTCCACCGACAAAGGGCCAAATTTTTTTTGAGCAGGTTGACATAACCGGAAGAGGAACGCATTCGATTGCCGCGAAGGGAATAGTCCGGACTTTTCAGCAAAACGCTTTTCTGCCTGATTTGACTGTTCTACAGAATGTGCTCACATCGTGCTACCTTCACCCCAAAAGCGGCGTTTGGGAGGCCATCTTCAATACTCCGGGTTATAGAAATAAGGAGCAAAAGGCTCTCAACCATGCGATGGAAATTATAGAATTCTTGGGTTTAGATTCTGTCAGAGATGATCTTGCCCAAAGCTTACCCCATGGCTATCAAAGGCTCATCGGGATTGCGATAGCCTTAAGTGCGAGTCCAAAGCTACTTTTGCTTGATGAGCCATTAGCCGGAATGAATGCAAACGAAGTCAATGAAACACTGGTTTTTATTAATAAGATACGTTCCGTAGGGACTACGGTTTTATTAGTGGAACATAATATGAGAGCGGTCATGAAAATATGCGATAGGATCGTAGTGATCAATTTCGGAAGAAAGATTGCCGAAGGATTGCCTCAAGAGGTAAAAAGAAACAAAGATGTAATCGAAGCCTACCTTGGAGTTGGCGAAGATGCTGCTTAACCTGAAGGATATCCGTGTCCATTATGGTAAGGCTGAAGCCATAAAGGGTGTCACCATAAAGGTGACGGAGGGGACCGTGGTGGGCATTATCGGTGCCAACGGGGCGGGCAAGAGCACTATTTTAAAAGCGGTGTGTGGTGCGGTTCCAACAACCAATGGGGAAATATGGTTTATGGATAAGAGGACAGATGGGATGGCGCCTCACCATATCGTTAAGCTCGGTATCACCCATATTCCTGAAGGTCGCCATCTTTTCCCCTACATGAGTGTCTTAGCCAATCTCAGAATTGGTGCTTATTTGAGGAGGGATAAGGCTGCGGTGAAAAAGGACATAGATGGAGTCTTTGAACGTTTTCCAAGGCTCTATGAAAGACGTAATCAACAAGCGTCAACCTTGAGCGGAGGGGAGCAACAGATGTTAGCTATTGGCCGGGGCTTAATGGCTAAACCACGTCTCCTACTCATGGATGAGCCTTCGCTGGGTTTAGCTCCTCTCGTGGTTCAGGAGCTTGCCACTATCATTAGGGGTATCCATCAAAGCGGGATTAGCATTCTTTTGGTAGAACAGAATGCCGGTTTGGTTACTCAGGTTACTGAAAGGGGCTATGTGTTGGAAGTTGGTAAAGTGGTTTTGGAAGGCAATTTGAAAGAGATCATGAATAACGAGATCGTAAGAAGCGCCTTCCTGGGGTAGATTAAGAACAGCTGCCAAATCGTGAATTGGGATGGCCCGACCCTTTTTCAGGCGATGCCTACTGGGCTACGGGGCATTCAGCGGCCGGTCTATAGAGGAGAACGAGATTCGACGGTTGTTCGAAAAGGATGGGTTTGAAGGTTACCGGCTCAAATGATGGTCTGCTCTTACAGCATTGAGGAGTATATCGAAAAGGTACGGGCTTTTCACAGCTTCACGGCCCCCGGCGTCATTATCGGAGGATTCATGGTGGATCTCGCATACCGATCTCTTCCGCAGGAGGGGCTTTTTGACGCCCTTTGCGAGACACCCAAATGTCTGCCCGATGCCGTTCAGCTGCTAACGCCGTGCACTATTGGGAATGGCTGGCTCACGATAGTCAACACAGGCCGCTACGCGCTGATCTTGTTCGACAAAACCACAGGGCAAGGGGTAAGGGTCTACGTGGACGCGGCCAAGGTTGATCGGTGGCCGGAGATCAAGGCTTGGTATTTCAAGACAACATCCAAGGGAGAACAAAACGAGCAGAACCTTCTCAGGGAGATCAAAGAGGCCGGGTCAACCATCTGTAACCTCTGCAAGGTAGCGGTTTCTGAGCGGTTTTTGAAGAAAAAGCACAGAGGATCATTTGCCATTTGTCCCCGCTGTGGCGAGGCTTACCCTGCGGTCGACGGTCCCTCTTGTCTCGGCTGCGCAGATGGAAGCATTTTTATACCCGTGGAATAGGCGAGGCTATGATGGCTTTTGACATGACATTCTCGGTCGATGACGGCGTCTACAGAAGCGCTTGCCGCATGTGTCACGGGGGATGCGGTGTTCTCGCCTACGTGAGGGACGGCAAGGTCGTAAAACTGCAGGGCGACCCCGAGTCGCCTCTCAACAGGGGCAGACTGTGCCCTAAGGGGATGGCGATTGTTGAACTGCTCTATCACCCTGATCGCCTGAAGCACCCTTTGAAGAGGCAGGAAAAAGAGGCCAGGGGAAATGGGAACGGATCTCTTGGGAGGAGGCCTTGAACACGATGGCCTCCAGGATCGCAGACATCAAGGCGGCCTATGGTCCAGAGTCGATAGCCTTGGGTCAAGGTACGGGTCGGTACTATTTCATGTCCGTTCTAAGATTTGCCAATGCCTTAGGCACCCCGAACTGGTGTGAGCC
>JBEKDJ010000171.1:0-9513 GCA_050014415.1 Thermodesulfobacteriota bacterium | reverse complement strand
CATGTAACCTTCATTGTCGTAACAGATAAAGATGATATTCTCGTTTCTCTCAGCGGCTCCTGACAGCGGCTGGAAGCCCACGTCCGTCGCGCACCCGTCACCAACAAAAGCCACACATTTGACATCCTGGCCAATCTTTCTGAGGTATCTCTTCACGCCGGTCATAGTCGATGGCACTGAAGTCATGTTAGACATGTGGGCAGGAATCCGAATCATCGTTCGAATACCCATGCCGTTAAATGTCAAAGCACAACATCCAGGAGCTCCAAACAGCAGGGTATCCTTCCCCATGGTCCTGAGGACAAATCGTAGAAGCATCTCAGCCGCACAACCCGAGCACAAGGGTGATCCCGACAAGAGTGGGTCCTCATTGAAATGCCGAACAATCGAGCGAGCTCTCATGAAGGAAATGGCGTGGGCAGGACAAGCGTCCACGCACTGAGGATTGCCATTACAGAGATCACATTTCGATGCCTTCTTCGATCCCGGCCCGAAATCTATTCCTCCGTAGGGACACGAAAGGTCACACAAACCGCAACCCAGGCATTTTGCACTTTCGATCGTTACAATGCCGTTTGTGACGTTTCTCGTTATTGCACCTGTAGGACACACATCCAGGCATACCGGCTCGGAACACTGGTTACAGGTATAGGCCACCTGGATTGTGCTTTCCGGGAGATCCATAGCCTTGATACCGGTCCCCTCCAAACCATTGTTGTGCTTTACCTCCCTGCATTGCTCACTGCACGCAACGCATCCCGGCGGGCACATTTTCTCCTCTATCTTCAAAGTGTCATAAAAGGTTCTCATATCAGCGCCCCTCTATTGTTCCATAGAAATTGTTTCACGTTTCTCTGCTTCGTTCATTAGCCAAAAGCCGACCTCACGAGGTGCTTTCAACAGCATCTCTTTATGTTCTCCAATTTCGATCTTTTTCCTTATGAGGTACTGAATCACGCCGGCATCAACTTGCGTATCGATAAAGGCAGCTCCTACTATCGTGCCTCCTCTGAAAATCATCTTCCTGTACTCCGCATTATGCTTCTCCACCAGTTCCTCATCACCGGGGGACGGCACCATCTCACCGACGGAGGTAGCGAGATGCCCAAAGAAATTAAACGTGTTCATGGGCAACCAACCCTCATATTCTGCCTTGTGATCAGCCATGTTACTTCCTGCGATTTTTCCCTGAGAAGCAGCATTTGGCAGGATAGGATTGAGGCCTCTCTGTCCGGTGAAGAAGTTTTTGGCCTCTGCTACATCCCCAGCAGCAAAGATCTCCGGGATATTCGTCCTCATATTGCTGTCCACCACTATTCCCCCATTGACGGCAATCCCACTGTCGGCCAGGCAAGAGACCCTTGGTTTGACTCCCATGCAGGAAAGAAGGATTTCTGTCTCGGCGCTCTTGCCCTGACTAAACCGCAGGCTGATTCCCTCAGCCGAGCCCTCGGCCATAACAGCTTCACCCCAGTTCAATTCTATGGTGACGCCGGCGGCTGCAAACAACTCGATTATGCGGCCGCTCGCTTCTGTGTCGAAGTAAGTGCGCAGGATTCTCTCACGGGGAGCAATGACATGGATGTCATGACCCTTCCCCCGCAGTGCCGCTGCAAGCTCCATGGCCACAAGGCCGGCTCCCAGAATCGTGACTTTTTTCGTTCTTTGGAGCTGTTGAATGAGAGCCAGACAATCATCCATTACATGAAAACCGATGCATCCTGCCTCCTGCAAGATCGCAGGCACCACGGGGTCAGAACCCGTGGCGATCAGAAGGCGGTCATAATGGATTGCCTTTTGCCCATTAAGACACACTTTTCGTTCGCTGGTATCAATCCCGACCACCCTTGCCTCCCTTACGAAAGTGGCCGACATCTGATCGAAGAAATCGTCAGGTACCATCCGGATATCTTCCTGCTTTACTCTCTCGGAAATGAGGTAAGGAAGGGACATCGGGGAATAAGGATGCCAAGCTTCCATGGACAGCAGCATGACCTCATCGTTACAGCCCGTCTTCCTGATTTGCTTCACGGCGCTAACGGCCGCTGTGCCGCATCCAACGATGACAAGACGTCTTTTCTTTTCCAAGTTTTCTCTCCTTTGAGATCTATTCCAACGATAGCCACGTTACAGCCGGTTGATCTTTTCCCTGGGCAGCGGCCAAGGTTCCGTCGACCGCCCTCTCTATAAGGTCGGAGGTGATATCGCCTCCACCTAAACCGGCTATAAAGTCGAGCAATTTAGGAGGCGGCCCCTGCAAATCGCTCAAGAGTGTCCTTATTTCTATGTAATTGTGACCGCAGTTCCAGCCGTAGCAGACGCTACGATCTATAACTCCGACCCCTTTTTTTCCACTGAGGGCCTGAATCAACCTCTCTCTGGGGCTGGGTCGAAACATTCTTATTTTGATCAGTCCAAGCTTCACTCCCTGCTCTCGCTTCCTATCAACTACAACCCTTGCCGTCCCCGTCGCACTTCCCATAGTGACTATGACGAATTCCGCATCTTCTGTTCTGTATTCTTCAATCTGGCCTCCATAGCCGCGTCCGAATTTCGCTCTGAAGTCTCTATCGATCTCGTCGAGTTTTCCTTTTGCCCTCTGGTGTGCGGCGCACATCTTATAGCGATATTCGGTGAAAAGTTCGGGGGGAAAGGTGTAGCTTGAGAAAACCATCGGATCATCAAGCGTCCATCTGAGTCTTTTCATGCTTTTCAACGGAAGCAGAAAGGCATCGACATCCTCCTGTCGCGGTACCTCCACCCGCTGAGAATGGTGGGAAAGGTAATAGCCCTCGTAGCACACGTTGACTGGCAGTAGAATATCCGAATCTTCCGCTAATCGATAGGCCATGATAAGGGAGTCGAGAATCTCCTGGCATGACTCCGTATAGAGTTGAATCCATCCATGATCCTTCACCAGCACCGCATCTTGCTGACCGGCGAATACACCATGGGGACTCACCTGTTCCCTCATGGCGATTGCCATAACGATTGGGAACCTGTTCCCCGCAGCAAGGAGATAGGCATCGTTCATGAACGATAGGCCTTGCGACGAAGTCGCCGTAAACGTTCGGCCTCCTACGGCACAGGCCCCAATGAGGATGCCCATGGCAGAGTTTTCTCCTTCCGGCTCGATCATTGCTGCGTCAATCAGGCCATCGGCTTCGAACTTGTAAATGGTTTCCAGTAAGGGCGTCTGAGGCGTAATAGGATAGGAAGCGATCACGTCCGGACGACATAACAGTACGCCAAACGCTCCTGCTCGATTCCCGTCCAGTACTCGTACTTGACCTCTCGCATCCAAAAGATTTGACATCAGAACTCCTCCCTTACTAATGTGATCGCCTTGGCGGGACACACATATGAGCAGACCCCACAGCCCTTGCAATAGTCGAGATCAGGCACGAAGTTGCCCTCAGTCTCTCTGATGCAACCGGCAGGGCAATAGATAAAACACCACCCACACTGGCGGCATTTCTCATCCTTGACAACTGGTCTCTGCGCTCGCCATTCTCCTGTTTTGACATCAAGGGGCTCTTTCGGTGTTGACCAGGGTCCTTCGAACTTACTTATGAATTTCATCTCTCGTCACTCCTCTCGTCACGCCTTAGCAATTATGTCTACGGTTTCATATCCGCGCCTCGCCAAGTCCTCGTTCTTGCGCAGCAAATTCCCCTCGAAATTCATGGCCAAGCCTGCTATTACAGATTCCAGCTTTACCCAGC
The DNA here is from genome assembly GCA_050014415.1 of Thermodesulfobacteriota bacterium. Taxonomy (GTDB): domain Bacteria; phylum Desulfobacterota; class BSN033; order BSN033; family UBA1163; genus JBEKDJ01. Next base: position 5,788 of record JBEKDJ010000171.1, on the reverse strand, counting down.
CGGTGACTCTTGCTATCACCCCGAGCATGCATGAGTTGACAATGGCTCTGCCAATCCCCTCCAACGCCAGGGTCGTTGCATCAGTAAGACCGACAATCTTAAGAGCATCAGGCCAATTCTCCAGGCTTTTCCTTGATGTGTTCAGAATGGCTATTCCGTCACCCTTAAGGCCGCTAAAGATTGCCGGTGATTTCGCTATAAGAGGGTCAAGGACAACAATACAGTCGGGATCATAGACTTGGTGGGTCTCTCTGATGGGCTTCTCATCCAGCCGAAGAAATGCCGCTACCGGTGCGCCACGCCTTTCAGCCCCGAATGTGGGAAAGGAAGACGCGTATTTACCCTCGAGCACAAACGCATATGCAAGCATTTCAGCACCCATAACAACGCCTTGACCCCCCCGGCCATGAAATCTAATCTCTTTCATCTTTTTCTCGTCCTCCTTGTCGGCGACGATATCTTTCGTTCGACCGCCGATAGGGGTTCTCAACCCCTTTGTTCTTTCTTGGATGTTGGCAAAATCGCTTATATTATTGGATCCCTTCCCATCAGAGGACTCTTCATTGATGGCAACCCTCCTCAGATTCCTCTTTCTTCAAGCTGAAGGAATAGAGATTTCAAACAGTAAGGTGCATAATGAGTTCGTCACGATTGATTTCGCCCCGTCTCCCGATTAAGACGGGTTGACCGTGGTCCATGACCAGGTAATGATCTGCAATTGTTTCAGCAAAAGCGAGGTTCTGTTCCATGGCAAGAAACGAAGTGCCGCCTTGTTTCAACTCTTCGATGAGGATGCGCATGCGTTCGATATTTAAGAACTGAACGCCTTCCGAGTCCGAGGGTTCATCAAGCATCACGAGCGATTGTTTCTCGGTTAAAGTGCGAGTGAAGGCCAGAATCTTCCTTTCCCCTCCACTCAACGTTCCAGCACGTTGTGAGAGTCGTTCGCGCAAAATGGGGAAGTATTCAAAATAGACACTGAACTCGTCCATCCCTCGTTCTGGGCACATCATCGTAAGATTCTCTCTGACGGTCAGGTCTTTGAAGACGTCGCGCTCTTGTGGGCAATAGCTTATTCCAAGCCTTCGGCGAGACGGGGGGTCGAGATCATTAATCTCTTTGTTGTGAAAAAGGATTCGCCCTCTACGGCTTTGCAAGAATCCAAAGAACAGTTTCAACAATGTACTCTTCCCGACGCCATTTCGGCCTAGGATACTCAAAACCTCTCCAGATCCGACTTCCCCGCTCACCCCATTGACCACAATGCCGGTTCCATAACCTACGACAATATTTTCAAAGGCAAAGACTGACTGAATCATTTGGTCACTCCGACATAGATTTCGCGAACTTGGCAGTTAACGTCCTCCAGAGTTAGTTATCTGGTATACAGTATACTTCATCCTACCAAGCATCAAATAATATGACCCCTGATGTCAATAGTGGACGCCAAACTTTCTTTCATGCTGCAACCTGCCTCATGATTTGCCTTTCGTAGAATTGCCGCTCATAGACGGCCGGGGATAGATACCCCAGCCGTGCCTGCCGCCTTTGCCGATTGTAGAATACCTCGATGTACTCGGTGATCTCCCGGATGGCCTCTCCCCTCGTCTTGTAGCGACGGTGATGGATCAGCTCATTCTTGAGTGTACCCCAGAAGCTCTCCATGGGAGCATTATCGTAGCAGTCGCCTTTCCTACTCATCGATGCTCTCATCTTGAATTGATCCACCAGCTTCCGGTATTCATGGGCGCAGTACTGACTCCCACGATCCGAATGGTGAGTCAACCCTACTCCAGGCCCCTTGGCCGCCACAGCCCGGAACAGGGATTGGCTCACCAGATTCTTGGTGATACGATTCCCCATGGCATATCCAACGATTTCTCCCGTGAAAAGATCCTTATGCCCGGCAAGGTAGAGCCAGCCTTCTTCTGTAGGAATATAGGTAATGTCACTGAGCCAAATTTCATTCGGCATCGTTGCCTCAAACCGCTGATTGAGCAGATTCTCTGCCACGGGGAGAGTATGCCTCGAATCCATCGTTGCCTTGAACTTTCTCTTCTGTTTACACCGTATCCCCAGCTTCTTTCGGATCCTCACTGATCCGGCAAATCCCTACCTCCACACCGTGCTCCTTGAGCTCATGCTGTAACCTCTCAGGACCACACGTCTCTTGCGTCCTCTGGTGGGCAGATTTGATCTCCACTTCCAGCCTTCCCTCTTCTCTGACACGTTTGGAAGGCTTCCGATGGAGCCATTGGTAATAGCCACTCTTGGATACCTGCAGAAAACGACTCATCACCCCGATACCATACCTGAATCGCATTCCCTTCATGACCGCGTACCGGGCAGCGATTCCTTCGCGAAGTACGCGGCCGCTCTTTTTAATATGTCTCGCTCCAACCTGACTTCTGCCAGTTCACGCTTGACCCGGGCTAGCTCCATCTCTATTTCCGTAAGCGGTCTCTGCTGCTTTCCAACCTCCTTAAGCTTGCCTTCCCTGTTCGGCTTGACCCAGTACCGTATGGTCGAGGGGGAAACCGATAATCTACGCCCCACCTCCGGTATGCTGAGTCCCCCTTCCGTTACCAACTTCACCGCTTCCTCTCGAAGTTCTTTCGTGTAGATCGCTCTTGGAATCCTTTCCATTCTGACACCTCCGTCTTCAGCATTTTACCTCAACTTTGGTGTCCACTAAAGTCATCCTAACCCAATAAGTCAACACTTTTTTTCAAGCCGTGGTACTCCCTCAGTTACGGGTTTTAGAAAAGCCCTTGCGTTCTGATTCTTCATGTGTTAAACATGAATCATGAACGAAGCGATCAGACATCGAGGTAAGGTTTTTGGTCCGAGAGAGATCGATGAGATCAGAGAAGTCATAGCGGCTCATCGGGAGCGGAGCCGGTGGTTCATATCCAGAGAGCTATGCCGGAGGTGGGGCTGGATTCAACCCAACGGTGTTCTCAAGGATATGGTCTGTCGGAGCCTACTGGTGCGTTTAGAGGCTCAAGGGCTCATTTCTCTTCCTCCTCGTGGCAAGATTCCTCCCTATCATTTGTCTCCGCGTAAAAAGCCTGCATTCGTTGAGGTTGATCAGAGTCCGGTGGAAGGTAAGTTATCGGATCTGAGACCCATTGAGCTTCTTCAAGTCAGACGGACTCCTCTGCAAAAGCTCTATAACGGCTTAATCGAGCAATATCACTATTTGGGCTATACCCGACCCGTGGGAGAGCATTTGGAGTATCTCGCCTTAGCGCAGGGTCGAGTCGTAGCCTGTTTGGGGTGGTGTTCGGCTCCTCGTCACATTGGGTGTCGGGATCGTTATTTAGGATGGACCCCCGAGCAGCGGATCAAGAATCTTTGCCGTATTGTCATCAATACCCGGTTTCTTATCTTGCCGTGGGTCAAGGTTCCTCATTTAGCCTCTCATCTTTTAGGATTGATGGCTCGAAGGGTTCCACGGGACTGGCAGGAGATTTATCATCATGAGGTAGTGTGGCTGGAAACGTTCGTAGATCCTGAACGTGGATTCTTGGGGACCTGCTATAAAGCGGCCAATTGGATCTTTCTGGGGCAGACGACAGGACGGGGGAAGAACGATCAGACCTATCGCCCAAACCGGAGTCTGAAAGACGTCTTGGGTTATCCCTTAAAAAGAGATTTTCGAGAGGCTCTCTATGGTCAATAACTGCGAGGGGTGTTTTGAGAAGCAGCGCAAGATCCACCAGCTCCTTGAAGAGGTTCAACGCTTAAAGGCAAAGTTATGCTATCAAGACGTTGACCTGCCCCCGAAAACCGGTCCAGGGGATGAGTTAGAATAGGACCGAGAATAAGTATAGGAGGTCAGGATGAAGGTGAAATTGTTAAGGTGAAGGTGTTATTGGTGGACCGAGGGTTCATTGATGGGGTTTTGCTATGGTGGTTGTCGAAGAAGATGGGGATCAAATTTGTCATACCGACCCGGAGCAATATGGAGGTGAGCCGGGATATGAGGGGGTTTCGTTCGGAGAAGGCCGATGGGCAGAGGATTTTCATAGAGCAGACCAAAGAAATAAAGGTGATGGATGTCAGGGGGCTTCTTTCTTATGATTAATTTGGGGAGGAGGAACATGGGAAGAGAAAAGGGCTTAAGAACTTCAAGGCCAATCCGATCAACACGGTTATGGTCATTCGGTGGGATGGGAAAGAGTATCCCTCAGGGAAAGAAAAGGTTTTCTTGACCAATCTGCCTGTCTCTCGACCCATGCGGATTATCGATCAATATGATGATCTGCGTTCAGAGATTGAGAATCGGGGATTCCGAGAGCTGAAGCAAGGGTATCATTTATTAAAGTCCCCTCAGAAGACCGCCGCTGTGGTTCGGGCTCATGCGGTGCTGACACTCATCATCTATAGTATGGTCAATGCCTACAAAAGTGAACAAGGACAGCGATTGGCCCATCTTGGGATTCGTCGTTGGAGGGCAAAGCAGATGGGCGAGAGCATCCATAAGGTGATCGTCTACTATGAAGGAATCTATGGAATCGTTGATGTTGAAGAATTGTTTTACCTAATGGATATGACTCCCAAGGAGCTGTATCGACGCAAAATTAGCCAGCCCCAGAGAGAGATCGAATAGTACAGGAAGCTTTCGCCCTGTGAAAGCTAAAGGGATTCGTATTCTTTAAATTGCACAGACTCCCATTCCTCCGCTCATCTCCCACCCCTATCACCTTTCCTAAAGTGAGCCACTCGCCACTGCCGTTTCTCTCCAACTTTACTTATGCCAGAACTTCCAAAAAATATTCTAAAAAAAGTTACAAAAGAACTTGACAAAAAATACTTTTCGAGCTATTTGTACACCGCTACCCTAGTATCCCAGAGAAATAGAGAAGATGAACCAATTAACGATTCAGAGCTATCCTACAATTCGAGAACAGGTTTACGAATACATACGTCAGGCGATCTTAAGTGGGGGCATTGCCCCCGGAGAGAGACTGGCTGAGGCGAAACTATCCAAGGATGTAGGGGCTAGCAGAACCCCTGTTCGTGAGGCTCTTCACAAACTTGAAATGGAAAAGTTGGTTCGATCGATCCCTAGAGTCGGCTATGTGGTGAGGCAGATCGCTGAAACAGAGATAAAGGAGATTTGCGAAATACGTTTTGTCCTGGAGACATTAGCGGCGAAATGGGCTTCCACCATGATCAGTGAAAAAGAGTTAGCCCGCTTAGGGAAAATCATCCTTTTGACAGAAAGATACATTCAAAGGAAGAATCCCCAAGCAGTGGTCAAATTGGATACCGAATTTCACGACATCCTTTGCAAAGCGAGTAAGAGTGAAAGGATTAAAGAACTCAGTCAATCGCTTAGAGATCAGATGCTCAAATTTAGAATGAAAGGGTTATGCCTCCCAGAATTTGCCCGGAGATCCAACGAAGGACATCAACGGATTCTAAAGGCGGTGAAGAGCAAAAAAAAGAAAAGGATTGAATCCGCCGTGAAATTCCATCTCGACCGGACCCAAAAAGATATGACCAATCTGTTTAGTAGGCCTGATTAACTTTAAAGCAACAGTCATTGAGGCTTCTGGTTAGCGGGCTGAGGTAGGAGTCCGAGTGGTTGAAATCAAGTTTCTCGGTACAGGCGGAAAAGGGGTCGTTATCGCTTCTGAGATTTTTGCGAGGGCCTGTTTCGAAGAGGGTATTTTTTCGCAATGCTTTTCTATCTTTAGAGGTGAAAGGCGGGGCGCCCCTGTCGCCGCTTTTGTCAGGGTAAGCGATAAGAAAATCTATTTGAAGTGTGATATCGATC
>JBEKDJ010000170.1:0-9525 GCA_050014415.1 Thermodesulfobacteriota bacterium | reverse complement strand
GCTTTAAACTCAACCCATAGGTCTAATTTCATTTATAGAACTGTGTGCATTGATGACAAAACCGGAATCACCTAATTTTGTTCCAGGCCAAATGAAGATGTCCGAGCTTTCGGAGAAAGCCAGCTTAAAGAATTCTACTATTCGTCACTACTTAAAATTAGGACTACTTCATAAGCCTCGGAAAACAGGGAGGACTGTTTCCTTGTACAATGAAGGCCACCTAAAGAGGTTAAACCAAATTAAACGTCTAAAAGAGAAGAAGCTTCCTCTTTCAAGGATCCAAGAATTGCTGAGAAATAAAGAACCTCCGACAACCCAAAGCGATGAATATGAGGAAGGGAAAAAAGAGCGGATTATAAATAAAGCCGTGGAACTTTTTTCTAAAAATGGTTTTGTCCGTACAAGAATAAGTGATATCGCCGACGCTGTAGGCCTCGGAAAAGCCACTTTCTATTTCTACTTTAAAAGTAAAAGAGAGTTATTTATGGAGTGCGCTGATCGTTTGGTCACAATTATTGTGCCGGAAGAGGCCTGGGATGACATTCGCAATGAGCCTGACTATATAACTAAGCAACGTAAAAGGGGAATTGCTTTTCTTAAAGCCTTTCCAAACTTCAGCGGTATCCTTAACTCACTCAGGATTTCCTTACGAGGTAATGATCCAAAGCTAGCCGAAAAGGCTAAGGATACATTCAGAACACTTGCTCGTCCAGCAATTAAAGACCTCCGGCGTGCGGTCAAAGACGGTGTTGTGCGGGAGATCGATGAAGACCTTTTTGGTTACTTCATCCTGGGAACTGCGGAAAGCTTAGGGTACTCACTAATGATGGGTTCCCGTTACACGATAGAAGAAGGAATAGAACTCTTCCTCGACTTTATAGGGAAGGGGATACTTTTATCCGAACCAGAAAGATCACGGAAACTTGGGACGGGAGTCCATTATTGGGTTGTTAAAGATCTCAAGGGAAACCAAATCATAATAAAGGATATCACCATTGGAGGTAAACCGAACATAGTTGGAAAGTTAGGGGAAGGAGAGCTCTGGATTCAGCTAGAGGATGTGGCTTCAATTAACACTCAGGAAAATGGCCCCATGACATCAGCCTCAGTAACTATGCGAAATGGTGACCAGGTAAGGCTTGAGATCAATGGAGGCCTCCTTTTGTCTGGCGAATCCCGTTTTGGAAATTTTTTCCTTCCCTTGAGAAGAGTGTCTCAAGTCACCTTGGCCTCAGCAAGTCAAGAGTCGACAAATATTTCATAAAAGTTTGTGGCTAAGAGCACGATATCCGGGAAGACATCTCGCTGGTTATACGATCGCAAAAGGTGTGTCATTTTCTTTGTCGTTAAGAAAGCATAACAATTGAGCTTTATTTTTTCCAAGATGCTATGGGCATCCCATAGAACAAGGTAGGAGGTTGAGAACTCATGAGCAAGGCGAAACTTGCCATTGTTGGAATTGGAGAGGTTCCTACAGGCAGATATCCTGAGCGATCCAGGTGGGACATTATTTATGAAGTGTGTCTCCAGGCAGTAAGAAATGCAGGTATTGACAAGAAAGATATCAAAGGCGTGATTTCGGTTGCTCCTCAGGCGCAGCCTTGGCTTACTTCAGAAATTTCTTTTGGCAAGATCCCTGAGGAGTTGGGGCTGAAAGGTTGTAAAGACGTCTGCATATGCAATGCTGGCGGTGCCTCGACGACCAATTGCCTCAGGCTTGCTGAACAGTGGATTGAAAGCGATCTCGCAAACACTGTACTCATTCCCCACGTCACCGTTCATTCGACCATTCCGCTAGAGGAAGTGATCAGTTTCTTTGGTACAGCAGGTATGGACTTACAATGGGAGTACCCCTTTGGGACCACATACAATGGGATGATGGGTATGGTGACCCAAAGATACATGTACGAAACAGGCACTACTGCCGAAGAATTGGCTTCGGTAGTTGTTGCACTCAGAAAGTGGGCCGCTTTGGATCCCAATTCGATGTTTTACAAAAAGCCTCTGTCCCTCGAGGATGTGCTTTCATCAAAGATGATCAGCACCCCCCTTCGTGCCAGGGAATGTAATGTCTTAGCGGATGGGGGTGGAGCGATAATAGTTACTTCTGCTGCCTTGGCCAATGAAATAACTGATACTCCTGTGTATAAACTCGGCCATGGGGCCAGATATGTAGGCGCGTGCCCTGTTTTGCGCGAAGATTTCTTGGTACAAAAAGGTTGGAACGGGGCAGCGAAGGACGCCCTGGATCAAGCCGGGCTTACAAAGGAGGACATTGATATCTTCGAATTCTACGGAGCCTACCCATTAAATCAATGTGTGATGCTTGAGGCGGTTGGCATATGTGAAATAGGCAGGGCCGGGAAGTTTATCATGGAAGGCCATACATCTCCCGGTGGGAAACGCCCCTGTGCGACCATAGGGGATGCCATCGGAAGAGGTCATACCGGCTCTGGTGTAAGTATGGCGAACTACATAGAGTGCGCCCGTCAGCTAATGGGTAAGGCTGGCGAGAGACAGGTTCCGAACTGTAAATTTGTTCTTGCTACTGCAGCTGGGGGATCAGGCATGAATTCAACAGTCACCATTTGGGGGAGGGAAATAACATGAGTGAATATAAAAAGCCGCTACCCGTGGTTCAGCCGTGGAGCAAACCATTTTGGGAGGCAGCAAAACGGCATAGACTGATGATCCAAAGATGTAACGACTGTGGGCTAAAGATATTTTATCCCAGAAAATACTGTCCCGATTGTTGGTCTGCTAATCTGGACTGGTTTGAAGCCAGCGGCAGAGGGAAAGTCTTTTCCTACTCAATTACAATGGCAGGCGTTGAGGAAAGATTCGCAGAAGACCTTCCTTTTGTCCTCGCTTTAGTTGATTTGGAAGAAGGTATAAGAATGATGACCAACATTGTGGAGTGCAAACCTGATGAGGTATCTATAGGTATGGATGTTAAGGTTACCTTCAGGGATGTAACGGATGAATTCAGCTTGCCTATGTTCAAACTCAACCCAAAGAAATAGGTGGAAGCAAATGGAGAAAGAAAATGGACTTCGAATTGACTGAAGAACAGCAAGATATCCGAAGCGCAATAAAAGAATTCTGCCAAAAAGAATTGACAAAAGAGTATGTGAGATGGCTAGACGAAAATTGTGATTTCCCTCCAGAGGATATCTGGAAAAAGCTCGCTAATATAGGCGTTCATGGATTAATTGTACCAGAAGAATATGGTGGAGCTGGATTGGGCTATATTGAAACGGTAATTGTTCTCGAGGAGTTATCTAAAGCTTGCAGTTCTATCGGCGTGGCCTTAGCGGTTAATCTTTCCTTTGGGCAAAGAACCTTAACAGAGTTAGGGAATGAGAACCAGAAAAAAGAGTATCTTCCACACGTAAGATCTGGAGATCTAAAATGGGCCATGGCCCTAACGGAGCCAGCGGGTGGAACGGATATACTTGGCACTATTTCCAGCACCGCTGTTGAGGATGGAGGTGATTACATCATCAATGGCCAAAAGACTTTCATAAGTGCTGCCCATGTGGCAAATTACATCAATACTGTTGTGATTACTGATGAAAAAGCGTCGAAAAAATCAAAAGCCCTCTCCACTTTTATTGTTGATGCCAGAAACCCCGGTATCACCATCACAAAAATTCCGAAGCTGGGAAACCATGCATGCGCTGCTTGTGAGGTATTCTTTGATGATGTTAGAGTCCCCAAGGAGAACCTACTGGGAACTCTCAATAATGGGTGGTATGAACTCCTTTCTACTTTAAACCCGGAAAGGATCAGTGTAGCAGCAAATGCTGTTGGAATCTCCATGGCAGTATTAGAAGATGCGGTCGCCTATGCTAAACGGCGATATGCATTCGGAAAACCGATTGGCGAATTTATGGCTGTGCAGCACATGATAGCTGATATGGCCATTGAGATCGAATTGGCCCGCACCCTGACATATAAATGTGCCTGGTTGGTCGAGAATGGTAAACCCTACGCAATAGAGTCCGTTATAGCCAAACAGTTTGCCTCTGATCGTGCAGTCATTCATGCGATCAATGGAATGGAAATACTAGGAGGGTATGGCTACTGTATGGAATATGATATGCAGCGTTATTTAAGGGATGCAAAGCAGTTTCCTTTCGCTCCACTCAATAATGAATCGTGTAAGAATATGATTGCCGAGGCATACGGGCTTCCTAGATCTTTTTAGTTTCGTATGCAATACGATAAGTAACGCTTAACTTGTTGCGCTCTGGGAAACTTGATTTTTATGCTGAATATAGGAAGGGGATGGAATGACGTTGGAGGTTTTTAGGAAATGAAAGAAGTGGTAATTATAAGTGGGCTTAGAACAGCTATCGGAGATTTTGGTGGGACATTAAAAATGTTTTCACCAATGAAGTTGGCTCAACACGTGATGAAAGAGGTTATGGGGCGTGCAAATGTACAGCCTGAGTGGATTAACAAAGTTATATTCGGTTCTTGTTTTGCACCGATAGAGCAAAATATTGCTCGCAATGCAGCCTATAAGGTTGGGATTCCAGAGGAAGTCCCTGCCTTTACAATCAACAGCACCTGTGGTTCTTCCCTTCAAGCGATCATTTCCGCAACACAATCTATTCAATGTGGCGAGGCTGATCTCATTCTGGCTGGCGGAGTTGAAAGCATGAGTAATGCACCTTACATTATGGAATCGGCCCGATGGGGTCAGAGGTTGAGGCATGCAGAGGCATATGATCTGATCTGGAAGGGCATGCAGGAACCTCTCATTGGTGTTGGCATGGGTTTGACTGCTGAAAACCTTGCAGAAAAATACAACATTTCTCGGGTGGAGCAGGATACCTTTGCGGTCTTGAGCCACAAGCGGGCAGCCAAGGCTATTGACGAAAAGAAATTTGCATCTGAGATAACTCCTATAACAATCCCCGTCCAAAAAGGGAAGCCTATCGTTTTCGATACCGATGAACATGTCAGACGTGACATCAGTTTAGAGAAACTAGCCAAGCTTACGCCAGCTTTCAAAGAGGATGGCACCGTGACAGCGGGGAATGCCTGTGGCTTGAACGATGCTGCATCTGCAGTCATCGTCGCTAATCATGAAAAAGCCAAAGAACTGGGTCTAACACCTTTCGTAAGGATCAAAGAATACCATGTCGCCGGGGTGGATCCGAATTATATGGGAATTGGACCAGTTCCGGCCATTCAGACTGTCCTTAAAAAGTCAAAAATTACCCTCACTGACATTGACCTTTTTGAGATAAACGAAGCCTTTGCGGCCCAATACTTGGCTTGTGAAAGGGAATTAAGTCTTGATCGCGATAAGGTAAATATTTATGGTAGTGGAATAGCTCTTGGGCACCCAGTCGGAGCTACTGGCTGTCGGCTTGTAGTCACACTCATTCATGGCATGATGGCCGATGACCTCAACTTGGGCATTGCATCGCTTTGCGCTGGAGGAGGAATGGGATTTGCGATTATTTTAGAGCATGTGTAGCAGTCATTAGTTTATCGGTCTGGCCTTTCAAATCAATATCGTATAATTGCAATTAGGTAAACCCCCGGCTCTGCCGGGGGACTCCCAGAGTTTGACATTTTCGGGAATATGTATTTCTATCATGCATTAGTGCCTGGGGTGAAAAATTGATGCCAGTACACTCCATTGGATTAAGGTTTTCCTATTATTTTCCGATTGCGATCAGGCCCCTTTGAGGGGCCAGCAATCGTAAAGCCCCCGGCTATGCCGGGGGATAATTACTTGTTAAAACGAATCAGTGAAGAACTTTCACGTGAGAGGTTCTTTCAATGTAACTTGTTTATTCGAAGGAGAGCCGGGAATGAGAAATAAGGGAAAAACGTCAGGTCAGCATATTGAAAATCTGAGGGATGAAGGCCTTAAGGCAGATATTGCCATCGCGGGGGGTGGAGGAGCTGGTCTTGCAGCGGCTGTTGCAGCAGCAGAAAAGGGTGTGAAGGTTATCGTGCTTGAAAAACGGCATAGACTTGGGGGCAATTCAGCGATGGCAGAAGGATTCTTTGCCGCGGAAAGCCCGGTCCAAAAGCGGATGATGATCGACGCCCAGAGAGACATGCTTTTTAGGATAGCGATGGACTACGCTCATTGGAAAATCAATCCCAGGATTGTCCGCGCTTTTGTCGATAAATCAGGAGACACGGTTCAATGGTTGGAAGATAAAGGGCTGAAGATTGATTCCGTCCCAGCACTGTACCCTAACCAAATTCCGCAAACTTGGCACGTGTTGAAGAACGGAGGGATAGACCTTATCAAAATCCTAAGAAAGAACTGCGAAAAGCTGAAGGTAAAAATGCTTCTTGAAACAGCAGGAAAGAAGCTATTAGCTGGAAAGGAAGGAAATGTGACGGGGGTTCTTGCTACAACAAAAGGGAAGGAGATAAGAATCATTGCAAAAGGCGTAGTCATCGCAACGGGAGGATATGGTCGAAACAAAGAACTATTGAAAAAATATTGTCCAACCTACACTGATTTCATGGAGAACATAGGTTTGCCTCATATAGGAGATGGACTGTTAATGACTACCGAAATAGGGGGTGCTACTGAAGACCTGGGAATTCTACAACTGTTTGGCCCTACTCCCGGAGGCCCTCCTTCACGCTTGAGCGCCGTCGCTACGGAACCGAATACCCTATGGGTCAATAAAAGAGGGGAACGTTTTACGGATGAGGCCATTGGTTTCATATTCCCTGAGTCTGCAAATACAGTAAACCAGCAACCGGACAAAACATCTTATAGCATTTTGGATTCAAAGATCATACAAAATATTATCAAACAGGGGCTTATTAAAGGTGAAGGGAGACTATTTGTGGCACAAGGGACAAAGCTGACCAATTTGGGAAGACAGCTCCAGTTGGAGTCAGAGAAGGGAAGGGTTAAAATCTCTAATACCTGGAGCAAAATTGCTAAATGGATAGGAGTAGCCCATGAAGTATTAGAGGCAACAATATCAGAATACAATGCCTGCTGCGACCTTGGATATGACAAGATCTTTTGCAAGGACAGAAGATATCTCTTTCCCCTCCGAACTCCTCCTTTCTATGCCATAAAATGTCATGTAGGCTTTATCGGTACCATAGGAGGGATTAAGATTAATCATCGTATGGAGGTTCTTGATCTAAAAGATAGACCCATTCAGGGACTCTACGCTGCAGGTGTCGACACCGGGGGATGGGAATCGGATACTTATTGTGCGAGGCTTTCCGGGAGCACCTTTGGCTTTGCTATTAACTCTGGCCGTATTGCAGGAGAAAACGCGGCAGGGTATGTGTTGAACATATGACTGGCTTGGATGTATTTAGATTAAGTAGAGTGACCGAAATTTCTGGTAGTTCAGGAGAGAGGCCTGGAAACACCAGATGCTCAATCCCCGCGTTCCCTTGGCGCAGATCATGGACGGGAACGAAGAAGACGATACATGGATCTGCATTGTGCTTACTCTTATAAAGGATTCGTAGTGAGAACGAGGGTTATGCCTGGATTAGAGGAGGCGGGTTATGGATCTGATGGAAACACTTGCAAAACATGCCTCACAGGTTATGTTTGAAGACCTGCCGCCTCAGGTAGTTTCAATTACAAAAAGGTCGGTGCTTGACACACTCGGTGTGATGATTGGGGGTTCTTCTATTGAAGGTTGCAGACTGTTAGTTGACTACATCTGTGACTGGGGAGGACGGGAGGAGGGCACCATTGCCGTGTTTGGCCGGAAGGCACCTGCTGCGTTAGCGGCACAAGCAAACGGTGCCATGGCCCGGGTTCTTGAACTCGACGACATCATCGATATGTTTCCTCTCCATCCCAGTGCATCCATAATCCCTACCTGCCTAGCCGTCGCAGAACGTCAAGGTACAATTAATGGCAAGGATTTTATAACCGCCGTAGTCTTGGGTCATGACCTTGTCATCAGGCTTGCTATGTCCGTCAAAATGAACCCCATGATCTCGGGGAGAGACAATCTGTTTATGGTTTTTGCCTTGACGGGTTCCGCAGGCAAGCTCCTCGGTTTAAATGAGGATCAGCTCTTGAATGCTATGGGTATAGCCTATTCCCAAATGGTCGGGGATGTCCAAGCGAGCATGGACGGTGTAATGATGACCTACATTCAGCAGGGAACAAGGGCCAAATCTGCGATAGAGGCAGCGCTGATGGCACAGAAGGGTATCACGGGAACCCAGAATGTACTTCAAGGGCAGTACGGATTTTACAATGCCTATGAACCGGATCCCAGGCTCGAAGTTCTCACTAAAGGGCTGGGCAAGAAATTCAGAGGAGAGGATCTTGCGATTAAGTTTCACAGTGCGTGTCGGCTAACCCATCAAGCAATCGATCTTGCTCAAATGTTCAGGGTAGACGGAATAACTGCCGACCAAATCGATCGGATCACGGTGAAGGTTGCCGAGGAATGTTATAAGTTTGTCTGTGCCCCCCTCGAGAAGAAAAGGACACCAAGAACCTCCGTGGATGCACAGTTTAGTATTCCCTATGTGACGGCTGCCACTTTCGTGCGAGGTGATGTCTTTATCGACGAGATAAATGAGCAGTCCATAAATGACCCGGAAATCCTTAAGCTTGCCCAGAGGATCACGCCTGTGCTGGACCCTGAACGGAAAACGGACTTAGTGCTAGGCTCGGTAGTTATGGAGGTCAAAACCAGATCGGGCCGTATACTGCTCAAGAAAACAGAGTTTCCGAAGGGCAATCCAAGAAACCCCGTAACCATGGAGGAATGTATAAAGAAATTCAGGAAATGTGTTAGCTGCTCGCTCAAGCCTTTTCCTCAAAAACAACTTGATCAGATCATCGAAGTGGTGGGCAACCTCGAGCAGCTCGATAACGTGAACCAGTTGGGGATGTTACTGGTACCAGCAAGTCGGTGAAGGACACTTGACTGGAAGATCAGATAAATTAATCATAAAGAGATTTATCAATCGGTAAATTAAGAAAGTGGCTGCCATACGTGCGGGTATGATGGGGAGCGGTACACCAGAGGTATATGTGCACGGTGGTTCCAGGTTGCCATGCCAGATGTAGAGGAGATATTTCTTCAGCGAAGTATTGACAGTATCAACAAGACCCTTGGCCTGATTGTAAAGAAAGGGAACATCTCGGGGAACAGACAAGTGACGCTGTGAATGTCAAGATCAAGAACGCCCTCGACTGAAGGAAGCCATAGGTGATACGGATCTTGTAATCGAGGCGGCGGCCGAGGACCTCAAGCAGAAGCAAAAAGTGTTAGTGCAGCTTAAAGCACTCTATCAGCGGCGCGAAGTCCTAGCGTTGACTGGCTATTGAGGTGGAAGAACTTTCAACTCCATCGCGTGTGTTACTTCCTGAAAATGTTGTTTTTAGGTTTCTATCCTTCCGTACAACCTTTCGAATAAGCGTCAATCCGAAGTTGTGATAAAGTTGACAAGCATGTGAATTCACGGTGTTGATTCAATTTTGGATTGACGCATGAAGAACAGAGCCGCTGCGCGAATAAGAAAGATTATCCT
>JBEKDJ010000169.1:0-9583 GCA_050014415.1 Thermodesulfobacteriota bacterium | reverse complement strand
GTCTTGGTAGAGATTTCAAACTGCTCTGCGAGGGATGTAGCATTCGGATACTTCCTCGACCTGACCCGATCGTCAAACCAGATAAATCGCTCATAGATATTTTTGATGCCCACGGTTGTTCCTCTATTTCTTTTGCATTCAATATTAAAACAATACCGAAATATTAGGAAAAAGTCTATAATATCTGCAGAGTTGTTATTGAGTTATTTTTGGATCATTCCACTTCCTAAAACATAATGACAAATCCTTCAAATTCTGATCCCGAAAACTTCCTGTTCCGTAATCTCCATCCAAATATCTTGATTGGGATGGCAAGTGACCGGTATGCGGGGTGGATTGGGCAGATCTACTCACCCGACCGATCCGTTGACCGGATTACCGAACGGAAACATAGTGTCGGAGGCAAGTCCCTCACGGACAAAGTCCTTCCGGTGGAGAGCGTTTAGGAGTATTTCGAGCATTTTCTGATCCTTGAAATAGATTACACCTTTTACCGGCTCCTTCTTGATGAGAAATGGAGACCCACTCAAGAATATCATGTCCTTACCGAATGCAAACATTATATGAAAGAAGGGGACCTCGTTATTCTCAAAGTCCCGCAGGTGATCTGTGCAAGGAAATTGAGGAGAGGTGGTAAGCTTGTCAAGAACGAAGACTGTTTGAATCCGGAGGCCTTCACCCAGCAGTTTTACAAACCAGCCATTGAGATCCTGGGCTCAAATACTGGGGGGTTCATTCTCGAGCAGGAATATCATCTAAAGAGTGACCGTTTGCCGATCGACGAACTCGCAGAGTCTTTGGATGTTTTCTTCTCTAAGATTCCCAAAGACAACCGGTATCACATTGAGCTTCGAACCGAGGCCTATCTCGCAGACCCGGTTTTTGCTGTCCTTGAAAAACATGGAGTCGGTTTGGTTTTTTCCTACTAGACCTGGCTCCCACCCCTTTCAAAGCAGCTCAGTAAAGTTAAGGACAAATTCTTCAACTCGGGAAACTTGTGCATCGTTCGTCTTATCACCCCGCTCCGGATGAAGTATGAAGACTCCTATGCCAAAGCATTCTCATTCGACAAACTCATCGATCGAATGCTGGATCCAAGGATAATTGAGACTACGATTCAGCTGATAAAGCAGGAACTCAGGAGAGAAAGGAGAATTGCAATCATTACCAACAACCGGGCCGGTGGCAACGGACCCCTAATCGCACAGTCAATCGCCACAAGGCTTTTAGCAACATAAATGTGCATTTCCTCTTGATTTGTGCGCACTTTTCTCTTATAAAGCCTTTCAAACAACCATTTCTAAATGAGGAGGGAATATATGCCAGCCCAGAAAAAGCTTCTGACAAAGGGACAAATTGTTAGTTATTTCGCCGGGAAATTTGAGATCTCCAAGAAGGCCGCTGCATCAATGATTGAGGAATACGCAGCCCTGGCAATTGCAGAAACCAAGAAGAAAGGGGCATTCGTGCTCCCGGGCATTGGCAAATCAGTTCTTGTTAAGAGGAAAGCCCGAATAGGCCGAAACCCGGCAACCGGCGAAGAATTAAAAATTCCTGCAAAGACTGTCGTTCGGATTAGACCAGCCAAGGCATTTAAGGAAGCGATTGTTCCACCGAAGAAATAACTTTGAGTGGATTCAAAGGCGGGCCTAAAATGACCCGCCTTTTCTCCTTCCATCACAGGATGCGGCTGCTATTGAGTGCCTTGCGTTTACATGTCACATCAGTAAATTGTTGACAAAACCCAACCCATAAGTAATCCGACATACATCATTAATGCCATGAGCGCCACACGTCGGAAAACCATTTCCTTGCCTGTTTTTGCTTTTAAATTCAGGCTGTCGTGGCCAATATCCGGCTTGTTTATTAAGGTACTATTAGCGTTACTGGTCTCGTTCAAATCATTATCTACGGAATTATGAAAATTCTTCGGAGGCAGTGTCCTATTCTTGGGAGCTTGCTTTTTAAGGTCTGAAACACTGATCAAACCAAGCGCCAAAGCCCAGGATTCTGTCCCCCATCTGGCAGCACATTTATTAATGGACAATTCCGCCTGAAGGCGGTTAGCAAGTTGGACCATTATTAGCTCTACTGGAATCTTTCCACTGAAGCTCAGCATATCCGCTGGCACTTTTTGCTTAAGAGCGCATACAAGGATAAATATTTCTTTCTTGTATCCTCCGCAAAAATCACTTAACAAGCCTTCGCATCGAAGGGGATCATCGTAAAGCGATACCCCATATTGAGCAATAATTTCACAAAGCTTTCGCCGAGGGATATTGTTCATCGATCGAATCCTGAATGCAAACTGTCGATCTGGCCACTGAGTTGTGCTGTCATTCCACAGTGCGGGCATGTAACAATTTGGGTTTTACCGTCCCAACAGGCCACTCTTCCACAACCACATTGGAAAATTGACTTGCCATTACAGTGTGGGCAACCAGGATAGGAAACGCTAAACCCAATAAATCCCCTTATTTGATTCTTATCGTATCCTTCTTTAATCACTGATTGTTCTTCAATCGCAAAAGCCCAATCACCAATCCAAGATTCTTTTGACCTTAAGTCGAGAAACTTTAAGCTAGAGTGAATATTGTCATTTCTTTCAAAGCGGATTCCGAAATATTCCTTCCTATGACTGCATTTGGCCATAACAATCACAACATTTGGACGGGTTCCCATAACATTTCCTCCTTATTCAATTGATTTATCAGCAAAGGCCCCAGAAAAAGGATTTAAGTCTCCGGGGTTATCAGGCACTCCAGGATCCTTTGAAGTGGTTTGTTCAGTGTCCAAGGAATTCTCATTTATCCTCAAAACATCCATTCGGCATATGATCCCGAGAGTAATGTCATCGCCACTTCCCTGGCGGGACGCATCAACAAGCCACGATTCCAAACTTTCATTAACCTTATCGAGTCCGCCCATGCGCAGACGATCTAAGATATCAGGGCCAATTTTGAGGAATTCCTTGTCATCAACGAACGAATTACTGTAGCCATCGGTAGAAACCAAAATAAGAGCGGGCACCGAATTATCAATTCTCTGAAAAACAACCCCGAAGTCACCCCACGAATCTCGCAAACAAAGGGACGTCGTCTCATTGGCAAAAAGGCGCTCATCTTTTGGCATTGGACGCATCACTTCCCCATTTTCAAAGACCACCAGAATATCTCCGTCCCCCAATTGCAGAAAAACAATAAAGAATTCGGTTACAAGAACGGTTAGAATCGTAGCCCCGTAGGCAACAATCGGATTAGTAACGACTCTACGCCTGGCATCCGTGCCTCTTTTCATTTCAAGAGTCTTCCATTCTTCCCTGGTGAAAGGCTTTTTTGAAATGGCGTCAGCGACTACATTTCTCCACTGTCTTGCAATTTCTTTGGGCAGATTTTCTTCCGCCCAGCTTTTATGAGTTGAAATGTCAAGAGAAGTTAATTCTTTCAGCAGGAGGCTTTTGGAAATTGTTTCAGCTACTTTCGCAGCAACATGAGCACCGATTCGGCTCCGAAAACACTCATTGCTTCCATGCCCGTCGGAAACGGAAAGAACAACTCTTTTTCCCCTCTGTCCTTTCGGCCACCAGCAAATAGCATCCTGATTAGGAAGTCCTTTCCTTACGTGACTTGCTCCCCTCACACTCTTCCCAATAATTTGCCAACAGGGGCCTTTGTCTTTTTCATCCATCTGCATCCCCCTCCTTCGGAACAGTTTATTTTTACCCGAACAATGCCTACTATCTTCCTTCTTTGTTCAAATATCCTCTAAGAAATACGGAGGAGGTTGCTGAGCTGGAGGATATCTTGTGGTTTTAAAGGCCGAAGGCTTCTGTTCAAGAATTTCTGCCCTCTCAGCAACCCCCAAGAATTACGTACCCAAACAATCAATATTGTTGTTTGGCAAAACATCGGCCTGATTACCAGACATCATCATTAGGAGCCGGATCATCCGGTGGAAGCGGCGGTACAATCGGGTCGATTTTGGGATCCGGGCCATTCGGCTGACTCGGGGGGTTAATGGTAGAAGTGATTACAGCCGTAGTGGCCCATTTGATGTAACCGGCCAAAGCACCAGGGTTGTTCGCTTGGAGAGGCTTGATCTCCGGGTGGCCAATGAATTTCTGGAGGACGTCAAGGTTTGCATCGTGACCCATGGCAATCGCCACACGAACGGATTTCTTACCCCAGCGCTGCTCCATGAGGGCCTTGAGACCGCTTCCAAAGTCATCGGTCGGCTGGCCATCCGAAATGAGCACAAGAACAGGGGGTATCGCTCGCTCCGGCATGGGCGGCGTCTTCAGCTGATCTGCCACCATCTTAAGAGCCTTACCCATGTCCGTCACTCCACCGGCGCTTACATCCTCCCACTTGAAATCTTCGACCCGAACCGGCTGAGAAATATGCCACTGCGCCCCAGTGGAAAACGTAATGACCAGAATAAGCATCTGGGCCTCGCAATTTTTAGCCGCTTCCTCCTTCATGGCAGGAATGGCTTCGTGGATGGCATAATTGAGAGACTGAATCTTCCCATCATTCGCCATAGACTCAGAAACATCCAAAATCAAGATGCAATATAGCGGTCGAGATGACAACTCTCCTCCTGGCCTTTTGGTGACTTTCACTTCTTCTTTCATATCTTTTTTCTCCTTTCGTGGTATTGGATTTCCTTCAGCCCACTTGCCCTAACCAACAGACAAGAAGTTAAACACGAATTTCTCCTTCCACTTTTCCAAAATGGATCTTTGTTCCCATAGCCAAGGTGATGCTTTGTCCCGGTTCGATGTCTTTGATCTTTCCCCCTGAAGAGTTGGCAACCCATTTTTGTCCCGAGAGATTCCTGAGCCCCAAGAATCTAGGATCGGCCGGATGTTTGGTCACCGCCGCCACTGGCCGGGAGAAATCAAAACTGTTTGGGTCGTGCAAATGGTGTGGGTAAAGCTCCGTATCATGGTTTAGCATGACGATCCGTCCACCTAAACGGATTCTGGGGGGAAGGTTAAACTTCTTTTTGCATGACCAGCAGAGAGGGCACCCGCTTCCGGTCGATTTTAAAGCTTCAGAATCATAGAAGTTTTCCATTCCGCAGATGGGACAGTAAATAATGGAATCACGCAAGCTGACCATTGCAATCCGCCACTCACTTTCCCGCACACGGCCATGCGAAGGATCCCTGACGCCTTCCGTAAAAACACGGATAAACAGACGACGGAAGAAATTAGGGTAGATTGGCCAAAACGCATTTGCATTGTCTTGGTAGCCGGGTACGGGTCGGTTCGAATCATCATCCGGATCAAAAATGAAAACTGGCTTCTCACCATACAACTTACGCATGGCTGCGGGATCGAATGAGTGGATTGCCGCTTCCCTTTTACCATTGAAGGGATGATGCATCACAAAGAAATAGAAGAGGAGTACAGCCAACGAGAAAAGATCTGTCTGTGTACTAGGCAATGCTTTGCCGAGAACAATTTCCGGAGCCATAAAGCGAGGCGTGCCCGATACTGCACCTTTGAGATTCCCATCGACAGTAACATTGTCATTGTCGCAGATTAGAACCTCGCCGGTGTTTGGATCAAGAAAGACATTACCGAAAGAAATATCACAGTAGCACCAACCGAAGGAATGAAGCCGATGATAGCCGTCCACAAGGTTGAGCCCTGCTGTTGCCAGAACCTTAAAAGTGGGTTCGACACGCCGCCTCATCAAGTCGTGGATTCCTTTATAGCTCTGTGGCCTCAAAGGCATGATATAGCCAAAGTTATGCACACCGAGGTCCGACACGAGCTCCATCGGCCAAAGGAATTCATCGCTCGGCGGCCCCTTTTTGATAATGGTTCCCAAAGCCAATCTCTGATCACGTGTCGCTGAGGCAGTGTAGTACCATTTTAGTGCAATGGGCTTGCCGTTCATCACTGCTCTATAAACCTCTCCCTGACCCCCATCGCCAAGAAATTGGTCAACTTCACAGATCATACCGGAAGTTTCTGCTTTAACTTTCTGTTTAATCTTCAAGAGTTGATTCATCTTATTCCTCCGCTGGAATGTAAGTAATCTCGAGTTCTTTTTAAGCAGAAGTTAGTACAAGCAAAGTGCCTTTGGTGCTTATGTTTTTTGGGCCTTCTGATAAGCCAGATTGAAATGGGCTTCATGAAGCATTTTTTCCCACTCGTCCAGATGGTCTGCAATCATCTGATTATCAGGAGGAATCTGTTTCCTGATCTCCTTTACGTAGGCTATAGCGCCAATAATCTGCTTGTCATTTCCTTTTTGAGCCATCCTTTTCGCCATCTCTTCAGCCTCCTTTCTTGTAGTTTTTCGTATCTGTAGAGTAATGTCTGGCTTCAGGGAGAAAACATTGATAAATTGAGAACTTTATTTTTGAAGAACCTATCTATTCTGATCCTCCATTGTTTCCCTGGTTAACACCGTCAGTGGGTTCTGGGTTAAGGACTAAATGTTCAAAGGCCTTGGAAAGAACAAGGATTGCCTTGGGCAATTCAGACTCGGTGAGGCTTGAAGTGCTCTTCCATGAACCGTCAGCGCTCTTATATCTCTTTTGGAACGCGACCTTCTTGATCTTAACGGTCTTCCCGTTGTGCTGGATCTCGTTTTCGAAAATGGAGGCCTCGATACCTCCGGACTGGAACTTTTTCTCGGGTTTTGGCATACGGATCACCTCGATGTGCAATAAGAATACAACCCAGTATTTAATCCTTACTTTTCCAGGTCCTTTCCTAGGGCCCGTCATTTGAAGAGACGTTTCTTTCCCGCTTGAATGCATTCGCATTCAGTCTCGACTTCAAAGTCTCTGCCTGCAAGCTACACAGGATCACATGGTTCGTATCCAGAATTAGCAAGCTCCGAGTGGGGCCACCGCCCCTGGCGTCGATTATTAGTCCCTTTTCTGCAGCGTCTCGCTTTTTTTTCTTCGACGGAGAACTGTTGGGTTCCAGAATAGCCACAACCCTATCACTTTCCATAAAATAGTTATGCCCAATGGAAACCAGCATGAGGATCAACTCCTTTCTCAAGAGATTTTTGGGAGAATGCAGGGGCCAATATTTTTCCAGATGTCATTTGCCCAACGTACCGATTCAAAGGAATCTGATCCAGCCGATCCAACTTGCTCCACCAATGCTTGGTATGCTCTGAACTCAAGATCACCTCCCCACTTTTGTAGAGACAAAGAAAAGTCCAACCTTTGATGAGAGATTTGCCATCCTTGATAAAACTCCAACTGTAAATAGGGGCCTTGATTTCAACAGTTAATCTTGTCTCCTCCGAGATTTCACGAATAAGAGCATCCTCTAAGCTTTCCCCAGGTTCGACCTTCCCTCCTGGCAAATCCGACATGCCATTGACTTTTTGGAGGACCAATACCTGGTTCCGCTTCACCAGTATCCCCTTAACTCCAAGACCCGTATCAGGCTTCGAAATCATAGGATCACCTCCCAACAATAATTATTGTCTTGCTTGAGAATGAAAATTTCCCCAAAAAATTGTTTTTTTAATCTGTGAGCTGCTCCGTTCTACCCTTTTAAGTCTCTCATTGAGTTAATTTCGCTGAAAAAATCTTGCAGAACGTGTAAAAAAAGATGAAAGAAGCCGATTTGATTATTGGAATTGTGTCATTCGGCTGAAGAAGATTGTTTTTGGGAATCAAAGAAAATGGAAAATAGAGGGAAGAGCTTTTATAAATACTTTAACAAATCCAAGTCCTTACGCTCCTGCAAAGGATCTTTCCGTTCTTTGAAGTCTTGGACAAGTTCAGCCAGACGGGCCAAAGATCGGGAGAATCTACTGGAGAATACCCAGCCATCCCGGTAACCGAGCTTTTTGTTCAGGCGGGAGATATGTTCAATAAGTCCGAGGCGAGCAGCCTTGCTTCTCACCGTCTCCAACATTCTGGGAGAGAATTCGTATTTCTCACATAAAGGCCGAAGATGGGGGAGGAATCCATTATCGGTGTATTTGATCTCGATGAAGATCGCCAGGAAGACCTTCTGGTGGTTCCGGTTCCCCGGGAACAATAAGGCCGCCAGTTCGTCCAAGGTCCGAATTCGATCAATCTTCTTAGCGTTGAACTCGATTTTTGTCCTTGCCATGATTTTACCCTACCCCTTTTGTATTAAGCAGGCCATCCGAATTGGGGACTCCTTGTCACAGTATTGTTAAAATTTTTTGGTCCAAATTTAATCGATGATAGGGAAATTTCGCTTACCCGGGAAGTGTGCGAAACGGGGGCTTGGGTGCCCAAGCCCCAAGTTCCTATGGTAGACTCTTTCGGTCCGATGGGGGTTATTCACCCCTTGAATAGTTTTCAATATGGATTTCTTAGGAGGGCAGATAACTTTACAATCTGGGGGCCTGTCCTTCTGACTCCTTTTGTTCGTTTTGTCGACGGTAAGCATTAAAAAAGCCCGTTGAAGAGGCTTTTTTTCTGAGGGCTACCCGTTCCTTTGCAATTTCCAGGGCCATGGGGCGAAGCTCTGTCCCAAAGTTACTTTCAATCCAGAACAGTGCCTCGTAAGCATCAATATAAATTTCAAACAAGTGATGAAACCGCCAACGAATTCCCTGGCGGGTCATACCAAAGCATTTTTCTACCTTGTCTCCGTAGTTCTGGCGCAAAACGAAACGCTTTAGTCCATCCTCCTTCAGGCAGATTCTCAATTCCTTTTCCTCAAGGAGCCGTTTGAGCCTTTCTAGGAAGTCCTTATCTTTGACAGTAAGCTTCATTCTGCAATCCTCTCTACCAAGATATCGGCTCCGTACTGAGTAAGTGAGACTTCCCTGTCCTGCCGCATGAAAATGAGGGTGACGAACCTCCAGATTTTATCCTTTCGCCAATCTTCAACCATGGGCGCTATATCCGAAAACAGCATGGATCCATTTCCAATTACTGAAAGCAAATGGCTTCGGTAATCCTCCAAGGAGAAACCCGATCTGGACAAGAAATCCTGAAACCCTGATACCCCTGTTCCGATGAAACCGTTCAATGCTTCTGTCAGGCCAGGAAGGGAATCAAGACAGGGCTCCTCCAAAAGAATAAGGGTATCCGACCTTGAACCAGCCAAAAGTACTTTTAACTCCTCCTTCCTTTTTCTCTCACGGTTCCTAACCTCACGCATCATCTCCCGAAAATACTCCCTGTCAAACAACCTTTCGTCAAAAAGGAACCTGGAAGGAACAGTCTGATGGCACCGAGAACACGCATAATGAGAGGTCTTCCTCACCAATCTGGCTCCACAGCAAGGGCTTTGTTGAAAGCTAATGGTTGGGTCAAGGATCTTTCCACAGGAGCAATAGCATTTACTCACTCCAATCATCTTTAACCTTCCATTGCAATCCGAGCATCGATAAGGAGATAGAATAACCTCAAAGTAATAAGCACGGGCCATTTCTTTGAAACCCGATACCCGACTTAGGACTCGACCGATTCCACTAATCAAAGGGTTATCCGATTGGAAGACTAAACTCGATGATTCAGTTGCCATTTTCTTGTCCCGGGTCCAGGCCCCGGCTACAAATACGAAAATACTTTCAGAAATAACTATTTTTCGGTTTTTGCTCCTTTCAAAGAG
>JBEKDJ010000168.1:0-9638 GCA_050014415.1 Thermodesulfobacteriota bacterium | reverse complement strand
AAGCGTGCCTTTTTTTGAAGACAACCAATACGTGCCGATGAGTGGCACATGCTCCCCTTGCGCTGCAGGATTCGGACTTGCCACGGTACGTGCCCATATCCATGCGATGACGTTTGCTTCGCGGCCACCATACTCTTTGGGGAGCTTCACCTTCGGGTAAAGGTGACCTATCTTCTCGATAGCCCTCTGATGAACGAGGCGTCCGTAGTAGCGTACGTCCTCTGCGAGTCCACGTGCACCTTTCCACTCGTGTTTACGCAGTTTGTCATCCCGTGCCTCGGGGTTGACGGGAGAATGGTCTGTCCAGCGAGGAACAATTTCCAGATTGCACTTGTTGAGGAGCACCGCAACAGGGTTGAGGTCTGCGGCATGTGCCTCAAACCCAAGACGGTTTCCCTCAAGGGGGATTGAGCCGCCACCCGCGAAAGGATCGAGGATCGGGGGAAGTTTCCCATCGCAATGTTTAAGCATCTCCTGGCGCGCCTCAGCATAGATCTCAGGATGCTCGTGGAGTTTCTTCTGCATCATCCGACGGAGAATACCGAAAAGTCGCTCGCGCTACAGGTTCTGAGCCTCCTCGGTTGGAAACCGTTCGGGGTGAGCCGAAGGGTCATCCACGACAGAGGCGAAAAGGACCGCCCGTGCAGTTGGCAGTGGCAAACGAGCCCACCAATGGTGGATTCCCTTGGGATGGGGTCCGATTCCAGGCATCTTGTCATAAGCTGACGCGTCGTTAATCTCCGGTAACGGAAGGGCGACTTCGATAAGCTTCTTCCGATAAGTCGTCATTTAAAATTTTTCCCTGATAGTGTTATTCTGTTATTCCACCCTTGCGACCAGTTCCCGTATGCGAGTCAAACAACGCTTCAAGCTGACTGATGATTCAGCGGCTCGATCAGGCCTCCACCCTCTATTAGGATCGGATACGAATTCGACCATCCTCGAAACATAAGCAGGGCCGATCTTTCGCCCACTGCCAGGTCGCGGCACCATATCGAGCCTAATATCACGACTTCGTGACTTCCGTGAGAGTTCAATCACCACTTCTTTAGGATCATCCATTAGCTCTGGATCTGCTGGGATATCCAATAAGCGGACTCGGAAGAATGATGCAAAGCGCTCACGATCGGCAAGCAGCCATGCCTCAACCTCTCGTACGGCAATTCGGAAGCACATGAATATCTCCGGATTCGGCAGCCAGACGGCCTTCAAAGGCGGGGGGCAATCAGCCTCCCGATTCAGATCCACGAGGACGATCCAGGGATCATGGCGGGCTGCGTTGTTGTAACCATTGATCCTTTGCCTGAGCAGGGATTTACCCCTCTTGCCATAGATAGGACCAATCTCTCCACCTGCGTCAACGATGAGACGCTTGACCACGGCTTCATCAACTACCCCTTCCACGGCAGACGAAATGATAATTGGTGTGACAGCAGGCATTTAGAAATCTCCAAATAGAGAGAGTTGTTCCGGGTGCCGTGGTTGTGTTTTTGCTATCGCTACTTCGGCCATGGACAACCCGCCTTCCAGTAAGCCCCTGATCTCAAATAGTTCGCCTGCGGCGCGCACGCTCGTTCCATTTTCACCTGGCTGGAGCAAAAGTACCTCATCCAGACCAATCCCATCATCGCGCAACAGATCCGATGAGTGTGTGCTGACAAGTATCTGCCGATTCAGGCGGCGTTGAATTCTTGCAAACATTTGCGGGATGAAACGAACGACTTCTGGATGAAGAGAAAGTTCCGGTTCTTCCAGAAGAAGCGGACCGTTTCCATCTAATGCTGACCAAAGGAGGCCCATCAGACGCAATGTCCCGTCGGAAAACTGGTCCTCCGCTTGCCATGCACCCTGGGGCCGCCAATGTTCGTACTTTCCCCTGAGGTGTGGGGCACCTCTCGCATCCCGAAAGAGTTCGATCTCGGCAAGTTGAGGTACGGCTACACGCAACGCATTCCAAATGTGCTTTAATCGAGACTTCTGCGTTTTGTCTGAAGTCCGGGCAACTTGCTCCAAGAAATCACCTCCATAGGGGTCGTTTTTACGACCTAAGGAACGGTCCGGGTCTCGAACCAATTGAGGCACGATGTGGAGGTATCGGACTGACGCGAAGAAGTTACTGATCTCCCTGAACGCCTGGTTGGCGTTAATCTGTTCAAGATAGGTTTGGGTGAGACGTGCAGGGTCCTGCTTGTCCTCATCCAGAGGTCTAGCCAGGATCTCCTCGCCCCTCCGAAGAACCCTTTCTTTCTTTACGACGGGCTGCTGCTGTTTATTCTGGGAGAAATGAAGTTCATACTCCCACTCAAATTCGCCGTTTGACTTACCAAGACAGACATGGACAACGATATCGGGATTTCGGCGGGTAGCTAGGCACCGCAAGCGAGAAATGCCCCCACGTTTGAAAACAGCATCTTGAAACCCGCCGCCTACCGTAACAATGTGGGAAAGAAATCGAAAGACATCAAGGAAGTTAGATTTTCCAGAAGCATTGGGGCCAACCAGAAAAGCCCTCCATTGCAGCGGAACATCCACACTGAGGAAGTTCCGCCAATTCCTTAAATGAATCTCTGCGAAACGGAGTACACTACGCCTTTGTTCTCCCATGGACTCTCCTCTGCGAATTCTTTGATGTTTATATCGTTTCTATTCACCAATTTGTCCTCTGATCTGCCCGGCTTCCAGAAGCTTTCTTATCTCGTAATTGACGCTCGTTACCCCGAAGTCCGGCTCTCGATGGAAAGGACAACGAACGTACTTGGGAACTGCATCTTCCCCGTCCACTTCCACGATTGCTAGAATGAAATCGTCGGGTTTGTTGAGGCATGAAAGAACCTCATTCTTCGTGACCGTTATCGTTGTTGCTCCTCGAACTCGGCCTTTGACCTCGATAAAGCGGAGTCGGCCAGTGCCAGGGACAATAGACTCAATATCGTAGCCACGCTTTTCGAGGCTTACGTCTCGCGGCATGAACCCTAGCTGTTGTTCAGCCTGCATAACTGCCGCAATCGCCACAGCCTCCACTTTGGCCGTTTCCTGGGCGAAGGCCTCTGGTCGGGCTTCAGTCCCTTTCAACCTTGCCAGCAGGCCACGTGGTATCACCATTGCCCCGCCAATGACCACAGGAGGTAAAGGGGAGAGTTTCCTTTCCTGCTCCAATTCAGCCATCCGTCTCTGCAATCTTGATGTTAATTCATCAGCTCGTTGCCGTGCAAGGCCAGAGTTCAACCGGGCGTTGATCCTGCCGGCAAGCTCCTGTTCCTTGAGTTGCTCAGCCCGGTGGTCCCAATAGGCAATCTCTTTGGTCAAACGGTCTTTGACGGCAACCATGGTCTTGTTAACTAGCTCCTCCTTTCGATGGCGCACCTCTCCTAAGTGTTGCGGGACAAGATGCTCAGCCGCATAGACCAAGACCTGAGACTCCAGTTCGTCTCGTATCCAAGAGAGTTCCTCCATGTTTGCCATAAGTCCTTGTTCGCTTGCCTCAAGCGAGCGGTAGTCCAGGTACGGGGCGTAGCCTGCAGCGCGGGCACTACCTCCTTTATCTACCTCCACGAACTGCAACTGGCGGGATACTACCCGGCGCTGTCCCGATCGCTCTGTTCGAGCATCCTGGATGGAATGATCAAGATAAACAAGGACCCGGAGGCCATCCGAGGGATCGCTTTCATCAACAAGAACCGAACCGCGCTTCAGAAGATCCCGGTATCGCTCGATGATCAGGTCAATAGTTGAATCGAGAAGCGGGTGGCCAGGACAAACAAAGGCTGCCAATGGCTTACCTGGGACATTAATCAGGTCCTTCTCGAAAGTGATCCTTTCGTACTTCTGCAGGACCGGCTCACGTATGCCGATGGCTCGATCACGGTTGCGGATGACGGCTGGGACGTGAGTTATCTCATGCCGTTTAGGCTCACGTTCCCTGATTGTGCCTCCCAAAAGCCGGAAGGCTTCCATGAAAAATGTTGCGATAAAATGCGGCTGGAGGCGCCGGGCTTCAGCACGCTCCATGTCCTCCCGGATTTGCTGGACACGTCGGGCATCCATAGAATCACGAATCAATGCGCGTTCCTCCAGCAGCTGACGAAGATGATCACGGTCGAGGGCCTGGTCAATAACACGCGTCAGCCGTGCCCGTACTTCTGGCTGGTCACCATACCGTACGGCTTCCAACAATAACTCCCTTAACGGCCTGTCTTCGAATGTAAGGCGTCCAAGAACATCAAACACCTGGCCGCCGAGGGCCTTTCTTTCTTCATCGAGCTTCTCCAACAACCGGTGATAAACTTCACCCTCGCGGGTCTCCTTGGCAACCATATTCCAAAGATGACAGACTTCGGTCTGGCCGATTCTGTGGATGCGGCCAAAACGTTGTTCCAAGCGGTTAGGGTTCCAGGGCAGGTCGTAATTTACCATGAGATGCGCTCGCTGTAGGTTAATGCCTTCACCCGCAGCGTCCGTGGCGACGAGAATTTCCACGTCCTTATCTTGCGTAAAATTCTGTTCGGCATTCTTGCGTTGCTCCCGTCCCAAGCTACCGTGGATCATAACGATGGCTTCAGGGCGGCCCAGCAGAGAAGTGATACGCTCAGCCAGATAGTTCAATGTGTCACGGTGCTCGGTGAAGACGATCAGTTTCCGGCGATGGCCGTGTACATCGAACATTTCCGAGTTATTCTGGAGCAACTGCGACAACTCCTCCCATTTCCTGTCTGTACCAGACTGACGGACCCGCAGTGCCATCGTCTCAAGGTGCTTGAGCATCCCAATCTCGGTTTGGAGTTCAGCAATCGTGCGGGCGGCAGATGCCTGGTCCACCACCTTTTCTTCCGTATTCTCAATCTCGGCGTCTGGCGAATCTTCCAGGTCCTCGATGTCGTCCTTGCTATAGCTGGGAAGGTCTACGTTCAAGTCCACCTGGGCGCTGGCTGCCCGGTTGAGAAGCTGCTCCTCGCGCAGCCGCTTTTCAAGTCTTTCCCGACGACGACGAAGGGACTGGTAAATTGCCTCGGGGGAGGAGGCAAGGCGCCTCTGCAGAATCGTCAGGGCAAAGCCGACCGTACCCTTACGGCCTTCATTTTCCAGCGCCTCAGCGCGGTTGAATTCCTCACGGACGTACTCCGTAACTTGCTTGTACAACTCGGCCTCTGCGTCTGAGAGCGTATAGTTGGCTGTGTAGGCGATCCGTTCCGGAAAGAGGGGTGTTCCATCGAACTTTACCAGCTGCTCCTTGACCAAACGTCGCATGAGATCCGAGGTATCAGTCGTATGCACGCCGTCCCGAAATCGACCTTCAAAACGATCTCCATCCAGCAAGGCCATGAAAAGCTGAAAATCCTCTTCCTTCCCGCTGTGCGGGGTGGCGGTGAGAAGGAGGAAATGCCGGGTTATGGAGGAAAGCAATTGACCCAGGCGGTAACGCTTCGTATAACTGACCTCCCCGCCAAAGTAGTGGGCGCTCATCTTATGGGCCTCGTCGCATACAACCAGGTCCCAGTCGGTGGCTTCGAGCTTTCCTTGAACATCCTCGTTTCGGCTGAGCTTATCGAGTCGACAAATCGCCAGGGGAGTCTCAGCAAACCAGTTGCCGGTACGAGCCGCCTCGAAATTGTCGTTCGTCATGATCTCGAAGGGAAGATGGAATCGCCTGTCGAGTTCATCTTGCCACTGCTCAACGAGGTTGCCGGGACAGACGATCAGACAACGTTGAAGATCTCCCCTAGCAATCAGTTCTTTGATGAAAAGGCCGGTCATGATCGTTTTGCCGGAACCAGGGTCATCAGCAAGAAGAAATCGGAGAGGCTGACGGGACAGCATCTCCTCGTATACTGCAGTTATCTGGTGCGGTAAGGGCTCGACCAGAGACGTATGGACCGCCAACAGTGGATCGAAAAGATAGGCCAAGCGGATGCGGTGAGCTTCGCTGACCAGGCGGAACAGTGAACCATCACCATCGAAGCTCCAAGGTTTGCCGACAATCACAACCTCGATTGTTGGCTCACGGTCGCGGTAGATCAATTCGTTTCCAAGGCGGCCAGCTGAGTCCTTGTAGGTTAGTTCAATGGCTACCGAACCGATCCACTTCACGTCAACTACGGTCACCAGCCCATCAGGCAGGACGCCTTTTATCGCTGCACCGCGTGTGATGTCTTCCAGCTTTGCCATGGATTCGCTTACCCCATCCCCTTTCTTAGTTCCCCTATAAGTTTCGCTTTGCTGATTTTTCGATTTCTCTTAGCAGACTTTCTAAGTCAGCCTTTTTGTAGAGCCGGTAACGGCTAATTGGGTGGCGGTAGGTAGTAATCTTGCCGTTACGCCCCCAATTCCGAAGTGTTGACTCGGAGACGCCAAGAAATTCAGCTGCTTGCTTTATCCGTAAGTAACTCTGCAGGTTAACCATGCACCAGACCTCCATTCAAAGTCGATCGTGTTAAACATTATCAAACTTTATAAGACCTTGTCAAGACAAATCCAGAGATTGGAACTCATGGGTATGCAGATGTGGAAAAAGCAGGTACTCATCCGAATTTTAAATCAATCGGTTTGTCTATGCTCAAGATGGAGAAGGTAGGACAAACAAGGGGAAGGGAGGAGATAAAGAGATGGATTTTATGGGATGGCTCTCTATCCTTTCATCCTCCCTAAATGATCTTTTACTACCCAAACCCCCCGGAGGTCGAGCTACAAAAATCCCTTTAGTTTTGGATATCCGATCTGCTATTTGGGTAATAAAAGAGACACAAATATTACCCAAATTTTGCCTTTAGAATTGGGGTAGGTCAGAACCTACGGGTCATCACTCCTGGGCGATCTCCAAGGTCTACGATTTCAGATAAAAATCGGGCATTCAACCTCAACATATCAAAATCAAATCGTATCATTTATGGACGGTCAAAAACAGAAGATATATAGCAGATATTCACACCCCCGGACCGCTCCTTTTTTGTTATATCCCGCTCCCGGCCTTCCTCTTTAATTTCGCAGTTCCACTACTTGACCTGATTGACAGGTGGCTACGGCAGGTGAGATTTTCCCTTAGCCGAAGACACTTCCGCTTCAGTAACTTATTTCTTCTCAATCCATAATTCCTGACATTTTTGCAAATAAATAACAATTTATGTCCCACTTTTGAAACAATGAGCCTGGGAAATTACCAGGTATAAAAGATACATCTTTAAATTCAATAGGTTACATCTAAAACAGTTTGGTTGGCAAGAATATTGCAGCAATTTCCAATGGTTTACAAAGTTTACAAGGTCGGCAATTAGATAAAATTGGAAATCAAAGAAAAGGAACTTCAAATATGGCTTCAATTAAGACTACACAACAAGGGCTTCAAGATGGTTGGACGAGGGCAACTTTCATTCTAAGAAAGCATCATTTGGAAGAGTTAAAAGCATTGGCATACTGGGAAAGAAAAACCATTAAGGAAGTAGTTAATGAGGCGTTGGGCTCTTATTTAAAGAGGAAAAATTCTCTAAGTTTTAGAAAAGTAGATAAATGAAGAAAATTCCTTTTCTTAACCCTATTCTTTCTTTAATCTTCGTATTTCTCGCCTTGTCATGCACTTTTGGTCAGCTGAAACACGAAGTGACCATAGACGATGAGGTAGCCCAGCTCATCCGTAATGCTCCTTCTGCTGAATCGTATCCTGATGCTGGCATTATTAACCTATTAGATGAAGATATTGTGGAGGTTTTCAAAGATGGAAGATGCAGACAGACCCTCCGTGTGGTTTTCAAAATATTGAACGAGAGGGGGAAAGATAGCGCCGATATCGAAATTGGCTATAACTCCCGCGCAGAAATTGCCTCGATCATCTATGCAAGGACCATCACTGCAGAAGGAAAGATTCTCCCTTTGATTGAAAACGCTATAAAAGTTGTTACGCCTTATAGCTCATATCCCTCTTATAGTGATTATAAGGAGCTTACCTTTTCCATGCCAGGGGCAACGGTGGGGTCAATCATCGATTATAAGGTTGTGATCGAGGAAAAGAAGCCTGAAATTGAAGGAAACTTTTCAAGTGGTTTTTATTTTCAGGCATACCACCCAACTTTCCTCTGCAGGTATAAGGTGATCGCTCCTGAAAGTATAGATTTAAAATACCTGGTTTTGAATCCCCTCCCTGATATCCAGTTATCTCCAAAGATAATTTGCAATGGGAATAAGAAGATCTATCTCTGGGAATATAACCATATCCCTCAAATTATTGAAGAAAAGTCTATGCCCCCTACGGATGAGCTGGCCTTTCGTATACTGGTAACTACCATGAATTCATGGGAGGAGTTTTCCAATTGGTGGAGGAAAAAGATTGCAGGAAAAACCGAGCCAGATGAGTCGATAAAGAGGAAAGTGGATGAGTTGACCAAAGCTCTCTCGACTTCTGAAGAAAAGATTGAAGCTATCTTTGATTATGTGAAAGGGCAAATCAGGTATGTCTCTATTGATCTGGGAAAATCAGGCTATGAACCCAATAATGCCAAAAAGGTGTTTGAAAACAAATATGGTTACTGCAAGGACAAGAGTACCCTTCTGATTAGTATGTTAAGGGTAGCAGGAATTCCTGCTTACTATGCATTAATTCCTACCAACAATATAGGAAATCTAATCAAGGATTTCCCATATCCATTCCAATTCAATCATTGCATCGTGGCGGCGGAAAATGAAGATGAACACCATTTCATCGATCCTGTAGCTAAATACTATCGTTTTGATTATCTCCCCGAGAGTGATCGAAACCGGAATGTTCTCATCTTCGATGACGAAAAGATTTTTTTTGACAAGACCCCCTTGGCCAAACCGGAAGAAAACGCATACTATAGCCAATCTCAAATAGAAATAGACTTGGATGGATCCATAGAATGTGAAGTCAAGAATTTTGGCTTCGGCGGCAAAGAAGCATCTCTTCGTTCGTTTTTCATAAGGAATAGACCAACGAAGATTAAAGAGTCTTTCGAAGAGAGGGCAGATGAAATATCCTCAGGGGCAAAACTTTTGACATATACTCACTCGGATCCTCTGAATTTTAATGAGAGGTTTGAGCTAAATTTTGAATACAATGCACAGGATTATTGCAGAAAAGCCGGGGATATTTTGATATTCGATGTCCCTGAAATATGGAAAGGTTGTCCTGCCACAGGCAAAAAAGACCGGAGATATCCCATCGTAGTCTGGAATAATTCTTATAACAAAGATGAGGTGGGGTTTAACGTGCCGGAGGGTTACGAAGTTTATTATTTACCAGAAGCGATGGAAACAAAAAATCAGTACTTTGAATTCCGCTCAAGCTATCGGCAGGAAGGTGAGAAGATATTTTATCGAGGAGAACTCATAAGCAAAGCCCTAAGGGTTACTCCGGAGGAGTACCCTGCTTACCATGAATTCTGCCAAACAATGGAAAAAAGTTTCAAAAGGGATGTCTTGTTCAAGGCGAAGAAAAACATTTTGGGTAACCATTGAAAATATTATTGCTTTTTCCTTGTGGTTTTGTAGAATCCTATCAAAACCCAAATGGGGAATATCGCGATGAGTGAGATGGATAAATACCATCAAATAATGGGGCTCAATCCGGGGGCATCGGAAAAAGAGATTGTAGAGGCTTATAAGGATTTGGTTAAAGTGTGGCATCCCGACAGATT
>JBEKDJ010000167.1:0-9650 GCA_050014415.1 Thermodesulfobacteriota bacterium | reverse complement strand
CAAAATTCCAACATGAGTCAAACAGACAAAGATGCATAAGAACAATTTCCTCCTTGAGGTTCGAGATCTAAGAAAGTATTTCTACAAGGAGGGGTTCTTCTCTTCCGACAAGAGGCCGATCCGTGCAGTCGATGGCATCTCTTTCTCCATCCGAAAAGGAGAAACCCTTGGGCTGGTAGGAGAGAGCGGCTGCGGAAAGACGACGGCAGGCAAGTCGATCTTAAGACTCATCGAACCAACCTCCGGGCAGATTCATTTTGAAGGTCAGGATGTCCTCCGTCTTAGACGAGAAGCTTTGAGAGGTCTAAGACGCCACATGCAGTTCATCTTTCAGGATCCTTATGAATCCCTCAATCCGAGGATGAAGGTAGGAGAGATTGTGGGTGAGGCCCTGGAGGTTCACGGGATTGCACGAGGAAAAGAAAATGCCCTAAAGGTCTCTGAACTGTTGGAGAAAGTAGGGCTTCATCCTCAGGATGCTCAACGTTATCCTCACGAGTTCAGCGGTGGGCAGCGCCAGAGGATTGGGATTGCCAGGGCCATCTCACTCAACCCGGAGCTGATCGTTGCAGATGAACCTGTCTCTGCCTTGGATGTCTCCATCCAAGCTCAGATTTTAAATCTGCTGATGGACTTGCGAGATCAACTGGGTCTCACCTATATTTTCATCTCCCATGACCTTCGGGTCGTCAAACATATCAGCGAGCGAATCGCCGTGATGTATATGGGAAAGATTGTGGAGATGGCCAACGGAGAAGATCTCTTTAATCGGCCATTGCACCCCTATACCCGGCTTCTGCTCAATGCTATCCCGAAAATGGATCCCTTTACAAGAAGAACAGAGTCTCCCATGAAAGAGGAAGCTCAGGCCATCCCTTCAGATCAAGTCTGCCTGTTCCAGCCCAGGTGTCCCCATTCCCGAGAGAAGTGCCAAACCGAAGAACCCCTGCTCGTAGACGAGGGAGAGGACCATTCCGTCGCCTGCCACTTCGTATCAGCCAAGATGTCTTAAGGTCGTACCTTAAGAATTGCCCAGAGGATGCTGTGACCATGCCTGCGCTGACCTTCCAACGTCCACCGGAGCGGCTTCGCGTAGGCAGGGTTTTTGTAGGCGGACGTCTTACATGTCCGTAACCAGTTGAATTTTCATGGTTTTCGGATGCCCGAGGCCATGGGGCATCATGAAGAATGCAGTGTTACTTGAACCTCAACCTTCTCGACTGAGCTCGTCAAAAGCCCTTGAATCCATGAGTCCTAAAACCATCCCGGCTTGCCAGGGTGGTGGTCACTCGTGATTTGACTTTGTTTGAAGATTTATATTAGTCTTTAACGATTAAGGTGAGATTCATCCTTCTGCCGAGGTGTTCGAGCTTCGCCCTTGTGGAGGATCTGAATGGATCAGGAGAAACTGCTTTATTTTAAAGGACTGCTTGAGGGAAGACTCCATGTTCTGTTGGAGGAGGCAGGGAAGGCGTGTAACGGTATGCGTCAGGAGGAACACAGTGAAGACTTTCCGGACCCGACAGACCGAGCTTCTTTAGAATCAGACCGGAACTTCCTCCTGAGAATCAAGGATCGTGAGAGAAAACTCATCATGAAGGTCAAGGAGGCACTGGATCGAATCGACAACGGAACGTTCGGCATTTGCGAATCGTGTGGAAGGCCCATTTCTGAAAAGCGATTGATGGCAAGACCCGTCACCACCCTCTGCATCGAATGTAAAACCGAGGGAGAGCATCAGGAGCAAATAGAGCGAATGAGGGGGACGAGGCCCAAGGGCAGTTTTCCTCACTAAGCAGTGGTACTTATCCCGGCAGCAGGGGACCACGAGCTTTGCCCGTGGGGCTCCATCAGAAAGAAGAGAGATCATGCCCGAACTGAGAAAGGACCCCATTCACGGCATGTGGGTGATCATCTCCACGGAGAGGAGCAGGAGACCCTCTGATTTCGTGCCTGAGGAGCGAAGGCTGACCGGTGGATTCTGTCCCCTCTGTGAAGGAAATGAGGATAGAACCCCTCCCGAGATCATTGCTTTTCGAGACAACGGAACTCCTGCGAACTCTCCTGGCTGGAGCCTTCGGGTTGTCCCAAACAAATTCCCCGCCCTTCGCATTGAAGGAGACTTAGGCCGAGAAGGCGAGGGGCTTTACGACAAAATGAACGGCATTGGGGCTCATGAAGTGGTGATCGAAACGCCCCAGCATTGCGGGACTCTTGCGACGATGCCACTGAGGGCAGTGGAGAATGTCCTGTGGGCCTATCGCGAGCGGATCATCGATCTGAGGAGGGATCAACGTCTTCGATATGTCCTCGTCTTCAAAAACCACGGAGTTGCGGCAGGGGCTTCTCTCGAGCATTCTCACTCTCAGATCATCGCCCTTCCCATCATTCCAAAGAGGGTGGCCGAAGAGATCGAAGGAGCCAAAGTCTATTTTCGTTATAAGGACCGATGTGTCTTCTGTGATATCATCCGGCAAGAACTCCAGCAGAGAAGCCGTGTCATTTTTGAAAACAAGCTCTTCGTCTCCATCGCTCCCTATGCTTCCCGATTTCCATTCGAGACGTGGATTCTCCCCAAAAGCCATCATCCCAGTTTTGAGCACATGGAACCTGTCCATTATGAACAAGCAGCTCAGATCCTCTCTGAGACCCTTCAACGAATGAGTCAGGTGCTCGGCGATCCCCCTTACAACTACATCATTCACACGACTTCCTTTCCAGCATTGGACAACGATTATTACCATTGGCATTTTGAGATCATGCCGAAGCTGACAAAGGTCGCAGGGTTCGAGTGGGGAACAGGATTTTACATCAACCCCA
Source organism: Thermodesulfobacteriota bacterium (assembly GCA_050014415.1). GTDB lineage: Bacteria > Desulfobacterota > BSN033 > BSN033 > UBA1163 > JBEKDJ01. Next base: position 6,830 of record JBEKDJ010000167.1, on the reverse strand, counting down.
CCCCTCCTGAAGAGGCGGCAGCGTATATGAGGGAGGTAAGATAGTTTTCGATGTCTGGCCATCCCAGCGCCTATGATCTTGTGAAATCGATCATCTCCATTTCCGCTTCATCCCTTCCTGTTGATGCCAAACTGGACGGGATGGTTCAGGCCATCGCGGAGGCCTTCGGAGCTGATCGGTGTCTTCTTCTCGGGCCGGAAAAGATCGTCAAGAATGGATTTCTCTCCCGCGTGGCCTCCGAGCGAAAACCTCTATGGAAGGAGGAGGGGTCCTCCTTTCAACCCATGGAAGTCACTTCAGAGGAGAAAGCTCTCTTTTTACCTTCCTTTGCATGCATTCCCATGGGTGATGAGACCTCTTCTCAAGGCATCCTCTACCTTGGTTTTTCTAAGAGCCGCAAGTTCTCTCCTGAAGAAGTCGATCTCCTCCTCGTCGTTTCGACGGAGATGGGAGCGATGGTTCAAAATGCCCATCTCCATCAAGAGGCAGGAAAGACCATCTCTGAGCTGGCGGCCCTTCAAGAAATGGGAAAAGTCGTTACCTCTACTTTGAAGTTGGAGGGACTTCTGGAAGTCATCGTCGTAGCTGGTTCAAGAATTTTGAAGGCCAAGGGAGGTGTGCTGAGAATTCGGGACAGGAAGACCGGAGATTTGGAGGTTAGATTTTGCCTTGGGAATTATCATCAAAGCCCTCTCGACGAGAAGATAGCGAGAAGAGTCTTCTTCACTCGGACGTCATTCTTCCTCAATCACTTCAGCGGAGAGAAGGCTTCTTTCTCCGTCCTCTGTGCACCCCTTCTTTCAAAGGAAGGTGTTTTCGGGACCCTCGCCTTTCACGACAAGGAAGGGGATGATTCAGGATTCACTCAGAGGGATGCTCAGCTGCTGTTGATCATGGCGAACCAGATGGCCTGCTCCATTGAAAATGCCCTGGCTCATCATGAAACTTCCCGAATGGCGCGTGAGTACGAGAAGATGGCGGCGAAGCTCTCCACCCTCTGGGAACTGAACAAGTCTCTCCTGACCACCGTAAATTTCGAACGGATTCTTCAGATGACCTTGACAGCCATCACCCTGGGTGATGGATTGGGATTCAACCGGGCGATGCTCTTTCTGGTCAATGAAAAGGACCATACTCTCACGGGAAGGATGGCGGTGGGGCCGGACAGTCCTGAGGATGCGGGAAGGATCTGGGCTGAGTCATCCCTGAGAAAAGGCAGCTCTGCGGACTTGATCGCTCAGCTGCAAGTCGCCCCTCCGGAGAACTCCATCTTAAACTCTGTCGTCAAGGGGATTCATATCCCGCTGGAACAAGAACAGTGCATTCTCTCCCGAACCGTTCTTGAAGGCAGGCCCTTCAACATCCGGTTCTCACATTCCGACGAGGGATGGCTCCAAACTCGATGTGAAAATGGGTGTCACCTGGGTTCAGAGGTGGGGTGTTATGTCACCGAACGACTCGTTCGCGATCCCAGCGTTTACGCTTTTGCCACCGTGCCCCTCTGGGGCAAAGGAAAAGTGATCGGTGTGATTCTGGTAGATAACCTCTACAACCGGAATCCTATTACAGAGGATGATATTCAGTCTTTGAGTACCTTTTCCAACCAGGCGGGATTGGCCATTGAGAACGCCATTCTCTATCGAGATTTAGAGGAGGTTCATCAGGCGCTCAAGGATGCCCAGACCCTCCTCGTTCAGAGGGAAAAGATGGCCGCGCTGGGAGAATTGTCGGCTGCCATCGCTCACGAGATCAAGAACCCTCTGGTCTCCATTGGCGGATTTGCACGCCGTCTGCATCGGGCAATACCGGACCATGCCCCGGAAAAGCGGTATGCTCAGACCGTCGTTGATGAGGTGGCTCGGCTCGAGCAGATTCTCAACGATACCCTCAACTACACCCGTGATGAGTCCATGGTCTTCAGAGAGTGGGATCTCCGGGATATTCTGGAAGAGAGCCTCTCGATGATGTCAGGAGGATTTCATGCCGGAGGAATTCAGCTCATCAAGCAGTTCGCTGAAGAGATCCCAAAGGTGAATGGAGATGATCAGCAGCTCAAACAGGTCTTCTTCAACCTCCTCACCAATGCGCGTCAGGCCATGGAGGATCGAGGGACGCTCTTCCTTCGGGTCTATCCCTTTTCGAAGAATCGTTCTTCCTTTGTTAGAGTCGAGGTGGAGGATGGAGGGAAGGGGATCGATCCTGAGAATCTTCCCAATATCTTCAACCCATTCTACACGACGAAAGAGAAACGCTTGGGCTTGGGTCTGCCCATTGTCCACAGAATTGTCACCTCTCATCAAGGGCAGATCGAAGTGGATAACCACCCGGGCAGGGGGGTGACGTTCATCATCACCCTACCCGCTAAAGTCAACCCCGTTAGAAAGGATGGGGCTTTGACCCCACCCATTCTGTGAGGAATTGAAGCTTTATTTGTGTCATCCCCGCCATGAATGGTGGGGCTTTCTAACGGGGTCAACCCTTCGACTCCCCCGGCATGAAGGCTCATGCGGAAGCCTTCGGGCCGCTGAACAGGTCATAGATCTAGAGAGGGCAAATGGTTTGTCTTAACAGGTTTGTGAGAGGACCCTTGAGGTTTATCTTGGAGGTACTTGGATGAAGAAGATTCTGATCGTCGACGACGAGGACAGCATCCGACTCCTCTATAAGGAGGAGCTGGAAGAGGAAGGGTTTGCGGTGGAGTTGGCGAAGAACGGAAGGGAGGCACTCGAGAAGCTCCCTCTCTTTAGACCGGACCTCATCACCCTCGACGTCAAGATGCCCGTCATGGATGGAATTGAGGCCCTGCAGCGAATCCGTGAGGTGAATCGGCAACTTCCCATCGTCCTCTGCTCTGCCTACGGAGAGTATAAACAGGACTTCACGACCTGGGCATCCGATGCCTATGTCGTCAAGTGTGCTGATTTGACCGATCTGAAGACCACGATCCGAAGACTTCTGGGGCTCTTATGATCGTTAAAAAGGCAGTTATTCCAGCAGCGGGTTTTGGAACACGATTCCTCCCGGCCACCAAGGTGGTTCCCAAAGAATTATTGCCCATTGTTGACAAGCCAACCATCCAATACATCATGGAAGAGGTGGCTGCCGCAGGAATGGAAGAGGTGATCCTCATCACAGGGAGGGAGAAAGGCTCCATTGAGGACCACTTCGACACTTCCACGGAGCTCGAGAACCATCTTAAGAAGAAAGGAAAGAAGGACCTATTGAGAATGGTCCAAGACATCGCTGAGATGGTCACGTTGGTTTCCGTCAGACAGAAAGAGCCTCTGGGACTTGGTCACGCCATCCTCTGCGCCAAGAAGGTGGTGGGACAGGAGCCTTTTGCTGTCCTGTTGGGCGACGACCTGATCGATGCTAAGATACCTTGTATCAAGCAGATGATCGATGTTTACAAGAGGCTAGGAACCTCGCTAAGCCATCCACCAGGGGCCCATGCCTTGATTGCCATTCAGAAGGTTCCGAAGCAGGAGACGCATCTTTACGGGATTATAAAAGGCAAAAAAGTCAGCGACCGAATCTATCGCGTTGAGGAGATGGTGGAGAAACCCGAGAAAGGGACAGCACCTTCGAATCTGGCCATCATCGGAAGATATATTCTACCTTTCCGGATTTTTGATATGTTGGAAAAAACCTCCCCAGATGCGAAGGGCGAAGTTCAACTGACCAATGGACTGAGGGCATTGAGTCAAAGGGCCCCGGTTTTTGGATATGAGTTCTTTGGCGACCGATACGATGCAGGAGACAAATTGGGATACCTTCAGGCCAACATCTCATATGGCTTGAAACACCCGGAACTCGGTCCGAAATTAATGCGTTTTCTGGAGGGATTGCATTACAGGAAAAGATGATTCATCATTAATCTTCTTACGTATCAAAAGTCACCTGTAAAATGGAACACGGTCCCATTTTCCGGGGCAGTAGCTCAGCTGGGAGAGCGACACGTTCGCAGAGCAAAAAAGGTAATCTTTCTAACCCCTTGATACTTGGTCTGGTTTCCCTCTGACCTTTGACATTATTGAGTTTAAGAGGATTGGGCATTGTCAACAGCCTGCTTACCTTTAGCATACTGACATCGTAATTAGCACAAATTTAGCACAGTAGCACCCTATCGCACCAGGGGGCTACCACTACCCCCCTCCCCACCATACCAAAAAGATCCTACTGTCACACTGACTAAAAATATCTCGCAAACCTTGTTTATCTCCAGACATGGGAAAAAGTCAACCGAGCATTCAATAACCATATCTGACTTTGATTGACATTCCATCTTTAATTTAGTACGCTACAATTGTAACTGAAGCCCTCCATTATTGACCTTTAACTTTATAAGGTGGGTATATGGTCTGGAGAGAAGTTTAGACCCCATTTCTGAAGAAGGAATGGGGTTTAGTTTTCTGTCAAGAAAGAAAACCAATATTCAATTAACAAGGAGCAAAGCTAGGTTAAGGTCTTCATTTTCGGTAATTATTGACAAGGGGAAAGATTAATGCCTCTAACAGAAAAGTGGTCTCTAAGGTTTGACCGTTGTGTGAAATGTGGGAGAAATGATGTCAAACACTTGGCAAGAGGTCTTTGTTTATATTGTTATCAACATGAAACAGAAAAGAAAGGTAGAGGAAAACAAAGGATAGCAAAAGGGTTAGCATCAGAAAAACTCAATTACAAATATCTTTACGAAGAATATGTCAACAAAGAGCGGTCTCTATCAGATATTGCGAAGGATTGTAGGTGTGCAAGGCAATATGTTTACAAGAAATTGAGGGATTTTGGTATTCCTTTAAGAACCCAAAAGGAAGCAAGAAAGTTGGCTCTTGATAAGAAGAAAATCGTATTCAAGACCGTTGATGAAGAGGGAAATGAGCGTTTAGTTATTCCAGGCAGTATCAAAATTAATGAAGACTTTTTCAGACATTGGTCAAACGAAATGGCATATGTTTTGGGGGTAATTTACACTGATGGGAACATAAATCCAGGTAGCAAATTGGACCCTTTCCAAAAAACCACTACCAGGTCTCCTCGGTTGACAATCACCCAAAAAGAGCCAGAACTTCTTAATAAAGTATCAAAATTAATGAATTGCGATATGAAACTTCGCCATAGGAAAAGGCGAGGGAATGCAGGAGCATTATTTGTCTTTGATATTTGTAGTGAGAGAATATACGATGATTTAATAAATTTAGGTTTATCTCCAAACAAAAGTAAGACAATTGAGTTTCCAAACATACCTCAAAATTTTGTCCGTCATTTTATTAGGGGATGTTGGGATGGGGACGGCAGTGTTTATATATCTGATGGAAGACCCCATGCCCAATATATTTCAGGTTCCTTAAAATTTGTTGAAAGTCTCGTTCAACAGTTACATAATACTGGAATATTTAACAGAACACCGCCTCATAGGGTGCGAAATGGTACTAGAAGAGTTTTTTTGCGAGATGAAAGTGAATTTTTATTTAATTATCCTAAGGGTAGTTTTCCGCTACCAATACATAAAGATAAGCGGGCAAATGCATGCTATATTAAAATCCATACTACTGAAAATTTGAGAAAACTTTTTCACTATTTTTATGATGGTGTTGACGAATGCATGTATCTAACTCGTAAATATAATATTTTTGTAAAGGGTTTGAATTTGGGAAGAAAAGAGGAAACCGAGCAGTTAACTCTTGATTTGGAATCTTAGACAGGAGGAGATAACTCTGAGAATTTGCTCATAATTAGGGATAAGAAATTGGCTGAGAGGTATACAAAGAATTGGCAGGAGCATGAGAGGCATTCGGAGGTTCATGCTGGTAGAAGATGGTAAAAAGTGGAGGCAAGGGGATAGGAGTTACAAAATAGAAAGGAGATTCAAAATTGGAAAATTGTTCTAAGTGCGAAGAGTTTGACCTCACTTTTAATAGAAGATTTCGTCCTTCGGATTTCTTGGAAGGCAAAAAAAATAGTCTTATTTGGATTGTTGGATTAAATCCATATGGTGAACCAAAGACAGACAACCAGAAAGGATTAAAAGAACTGGAAAATTATTTTGAAGGGTCTGATATACATCCCTATTTTAAGGACTTCAAAAGAGTGTCAGAGAGACTGTTTGAATTACTTGGAAAAGATAAAGGGGCTGCTCATACTGATGTAGTCAAATGTTTTTCGAAAAAATTACCTTCAGGAAAGAATGCTGAAATAATTATCAATAATTGCAAAAATTATCTTTACGAACAAATCAAAAAGTATTCTCCAAAGATAATACTATGCAATGGCGTCCCTGTATGTAAAGTAATTAGACAGATCATTAAACCTGGAAAACCTGACATTGGTAAAAATACTACTTCATATATTGGCTATTTAAACAATAATAAAATCGCTGTGATATTATCTGGATTCGTTGGAAGAATCGATAACTATGCAAAATGTAGATTAGGAAAGGAGATTGAATCGTATATGAGGATGTTATATAAGAATGAATCTTAGTCTTTTATTAATAACTTTTGGGAGGCTCCCACGGCTATTCGTCTTGACTCCGAACAACTCTTTTCCTCTGAAGTACTCCTAATGTCCCAAGTAGTCTCCCAAGAAGCCCTGACCAGCTCACTTGTTGAAAAGGGAATATTCTCCAGGGAGGAGTTTTTGGAGATGGTGAAGGTGGTGGATAGGGAGATGAATAGAAGAAGAATCTTTTGATTCAGAATCATATTTTACTGGAGGTTACAAATGAAAGGTAAGGTTAAGTGGTTCAATGAGAAGAAGGGATATGGATTCATAACAACGGAAGACGGAAAGGACGTATTCGTTCACTTTTCTGCCATTCAGGGTGAAGGATT
>JBEKDJ010000166.1:0-9655 GCA_050014415.1 Thermodesulfobacteriota bacterium | reverse complement strand
TTCACAATGCTCACCGAATTCAACTCAAAGGAGGATCGATGCGAAAGAAACATAAACTTGACGGCAACTAAGGAATCAGTCAATATCAGAAAACCCCAGCGTCGCTTCGCTCCGAGGGGGGGCCAACATGGATCGGATCAGGTGGCCACGTTCAATCGGAACACCCGGCCAGATTCCTTCGGATTGAGTGGCCAAATTCATCGGGATAGCCAATAAAGCAAGGTCTTGCCCAAAAGTGGGCAATTGAAATGGACATGGAATTTCTTCAAGTAATAAGAGACTTAGGAAATGGTTCAATTCATCCAAATGATGGGGATGTGAAAAAACAGGAAACTTTGGACAACGATCTGATTTCGAAGGTAAAATATACCTTTCAAATGCTATTATTTAGCATTTACGAGTTACCCCACAGGAAAGCTTCGTTACTCACGGATCTACGGACTAAAGCTAATATACTCAATAAATAATTTATCCATTTTCACTTCTTCCCCAAACTCTCTAATGCTTCCTTGGTATCCTCTGCTCTTAGATGGGTATATCTCAGGGTGGTTGATATTTGGGTATGGCCTGCAGCTTTGGCGATTTGCTGAAGTGAGTATCCCTTCTTGGCCATATCGGTAAGAGCCTTGTGCCGAATGTCGTGAATCCTGGCGTCCCTAACCCCTGCCCTTTCACAGCAGGTCCTCCAAGTAGTCTTGAGTGACCGATACGGTTTCCCATCTCGTTTCTGGAAAACATAGGGACCTACAACCTTTTGAAATACTCTCCCCGCTTTCAGATGCAAAAGAAGCTCAAAGAGGGTTTGATTTATCCAGATCTCATCCGGCACTCTCTTAGTGCTGGTGCTTTCTCCAAAGGTAATCCTTCTTTCCTTGAGATCGATTTGACTCCATTTTAGCCCAAAAATCTTCCCAGACCGTTGGGCCGTGTGGTAAAGTACGTCCATGATGTCTGACAAGTGATGGGCATTGGGGATTGATCGAGCTTCTTTCTTGATGGCTTCAAATTCTTTATCGGTAATATATCTGTCTCTCTTATTCTCGCGGAACCCTTCGACTTGGGCCACCGGGTTTCCGTCGACATAGCCCCACCTTATGGCCTTGGAGAACGCATCAGAAATTAGAGATTTCTCCCGGTTCATGGTAGGTCCGGAAACAGACTTCTTGGTTTGCTTCGATTTCTGTTCCTTCCGCCATTCAAAATATTTGTAGATATCCTGAGGCTTAATTCCATCGATGGGGCGGGCTCCGAAATACTTCAGAGGATAGTTCGAGTTCGTCTTGTCGGATCGGTTTGATTTTTTCCCTGGACTGATCTCTGCAAGATAGCGTTCAATTAACTTCGAGAAAGGAATCGATAGTCCCAGTATTTCCTTAATCTTGTCCTGCTTTTCATACCATCTTTTCTGAACTTCAAGGAGAAGGATAGTGGCTTTTGTTATATCGGCCAGCGGGATTCCAGTTGATTTCCTTATTTCCTTCCATACGATCCACCAAAATGGAGACCCGGGCATCTTAACAAGTCCCTGGGGAGCCTTATATTTTTTCTTTCTTCCCATACGGAGCAGATTAGCGTAAGGAGTCATCTTTGTCAACCTCCATTTAGCTTAGAATTTCGTTTGCCAACCTCTCAATATCGTCAATTGGCATCTGTCTATTCTCCCATTTATCAATCAAATCTTCTCTGAATCTCCAGAGTTTACCGAACTTGATACCAGGGAGATAACCCGCCCGGGCGAGTTTGCAAATCTGGCGCTCTGTTACACGAAAATGTCGGGCAAGGTCGTGAGGAGTTAGATAAGTCATTTCCAAGTCCCTGTGTGAGCCGATTCTGGAACCTCGAAAAAGCCGAGTGTTTCCCTACGTGAGTGCTCTTCTAAACCTGCCATCAATTATTCCTTATGATAATTTGGGTAGTCTGTTTCCCAATATTTTGCACAGGGATGATCATCTTCGGCCAGCCATCAAAGAATAGGGTGGTCATCACCGATGCCACCTCTTGTAGTCCAAATTCACGGCGTAGGATTTGGCTAAGTTTTGCACATTTGGAGGCAATGGTGGTAACGGGCGCCTCTGCTGGCCTGTAATTTTGAGCACCACATACTGAAGAGATTCGACAATATGAGAAAACTTATTCTTTTCTGGTTTCGTCGCATAGGTCCCTGTCTTGCCAATCTCCGGATAATGGTACCCCCCGATGAAGCCATTGATCAGTCGGGTACAGCCAGGATCGATCAGAATACCGTCGATCCTTCCCAGTTCTGTTTCGAGGCTCTCCTTCCGGGCCATCCAGTTTTGTTCCGAGGGTTTCACATCGATGCCGATCTCACGCATCAGCTTTGCGTTCGACGTAAATCCCCCTTCCTTTTTCGAATACTCGTTCTCACCGGCAGGATCAGCCCAGTCCTGATATCTCGCCCCAGGATAGGATATGTTGCACTCCGTTTTGACCCACTCGGCAAAATCCACCAACCCCATCTTATTCGTATAGAATTCCTTCAGTACCTGGATATGCCGAGGCTGTGGAATTTGGACCACGGCACAGGCCGGGGTATTTCCAGAATTATCCCAACCTCTCCAGAGCTCTCCTTTCGCCCAAACCAAAGGCTCTTTGGCTACGTGGAGGTCTCGCCTGAAATTGTTGTGGACCAACTTCCCTTGGACGATGATCCCGGGCTTCCCTTGCACGTAGGTGGCGATCCAGTCAGGAGAGTCCTTGTAATCAGTGATCAGATCATCGTAATAATGAGGCCGGAGGTTACGTTCGTTCTCCCGTGGAGGTTGCCAGAAGCCCACATGGTTCTTTAGTGGCTGGCCTTGTGGAATCGGACCAGGAGGAGGGGTATCCCACGCAAACTCTGAATAGGTAGGATGCTCAAAATCTGGCGGGTTAGTTGTTTCGATCCCGAACCTAACCGGGCACAACTGTGGATAGCGCCCTATCCTGTTCTTCAACATCCTCTTTACTTCCCCTGGAACCTCAATCGACTCATCAATCCAATACCCCGTGACCTCGAGGGATTTAAATTTTTTGATGTCATCGGGATTGTCACAGGACCGGAAAAGAAGTTCTACCAAGAATCCGGCTGGGTATTGGAGTGTGTAAATGTTCTCCTGTTTCTTATGATCCCCCCATGAAAACCAATTAAACACCGTCCTCATCGTAGTATCTTGGAGTTCTCGGTAGGAGTTCCTTACTACCACCCATCGAGTACCCATGATCTTATATTGCTTAAATAGAAATTCTGGCAGGTAATCACAAACTTCCCACGCTGCACCGGAGGTCTTCCCTGAGCCAACCGGACCCACTATGCAACGAATCTGAGCAGAAGATCTATGAAATCTCTCGATGGTTGGTAGGGGACGATAAACCTTCGTTTCTTCAGTCATCTTCACTCCTCCCACTATTGGCTGGCTTTTCTATGGGAGTTCGATCCAAGATAACCACGGAGGCCCCCTTTAAGTCGACATCCGCCTTTTTGGGCATTAAAGAGGGCAAAACGTCGGTCAGGAATTTATTCAGAAAACTCTGTCTTCTCGGAATTACCCGAAGATCCTTTTTTTTACAATGTGGACATTGAACAGCATCCGATTTGTACGGAAACTCAAAACCGCATTCATGGCAACGCATAGCATCAGAGGCCAACTCATCGAGGGCTTTTAACCTTCCCTGCCGAAAATACCACTTAAAGAAATCCTCCTTCGCCTGCGTACATTTGTTCTTAGAGCCCTTCTTTCGCCCCTTTCCCATGTTTGTCAAAGTTGCTGGGTGTCCCTTCGGGTTTGCCATTCTGTATTTCACCTCCAAATTAGAGATTGACTACCTTCGTCTTCATTCAATGTTGACCTCCCCGGCCAATGGTGCATTTTTATACCATACTTATCAACCGTTACTAGGAATTTGTATAAGTCTTTCAAAGCCTCGACCTGAGCTTCCCCCATACTCTTTTCCGGGTTATCAGGAAGCGCCTCGAAAATGCCCAATAAAGCATGAAGTTCAGGGGCATATTTTTTTCCACACTGATCAAATACATCGGCAAAACTATCCTGTAAAAATAGCGCCAGAGGAATCGATGGATCTGTCCCTCCTCCACATATCGGACAGCATCCGTTGGCCCCGAAATTATTGTATTTAATCGCAAGCCTATATTTCTGTTCCATAACCTTTCTCCTCCCTGGTCATCGACCGGTTAAGGTTAAGAATCCTTGAATAACTTAAACCCTTTTGCTTCATTTCATTCTCCTTTTTAGGCCAAGATCAGACCGTCAAAATTTTTGGCGATTTTTGATTTTTTGTGGTCGCCACATAAATCCATACCCCTTACTCCCAATCCTAACCCTAAAACCTAATCCTAAGTCCTAATCCTAAACCCTAAAGACAGGAGGGCTTCGCCACCCTTACAAGACGACAGACCCTGAACACCTAACCTATAAGCCTATAAACCTCCGCGACTGAGCAGTTCAGTTTCATTGCTATCTCCCTGTAACTATTTCCATTTTTCTTCATTTCGAGTGCCTTGTCCCTTCTTTCTTTAGCCTGGGCCTCATATTCCTCCCTGGGAATCATCCCCCTGGCCCTTCGAATCTTTTTAATTGCCTCTTTCCAGCGCCGCCTTTTCTCGTCTTCGGAAATAAGAGTCTTTAGGGACCGCTCTTCTTCTGGCGTGATTTGGAGCCAATCGAGCGCTTTTTGGGTTGTATACCTGAATCTATGCGAACCCCCCCGCCATTGACGATAGATAAAAGGTACATGGCCTCTAATTTTGGCCATAGTCCAATTTGGAGTAAAGAGTCTGCTTAGGGCTTCGAGCTCGGAATATAGCCTTCCTGGATATTCGAGGGTTGGTGGAGTAATCCATGATAAAGAAATAGCGCCTAAGAAAATAAAGGGATATCTCTGGCCGTCCGGGTTTCCACCTTGTTCCCATCCTCTGAGAGAACAGAGAGCGCGAAGGTCTAAAACCCTTGCCCAGTGAAGTGATTCCTGGCTAAATTTCCATTGCGCTACCTTCGCCTCATTTGGCTTGTCCTCATTCCCCTTTCTAGCTTCTCTTAAGAGTGCAATTTCCGCTCGAGTATAAGGCAGAATCTTATCCGCCAACATATCAAAATCATACCGGATGGGATTCGATGCATCACCATGTGCGTAAAGAATTTTGACAACCTCCCCCGATTTTGTATTTACCGTTTGGTCTATTCTCAACACTCTACTCGCATCCAAAGCCATCTGGTCGGCTCCAAAAGCTTCAAATCTCTTTGCAAGATACCTCTGAAGTGCATTCCATCTTGGCAATGCTTCCTTCGGAATTGATTTCTCAAGGAGCCACTTGCTTTGAAGACCTCTTCCCGAAAACAAAATGAGCGATGGCAGGGGGATTTTTTTATTCTCGCAGTATTCCAATAGCAGGGAAGTTGATTTCTCGGGTTTTAAGTTTGTTAAGTTTTCAACCTTGTATACATCGAGATCGAGAAAGTTGGCATTGATTCTCAACAAATTAACGACCCTTCTATTCCTTCTAAAAAAATCGTTCACCGAGAGCCAACTATCCCATCGTCTGTCAAGGTGAGATAAGACGAAAGGCATTTCTCGGAGCGGATATGAATCCTGTTTTGGTGTGTGATCTCCTATCTTAGTTAGAGTAGAAAAATACCCGGGTGAGCCAAAATCATGGTAGAAAAGAGGTTCAAAGATTAGTTGGGAAGTATCCTGGAACCCGTTATTCATTGTACCATACAAACAACTCACCCCCTTGCCGATCTATAAATTTGAAAGTCTTTCGCAAAGTCTTCAACTAACCCTTTCGGATACCCTTTCGGGAACCGTTTCTACTTGCATTTAATTGCAAGCCCCATATTCAATTAGGCAATACCTAGACATCTCCTACCCCCATCTTGCTCAGTGCTAAACCATAAGAACGGCGTTCTGACGGTACATGAACGCCGTAGAATCTGCCTTCCCCGCCATGACCCAGACCTAAATTTTCTTCCTAGACTGCAACACCCTCACGATCTGGATCAAAAAAAATACAATCAAACAAGATAGAAAAAAGGCTTTCACACCGATCAAAATCATCAATTTCACCTCCCTTTAACTTTCTGCAGGGTCCTTACCTCTTTTCCATCAATCTTTTTGGCTTCGTAGCCAGACACGAAACTTTTTTCTGTCTGTCTTACCCGCATTTCCCCAATAAAATTTTAATTGTGATAAATTCCAAGAATCCTTAGTGCTGGGTCTTTTCTTCTCTTGCGTTTTCTTATTTTCACCTCCTATCCCATCCGCGATGGCCTTCACGTGTTTCGCCGTGACCTTCCCTTCCGGTGCCGTCTCGACGGCTTGCGACCAGACTTCTTGCTGTTGATTGGGGGGGGGAGATCGGTAAGGGGACGGACCTGACTTTCTGCCGTGGGCTGAATGGGAACAATTGTTCCCAAATTTTCTATTACTTTCGTCGAAGCAATCAAGTTATTTGCATATCTTCGGGTCATGCTCCATTTTTCTCGACAGTATTCCTCAAAGTTCCGGTGTGTTGTCCGGTAAAGCTTCTCGTTTCGGATCTTCATCAGGGCTGTGCCTACCTCAATGAAGGATTTCCGGCCATTTTCAATGATTGTTTCAAGGCGGATCAATTCGGTTTGCTCATCAGAAGTCAGGGTTAGTTCATTTTTTTGCATAGTGGGCCTCCATGTTTCTTTAACCATGAAACTAAACTCTCTGTCATACTGCTACCGCTGTTTTCTGTCGTTCGTGCGCGGTCCCGGCTCAATCGATGTTCAAAATCTGGCCGTTCGTTTCCAATTCGTTCCTTCTCAAGCCACCCGATCTCATGGGGATCAGTCAACCGAGGCGTTTGTATCATCCGCAGACTCCCTTTCAAAACATTCATCGGGTTTAAGGCCTAAGACTTTGGCCACAGCTATGACTCGGTGGTCGTTAGGCCATATCCTATCGTAACCATGAAGGATTTTAGACAAGGTAACAGGATGAAGACCCGCGTCCAGAGCAATCCTGTAGGCTGGACGATTTGCTAACTTAACAGCCCCGAAGAATTTTTGGCTAATTTTGAGCATGATCCCCCTCTATTCTCAGAAGAAAATTTCTACCCGATACTTCTATGTATGGATTCGGGGGAATTGAAATAGGAAATTGAGGACGGAGAATTATTGGTCGAGTAGGAACTTTTGAAAAAGTTTTCTGAGCCTGGGGGTGACTTGTTTGACTTCCTGGCAGATGCCTCTGATCCGCCTCGGAGTAAGACCGTACTCTATCGCGAGTTGCAATTGTGTAAGTTCTTTATCCTTCCACCGAAGATAGATTTCTATGTTACGGTCAATAATACCAAGAGCACGAAGCCCCTTCTTGATCTCAGCAACAACCTTTGCTCTGCTTTGTGTCTTTTCCTTCTTTTCCTCGGGATTATCATCTTTATCTTTGAGGGCCTCAAATCTATCTTCAGAGCCGAGACTTACTTGATTATCCTCATCAAAGTCGTCGTTGAAGTCGAAGTCTATTTCTTTATCTCTTTTTGCTTTCCACGGCTTGTAGTATTCATCCATCAAGAGCTGAAGGATTTTCCCATTTGGTTTCCAGACCCTTCCAGGGGTATTGTCTTCTCGTTTGCCTGGTGTGAGAGCGTCTATTTCATTCTTGTGTCCGAAGAGCCATGTTGTTAAGTTCCATCGCGGCCCCATTTTTTTCCCTTTCCAACCAGGTCGGAACGTGTAGGAGTTAAACCAGTTCCATCTCGCAGGGGTTCTCCAACGAGTATTTGCCTGAAAAGCAGCGTAAGGATTCAACATCCCAATCCACTGGAAGGCTAAGAAGGCGTTCCGGGTTTTTAAGATTTTGATGGTGTCTTCAACTTGATTTCTTCCACCGTCCCCAGGTAGTTTGGATAATTCCTCTATCAAGGCCTGATTCCTTTGTGTTTCTCTGATATTCTTTTCCATCCGCATGGGGATGTATTCTGCAAGATAGTATATATAAAGGTGTTTCACCCAGGGCGGGATGTTTTTGATGACTCGTTCGGTATCAGGAATGACTGTAAGGGGATCAAGTATGCCAAATTGATTTATGATATCCTTAAGGCTAAATCCTGTGATAACAAACCTCAAGAATTGTTGCGCCTCCGCTATTAGACCATCTACCCCCTTCTGCCATTGAGTGCGTTGCACCCTTTCTTTTCCGAAAAGGCAAACTTTAAAGTTACAAGCGAACTGAATAGCCAGTTCTTCTGTCCTACCCCGATAGAGACCGTACAGTGTTTCAATTGCCTTTTTATCTCCGTTTTGAGCCTTCTTAATTGTGTATGCTACCAGGACTTGATTAAGAAGGTCTTTGCTCGTGATCTTCTCGTAATTAAGTGAAGGTAACCATTCCTCATGTAAATCCCTGAGTTCTATCTTCCCCAGATGGAAGATAGAACTAAACCCGTCTCCCCCCTCGGCTTCCATTTTCCCCCAATTTTCAAGATCACCGTCGTATTTTTCTCTAACAAAAATATACGAAGATGAGGTTACGGGAGCATTCCCCCCGGACATATCTATCTCGTTCCCCTTCTCGTCGTATATCTGGTACCTTTGCTCGTCGTATCTGAGCTTCTCTAAATCAAGTTCGCGTTCTATATCAACAGACTCTTCTACGAAGGGAATAGGATCGTCAAAAGGATCCAGCCCAAAAGGCTGCAGCTTATTATAGAGAAAGAGAGGAATCAACAACCTTCTGAGCTTTTCGTCCGTTGAAAGGTTTTTCCACTTCTTAACTACATCGCGCGCCTGGCGGTAGTTATCTATGCAGATGGATTTATTTTTTTCGTGGTACTGCCTTTGCTTTTTCTCGGAGAGCGAGGCTAAATGGTCAGGATCAACGAGGGGGATTGGGATTGGATCTGGTGGCTCGGTTGGGATAGAAGCCCTTTTTCTCTTGGTTCGTGGCACCCTAACTACCTCCCGCCATATATAGCCTCCTGGAATTAAGATTCACATTACTCCATTTTGCCCGAAAATCCAATATGCAAACTACCAGGAGAAGAAGTACATACCGGAGGAAAGTTTATGAACGGAGGCCAGGGGATCTTAAACAGATTTAACGGCGGATGTTTTTTCATCTACCCACCCGACCGATGGACACCTGAAAGTTGGCGACGCAGCGAGCAACCAAAAAGGGAAAAATCCATACTTCGCCACCTTTGCTGCTCATAAATTTTAAATGCGGTAAACTCAGTTCATCAGCGGTTTGAGGATATCAGGGATCTGCTCTCGCCATTCCAGTTGTTCTTGGATGTCCCGACGTTCCTTCGCCAACCATGCGAGGACTTGGCTTATGTCGAAAAGATTTTGGGATGGGGTTGGGGAACCCGGGACGCGGCGTGTTTGCTTGGTTTCAATGGTGGTCGGATCTTGGTCTTTGTACTGGCCTACGATGTCAACGTCATAGCCGGTACGAGCGATATGGAAGGCCCGCGTTGCGGCTTTGAAGCCCCAGTAACCTCTCAGGTCCTCATCTACCCACGAGGCAAGCGCGTTGCCCTGGATCGTTTTCTGTTGCCACTTGCGGAAGTTCTCCTTATCAGCTTCGGCTCTCTTTAGCCCAGATGAAAGAACCTTGCTCACGTCGATAAGGTCCAGGCCCTCGACGTGTCGACGGCGAATGTCGGTTT
>JBEKDJ010000165.1:0-9781 GCA_050014415.1 Thermodesulfobacteriota bacterium | reverse complement strand
CAACAGGCTTGGTTTGGATAGTATAGAAACCGGAGCCGTGGTCGCTTTCGCCATGGAATTATACGAGAAAGGTTTAATTGGTATTAAGGAGCTGGGTTCTATTGACCTTCAATGGGCAAATGCAAAGGCTTCTGAGGATCTGATTAAAATGATAGCTTACCGACAAGGATTTGGGGATCTTTTGGCAGAAGGGCTGCAAAGTGCAGCAGAAAGGATTGGAGGGATGGCGCCCGAATACGCCATTCAGACAAACAATATGGCCTTGCCTGCCCATGACCCCAGGGCGTATTCAAGCATTGCCCTAGGCTATTCCACGTCAAGTCGTGGACCCTGTCATACAGATTGTTTTTCGCATATTTTCGAGCGAGCTACTACGTTTCCTGAAATTGGGATCGATAAGACATTGGACCGGTTTCAGGCCGAAGGAAAGGCAGATATGGTCGTCAAAACGCAGAATGTGATGAACTTATGGGAGAACCTAGCCCTCTGCAAGTTTACCTTTTTCGGAGAAGTTCGTCTGGAGCACGTTAATGAATGGCTTAGGTACACTACAGGATGGGAGATGAGTCCTGAGGATTTAGTCGAAGTGGGTGAAAGAAGTTTCAATCTGAAACGTATTTTAGATGTCCGATGGGGGAGGAGCCGTAAAAACGATACATTACCCCTCCGAATCCTCACGCATCGGGTCAGTGATGGAGGTGCAGGCAACCATCTTCCTCCCTTTAATATAATGCTTGCTGATTATTATGAGCGAAGAGGATGGAGCAAAGAAGGCATCCCAACGCAAGAAACCTTGAGAAAACTGAGGCTTTGATTTTGGTCTATCATATAAATCTAAAATTCCTTAACTCGGTATGAGAAGCAATTATTTTTCAAAGACAGAAAAAGATTCCTTGGAAAGGAGTGATACCGTATTTATATCGAACTTGAATTCATTGGATTCCCGATGCTTTATGATCTTTTTCCTGACTGTCGGCTTAGCTATACCTTTTCTGGCAACACGATAGGGGATTTGGTTGAAAACCTGAAAAATCAATACGGAGAACGTATTAAGGAGTCGATTTGGGATCGGAGCATTCAAGGGCTAGATCAAACTGTACAAATCATGGTCAACCGAAAATTCGTCAGCTCCGAAGATTTTGATCATCAAGAAATTAAAGTGGGGGATAAAGTAAAATTTCTGAGATTGCTTGCAGGGGGGTAAGGTATTAGTTATGAGTTCAAATCACTTTGTGATAGGATCTTTCTGGATAAAGCCGTTAAAAAAATATTGTAAATTTAGGATTTTATTATTTGGGAGGGAAGATATTCTGTTTTTCTAAAAAGTGGGATGGGAATAATAAGTGGAAAATAGTGTTCTCTTAAATATGGAAAGAATTAGCAAATATTTCCCAGGTGTAAAAGCACTTGATAACGTTTTCTTTGAATGTAGAAGAGGAGAAGTTAAAGCCCTTGTGGGTGAGAACGGAGCAGGCAAGTCAACTCTGATGAAAATACTTGCAGGAGTGTATCGGCCTGATGAAGGCATAATCGCTTACAACGGACAAAAAATAGAATTGAGCAGCCCCCGGCATGCTAAAGATATAGGTATTTCAATTATCCACCAAGAAAGAAGTCTCCTCCCCAAGCTCAGTATAGCCAAAAACATTTTTCTAGGAAGAGAATTTACGAATAGATTTAGGTTTGTAGATTCGAAGCTTTTGAGTGTCAAGGCCTCTGAAATATTGGAAGACGTTGGGCTTAGTCTTGATCCCACTTTGCCTGTTTATAGCTTAGATCTGGCACAGCAACAGTTAGTTGAAATTGCCAAAGCTCTGTCATTGAATGCCGAAGTGATAGTTATGGACGAACCCTCGGCAGCTTTAACTTCTGAGCAGCTACAACGCCTTTTTAGTATCATTCATACTCTGAGAGGAAAAAATAAGACTGTGATATACATCTCCCATCGGCTAGATGAAATTTTCGAAATAGCCGATAGGGTCACGGTCTTAAAAGATGGAAAATTGGTCGGGACTAAGGGGATCAATCAGGTAGATAAAAATGAACTTGTGGAGATGATGACGGGACGTGCCATCAACCAAATGTTTCCAGTGGAAAAAACAAATATAGGTAGAGACATTTTAATAGTTCACAATTTAACATCCGGAAAGGCTCTCAAGAATATTAGTTTTAGCCTCCGAAAGACGGAGATTCTCTCCATATACGGCTTGCTTGGATCAGGCCGAACAGAGCTCGCAAGAGCTCTATTCGGAATTTATCCTATTGATAAAGGGGAGGTTTATCTGAATGGCGAGAAATTGGATAAGATTTCCCCGGCGAAAATGATAAGGAAGGGAGTTAGCTATATTCCTAGAAATAGGAAGGAAGAAGGATTGCTCTTAGGATTATCTGTTCGAGAAAACATAAGTCTGGCTAGCTTAGACAAATTATTTAGTAAACATATTCTAATAAATGGAACAAAAGAAGAATTATCAATTAGGAAGAGCATAGAGCAGCTTAACATTCAATGTTCCGGTCTTGATCAATTGACGAAATATCTGAGTGGAGGAAATCAGCAAAAGGTTGTATTGGCGAAATGGCTGCTCGTTAATAGTGAGATAATAATTGCAGATGAACCCACATGGGGAATAGATGTGGGAGCTAAAATGGAAATGTATAAGATATTAAGAAAGTTAGCAGCAGAGGGGAAGGCTGTTTTGATGATTTCGTCTGAGCTGCCAGAGATTTTAGGATTGAGTGATCGCATCCTTGTTATGAGGAAGGGAGAAATTAGTGGAGAATTCCTCGTAGAACATGCCACAGAAAAGGAACTTTTGAAATTGGCTATTTAGTAGACTCCTCTATTTCAACTCTTGGCAATCAATTTCTTTAACTCAGGATGTCACTCCTGAGTAGGGGGGGGAAATGCATCGCGATTATTTAGAAGAAGTTAAGAAGCTATTGGGAGGAAAAGACTATAGAATAATTGGAAAGAATGTCAGGCGAGTAGATGCGCTCGAAAAGATTACCGGGAAAGCAAAGTATACTGCGGATTTCCTCATAGAGAATGCCTTGGTTGTTCGAGCGGTGAGAAGTCCATATCCGCATGCCTTGATAAGGAAAATTAGCAAAGAGGCAGCGCTCCAAGTCTCTGGAATTGAGTGTGTTATAACTGGTGAGGACATTCCCGGCGAAAATCAATGTGGATATTTCATTGACGATCAACCGCTAATTATATGTGATAAGGCCAGGCATATCGGGGACATAGTGGCTCTTGTGGTAGGCCGAAATGAGGAGAGAACGTGGGCGGGAGCGGATGCCCTAGAAGTTGAGTATGAGGAATTACCTTCAGTTTTTGAACCGAAAAAGGCGCTAGAAGTTGATTTCAAGATTCACGAGCGAAAGTCACCCGGAGGCATAAAGGTACGGAAAGGCGATGTTGATCTGGCGTTTAGGGAATGTGATGTTATCGTGGAGCGGACCTATAGGACGGGAGGCCAAGATCATGCCTACCTCGAGCCTGAAGCCGCAGTGGCGACCCCCGGGGACTATGGGGAGATGACCGTAATAAGCACCAATCAGTGCCCATTTAAGACTCGAAACGTTGTGGCACGTGTACTTGGGAAACAGGAATCGAAGGTGAGAGTCATCACTCCATATATTGGTGGAGGTTTCGGTGGTAAAGATACTTACGGTCCAATCATTTCCGCTCTTGCAGCTGTGGCGGCAGAGATAACCGGGCGGCCGACAATGATTGTTTACACGCGATATGAATCATTTGCATATCGGTTCAAGAGATGTCCGTTTGAGATCAGATATAAATCAGGAGCAACAAGTGATGGAAAGCTCAAGGCAATTGAAGTGGAGTATATGTGTGATGCTGGGGGATATGCAGCGCATGTACTTGGATTGATGAGGCGAGCTGCTTATCACGCGACTGGTACATATGAAATCCCTAACTGCAAGATAACTGGCACGGCAGTGTATACAAATAATTTGCCAGTTGCAGCTCTCAATGGTTTTGGTAACCCTCAGATGCTCTTCGCTGCGGAGTCGCAAATGGATTTACTAGCACAAGAGCTTGATATCGACCCGGTGGAGTTAAGGCTGAAGAACGCATTGGTGCCGGGCTCCCGGACGGGTACAAATCAGAGGCTCGATCATTCAGTCGGCATCAAGGAATTGATAAAAAAGGTGGCGGAAGGGGCTGATTGGACGGTAAAGAAATGTGTAACTGCAAAGATTCAGCAAGGTACAAGGAGGCGGGGCATAGGCATAGGTTGCAGTTGGCATGGTTGTGGGACAACCGGAACTAAGGCGGATTGGGCTGGAGCATCGATTATCGTCAATCCTGATGGAAGTGTGATCTACTCCACAGGTATTGCCGAGATCGGACAGGGAACAATTACATCTCACGCTATGATGGTCGCGGAGACATTAGGGATACCATATGAATGGGTGAAGGTCCAAACAAATGATACAAGTCGAATGCCCGACAGCGGTGAAACGCATGGTCAGAGAGGTACTATCATGGGGGGAACGGCTGCTGTAGACGCTGCGCTGAAGTTGCGAAAGAAACTAAACGCATTAGCAGCAGAAATTATGGCCTGTAGTGAACAGGAAATTACCATAGAAGATGGTGTAGCCAGCAATCTTAATGATACCTCCCAGAAGGTGTCCTTCAAAGAACTAGTAATGCAGATGTACCAAAGAGGCATCTCGCCGTCGGAATATGGTTTCATTTTAGCGCGGCGAGGATATGCTGATCCTAAAACAGGGCAAGGTGATACATATTCGACATATACTTTTGGGTGCACAATTGCGGAGGTAGAGGTGGATATTGAGTCGGGGCAAGTAGATGTCTTGAAACTACATCCGGGCGTTGCCGCCGGAAAGATTTTACAACCTGAGGTCGTAAGAGGTCAAATAAATGGATGTGGGATGCTAGGCTTGGGATATGCCTTAACCGAAGCTGTCTTAAATGAAAACGGAAAGATAGTAAATGCATCATACACCGATTATGTGATACCAACGATGAAGGACAAGCCGGAGTTAGCAAATTTCATCTGTGTAGAGGATGAGTACAAATACTCTGGTTTTGGAGCTAAGGGCGTAGGAGAAATAGCGCTCATATCTACACCAGTAGCAATAGTAAACGCGATACACGATGCCATAGGCATTAGGTTTTATGAACTTCCCGTCACCGCTGAAAAAGTTTACTTTGCGCTTAGGGAGAAATGAACTATGGAAGCAGAGATCAGACCTTTGCCGAGATTCGAGTATTTTTTGCCAAGTTCGCTAGACGATGTGTTGATGTTGCTTAAGGAGCATGGGAACGAAGCCAGACTGCTGGCAGGTGGTACGGATTTGATTGTCAAAATGAAAAAATGCATTATCTCTCCGGGCATAATCGTGGATTTAAACAGGGTTCCAGAATTGTCCTTCATAGAGCTGAGAGGAGACAACCTCCATATTGGGGCCGCAACAAGGTTAAATGACATAAAAGAATCTGAGATCGTTCGGGAAAAGGCCCCTATGTTTGCGAAAGCGATTGGATTCCTAGCGTGTCATGTTATCAGAAATAGAGCGACTATTGGGGGGAATCTGTGTAGCGCTTCGCCAGCGGCCGACACTGCACCACCATTGCTCGTGTTAGGAGCATCAGTGAGCCTACAAGGTCCAGAACGCGTGAGAGCCGTCGCACTTTCGGAATTCTTCATCAGTCCTGGGCAGACCATACTGAGGTCCGATGAATTAATGAGCGAAGTGATAGTCCCTTGCAGAGAAGGCCGTTCCACATTTCTAAAGTTCGGAAGAAGGAAGGGCTTCACGTTGTCAATAGCTTCAGTTGCTGCCTTCAGTATGGTAACGGATGGGAGATTTGAAGAAGTGAAGCTTGCTATGGGGGCAGTAGCCCCTACCCCGATAAGAAGCCGGAGAATTGAAGAGATGCTGAAAGGCAAGCAAGCTAACAAAAACATTATTGAAGAGGCTGCTCAATTAGCAAAAAAGGTGGTGAGTCCAATATCTGACGTGCGGGCGTCTGCATCATATAGGAGGGAAATGGTGTATTTGCTGACAAAGAGAGTACTAGGAAAAGTAGCTATGGTGGAGGAACCATGTTAATGAGATTTCAACTAAATGGTAAACCAATCGAAGACCAGGTGGTGCCAAACGAGACCTTATTAGATTTTTTGAGAAATCGGCTAAAAGTAACTAGTGTCAAGAAAGGATGTGATTTGGGCGAATGTGGAACGTGCACTGTTCTTTTGAATGGGAAACCAGTGAGATCATGTATCATGCTTGCTGTTCAGGTGGACAATGCAGATGTGATTACGCTTGAAGGTTTGGCTAAGCGGGGTGACTTAACTGTGATCCAAAAAGCCTTTTTAGAGAAATATGGATTTCAGTGTGGTTTTTGTACACCAGGAATGATTCTTGTTGCTAAAGCGTTGTTAGATGAGAATGCTAATCCCAGTGTTGACGATATAAAGGAAGCGTTGGAGGGGAACTTGTGCCGATGTACAGGATATGAGCAGATTATCGAATCTGTGTTGAGGGCTGCTGAGCTACTGAGGGAACAAAAAGCAAGATGAATTAGAAAACTCCGAGTGATTGAACTCACTAGATAATGAATGCAGAAGAGGAAAGGAACTACAAGAGAATATTATGGTAGGCACTCGCGCTGTAAGCAGGAGAATGGATCAAGAACGCGACAGTGTAACCGCAAATCGAATTATATCGTTTGATATGATTTCCAAGTCCTGCAGCATTGTTCGTGAAGTGATTCGCTTTGGGAAAACTAGGTAAATTCGGGAGAAAACGATGAGCGAGATAGTAAAGACGGAGTATCAGCAGTCAAATTTGAAATTTATCGACGAGGTAAATCTGCTAATGCAGGGGACTTTAGATCTTCATGTTCATGCAGGACCTTCCTTGATTCCACGCCGGCTAGACCCCGTTGAAGCGGCCAAGCAGGCGGCTGAGGCAGGTCTGAAAGCAATTCTGGTGAAAGATCACCACTGGCCTCTCGTTAGGGAGGTCTATTTTATCAAGAAATATGTATTTCAAAATGGGATAGACGTTGATATCTTGAGCGGAGTTGCTCTGAACCGAAGTATTGGGGGTATTAATCCTCATGCGGTGGAGGCTGCTTTAGATTTCGGCGCCCGCATGGTATGGTTGCCAACCATTTCTTCTCGAAACCATATTGAATATCATAAGAAAAAGCTTGGGATATCTTTTCCTTCCACCGAAAAACACCTCTTGGAAGAGAAACCGATTTACCTTCTTGACAACAAGGGCAACCTTCCTGATGAGCTGAATGTGATCATGGAGCAAGTGCGAGATGCAGATGCAGTTTTATCCATGGGGCATGTAAGTGTTCCAGAAATATTCGCTGTTCTGGATCGGGCTCGGGATATGGGACTCCGGAGGTTAGTTGTTAATCACCCTACCTTCATAATTCAAGCTACGGATAACGATATCATGGAATTTGTTGAGAAAGGAGCATTTATTGAGTTTTCGGCCTGTATGACTGATCGTAGGTCCAAATTCTATTTTATCCCAGCCATAGAACTCAAGCGTTTGCTATTGGTCGGGGGACTTGATTCGGTCTTCATCGGATCTGACCTGGGACAACATGACACCCCACCACCAGTTGAAGGCCTGATGGTGGTTGCCGATGCCCTTTTGGCAGAAGGGATGAAAATGGGGGAATTGAGGCACATTTTCCAGGACAATCCACAAAAAATTGTTTATTAAACATGACTTCACAGTCTCATGCTTTTACAAGGCCGGCCCGGACTATGGCCGTCGCGTGGCCGAAGGATTGAAACTGGACCTGAAGCAGGTGGAGCGTCTGGCTAAGATGTCCCATGAAGAACGGGCTAAAGCTACAGAGGATGGAACCTATCGGTAATGGTCAATGCATATAAAAATCCCCGGTGTTATTTCGAACCAAGGAAAGGGGGGCGTCATTAGAAACCGGTAACGAAAGTGAGCGACTCCTTTTGCACATTTTTACCGTAATCGTTAACTTTCGGAATGAGCCTGTTCATGGATGAGACAGAACCTTTTTAGAGATGCGTAGGCTTATTCTTTGAGAGAAGGTTAACAGCAACAGAAAAAATGACTTAGATTCTAAAGGCACGGGGAATGGCCGGTCCGGAATGGTAGGGCTTCCCCGTGCGGCTTATCGGAGGGATCTGAAATGAGCGGATTTAAAGAGGCTATCCGGAGTGGGCTCGAGGAAGACTTCCAAGTACTGCGACGCGCGATCGAGGGCCTAACGCCCGCGGAGGCGCGCTGGCAGCCCACGATCCACACCAATCACATTGCTTGGATAGTCTGGCACATGGCGCGTGTTGAGGATCGGTGGATCAGGCAGCACCTCCGCGGGACTTCCGAGGTGTGGAGGGCCGATGGATGGGCCGACCGATTCAACATGAGCCCCGAGAGTCATGGTTTCGGGCAGACGATGGAGGACGTCCGGGCGATGCCGGATATCCCTCTCACAGACATGATGGCCTACTTCGAGGCTGTGCGTGCCGGCACGCGGCAATACCTTGAACAGGCCGTAGATGCAGACCTGTCGCGGGAGTATCATCACCCGCGCCTGGGAGTGATCACGGGGACCTGGATCGTGGGGCACCTTCTTTCGGAGGAGAGCCAGCACACGGGCCAGGTGGCCCTAATCCGGGGCATGATGCGGGGGTTCGGGGGATAGAGGTTGGGTTTGGGAGTACCGGGAAAGCAGTTCCGTGACAATGCAGGTAGTATCATCAGGACTCAGCACTTAACTTGGCGCCGGAGGTGAGAGCTTGCACGCTTTGCTCCGGCTTTCGGGCGCGGCTGAGGGCTAGCCATTATCCGCTCTTTCTACCAGTAATCGCAAACCTCTCAGGCTCTGCTCTACCCGTTACGTTTTCCGGCCTTCTTAATCTGGCTTCATGGCGAATTTTTAAATAGCTTGTTTCGTCATCGCTTAATGGTTCTCGTTTGTATTGGTAGGGCATGGTATTAATGGCTTAAACTTTATGGGTGTGCCACCAAAGCACGTTCTATACTGCCCGTGATTGGGATAAAATCTAGCAGGACAACGTTGGTCCTCTAATTGCCGGATGGTTCCTGTATTAATCCTCCGGTTCGATCTTGTCATCCATCTCGGAAAGCCAACCATGGATGATATCCATGATGCGATTCGCTTGCTTGGCGGAAGAAATATTGAATTTTGACTGGGGCACAAACTTTCCACCCCGTTTTTGGTAGCGGGCTATCCGGATCTTCTTGGGCCCGAATTCTCCTGTCTTCTTGTCAAGATCCTGATACATGAACATGATCGTGGACCAAGCTCCGCTGGTCAAAACTTCTTTCTTCACTTCCTTGACCAGATGTTGGCCGTTGTCGTCTTTCCAGTCAATGCTGATTTCGTCAACAGTCTCAGCCATTCTTCCTCTTTGGTGATTTCCCCCTTAGGTTTGGCCACCTCGTTCTCATTTTTTAAACGTGACCGCAAATCCTCCATCGCTTGATCTGTCGTTTATTATACAAAAAAGCGACAGGATGACGCAAATTTGTTATCTACAAGCGAGGAAAATAAAGGACTGGCTAAAGAGGAGATAATAAAAATGTTGCCTTTTTACGCAGAAGGCGACAAACCATTGAACTTTGAAACTTGGGTTTTCACCTACAGAGGTTGTCAGTGCTCTTCTCTGATCTCGATGGCCTCTTCAATCCAATCGGCCAGATTTTCTTTGATATAGGCATATACTTCCTTGCTGTCCGTGTACGGTGGATTGTA
>JBEKDJ010000164.1:0-9879 GCA_050014415.1 Thermodesulfobacteriota bacterium | reverse complement strand
TTGGTCGTGCTTACTCTTATCTCTTAACAGGAGGTTTCTTTTTGGGGTAGTCTGGTATTATATTTTTCCTATTTTACCGTTGGGATTCTACCCCTACCTCTCAACTATATATAACGTTGTTGCTATCGCAAATTGTGAAGAAAAGTCCGTATCTGTGGCTTTTGAGGAAATTGAGCCGGACGATTGGGCTGAAAAGGTGTACAGACCGGATATTCTGAATAAGGAGACCAGGCTGTACAAGAGGCCGGGCTACAATCCTTTTGAATAACATTTTCTTGTAAAGAATAACCTTCGTTGATAGTGGAAGCTATCAAAATCCAAATTGTTGCGCAATAAAGGGAAAATTCCTTCCTTGCTGCAGATTCTATGGAAGTATGGAGATGGGAAACTCGCAAGACACAAAGAAAGCCATTGTTATTGGGGCGACATCAGGAATCGGTAAGGAACTAGCCAAGATTCTTTCGCAAAACGGTTATGTGGTTGGCATTACCGCGAGACGGAGCCCCCTTCTTGAAAAACTACAGTCAGAATTGCCCGCCCGATCATTTCTCCGGCAATTAGATGTTGCTGACGCATCCAAAGCCATAGAGGAGCTTAAAAGCCTCATTGCCGAGATGGACGGTGTTGAATTGATTGTGATTAGTGCCGGGACCGGGTTTGTTGATCCCGAGCTTCCATGGAATAGAGAAAAGGAAACGATAGATGTGAACGTTTTGGGATTCGCTGCAATGGCGAACGTAGCCTATCACCATTTCATTCAGCGAGGTTCGGGCCATTTGGTCGGCATATCATCTATCGCAGCCATTCGAGGTGGCGGAGCGCCAGCCTACAATGCCTCAAAGGCATTTGTCTCCAATTACCTGCAGGGTCTTAGATATAAGGTTTCAAAGGCCGGCTTACCGATCGTGGTCGCTGATATTCAACCTGGTTTGGTTGATACACAAATGGCAAAGGGAGAGGGGCTTTTCTGGGTTGCGTCACCACAAAAGGCTGCCCTACAAATTTACAAAGCAATAAGAAAGAGAAAGAATCATGTCTATATTACGAAGCGATGGAGACTCATTGCATGGGCGATGAGAATTATGCCAGATTTCATTTACCACAGATTATGAAGCTTCAAATAAGACGTTTGAGTGGACGGTGGCAAGGGGTAAGGAGTGCGACGCGTTCCTTCAGACTCGTAGCCGCTGCTCCTTTTAGTCATTAGAACATTTACTACATGAAAAGGCGGATGAGAGAGGGAACACCTAATGGGTGTCCGGTGGTCGGCACCAGAACATTCATGAGGAGGGAAAGCATATGAGTCGCATCAAGAAGGTATCGATTGGGATCGGAGGGCTTATCCTTTGTGTCGTGGCCTTGGTGATCGGTGGAATCATGCTTATGGCAATGCCAACACATGGCAAAAAGATTGAAAAATATGGAAATCCACAGAAGGCATTATTCGTGATAGATATCCAGGAGGACTATACCGGAAAAACGGCACACCCTCCGTTTCCCTACAAAGACTCCGAGAAATCGATTGCCACAGTGAATAAAATCATCGAGGAGGCCTCCAGGAAGCAGATCATCGTTGTCTATATTCAACAAGAATTTGACGGGTTTCTTGGCAAGACGTTCTCCAGGGTGTTTTCCGGGGGGACAGCCATCAAAGGAAACCCTGGAACCGAGATTGATGAACGAATCTCCATCGTGTCTCACCACATTTTTTCAAAGCCGAAAGGAGATGCCTTTTCCAATCCGAAACTTGAAGCATTCTTGGTTGAACAACAGGTGAATGAACTGTATCTCGTTGGCTTGGATGCCGAATTCTGTGTCTATCATACGGCAAAGGGAGCATTAAATCGGGGTTACAACGTGACCATCATCACAGACGGCATCCTTTTACAAGCCGAAAGAAAATGGGATGCCCTCATGAAAAAATATAAACAGGATGGTATTCATCTTATGACAGGTCATGAGTTTTAGGAAGGAATCTCATGACAGCCTCATGGGTGAGCAAAAATGGACGTATCCGGAGCATGTTTCGGAAAAGAGGGAATGGTAAGTATACGTAGAACTCATTGGATGTGCAGGATTTGTTCTAATGCGGCGCTAGAGCGGACAAGGGCATGGGAGTGTCGCCTGTGATTCTGTGGCCGCTGCGCAACTGGGTCATCAGGTCTGCTAAGAGGCAGGTTGGGGGAAACCCAGAATGCTAGAAACAATACAAACCAGTGGAGTTCAGCCTTCGGGCTCTCGCCGGATCGTTTGCCTTGGGTCTGATTCTGACAGGCCTATATGTCTGGGGTAATCGCAGTCTCACACCCAGTCTCATTTGTCATGGCATCATTAATCTCTTTGGAGCACCGTATCTGGAGATGCTCTTGATCGCATCACCGTACGGCGCATGAAGAAAGCGCTAGCGGGGCCATCGCTGTCCTTATCCCGCTATGGTTGAACCTCAACCGGTTTGTTTGGAATCTCCCCAAACATCTCTGGAAAATAGATGGCCTCGGCTCTCGTTGTCGGTAGCTGGAAAACACCGTTTTGATTCAACCGTATGGTATATTCAACCGTCCATTTTCCCTTGGGGACATATTCATAGTAGGCCCTGAATGCTTCAAAGGACCGCTCTTCGTAGGCCGGCCAGACCCACCCTTTCCGTTCCTCCTCTTCCGTCAAGAGTTGAGAGTCTCTGCCAAGCCCGGTTCCCAGGATTGTGCTGCCAGCAGGGATAGGATCGCTCACAACCACCCATGTCCTGTCAGCCTGAGCTTCCACTTCCAATCGGATTCGCACGATATCTCCCCGGGTCCATTGATTTGAGCGCTTCTGTTCGATTGGAATTGATGTCTTTTTAATCTTGTATCCGCTTGAGAAAGAGTCCTTCAAGGGGATGGCGGCCAGGCTCTGGATGGTTGCCCATGGCTTGCCCTTTCCTTGATGAGAGATGATGAGGTCTTCTCTTTTGGCAGGCCATGAAAGCTGAGAGACTCTTCCATTGGGCGAAGTATTCCAATCTATGGATTGAGATTGCGTCGATAGGGTCGTCCGGGTGGTGCCCGTGACTGGAATGGCTTCAAAGGCCTTCGAGAATTTTTCCATAGCCAAGACACCCCAGGCATTGGCGAGTGTCAAATCCCATGCGCCTCTTATCTGGCGGCCCAATGCCCCCTGAACCATCCTCGGTATATCTTCTCTCCACTTCTCCGAGCCAAGGAGGGAAAGTATCGCGCGTACGGCATTGATATCATTGGATATCATCAGCCACCAGAGGGTATCCGTCTTCTCAGTTGAAAAACCCATGGTTGTGCCCTGGAAGTTGAGACGGGCTCGAATAATCTGTTCTGCCTCCTTTGATTGTCCTTCCTGATTCGGGATGTTTCGAACATTACGGAGAATGTTTAGCCAGTCGATTACTGCCGAGGTTGGCCAGAGATTGGGCTCGATGGCAATGGCATTGAGTAGGTTTGGTTCTGCCTTTCCACTCCTTGACAAGGCCTCTATCGCTGACAGCTTCCTAATGGAGAGATCCGCTGTGGGTAAGGGTGAGTACCTGATGATCTTGCCTTCGATAAAATTCCTAAGGGCTGTTTCCATCTTCTCTTTTGGCTCATCAGGAATACTCCATCCCGCTTCATGCGCTATGGCAATGATGTAAGAGGTGAGCACCGGACATCCAAGATTGCAGGACGGAAAATATTTGACCAACCCGTCACTATCAAGATAGGAGGGAAGTTCAGACATTCGTCTGTTCCAGAGATTTTCGTTACGTAATGCAACGACTGCTGAGATCTTTTGCTCCATGCAAGTATAGGGATACCTTTTCATATAGTCGATAACACCGTTTAATTCATCGCTAATCCTTGGCCGCAAAGCCACCCTGACGCCCCCACGGCCCGGAGTGGCATCCTTGGGGCGCTCCACAGAGAGATGAAAATCCTTTTCGAGTTGAGTAAGAGTGGCCTGGAATATGCTCACAGGAACAACAGGTACGACCTTCTGCGTGACTTTGATGCGATCTACTTCATTTGTCTCTTTCTCCTTTATTTCGACTTCCCATGTAAGTGTCTCAACACCAACGGATGCAGTGACATCCCATCCGATCTCCTGCGCCTCTCCTGGCGCTAATGAGACGGTCTGGGGGATAAGCGGAGCTGAAATTCCCTTTGCCCTTGCAGAGACATCGACTTCCATGCTCCGATTCGTCGTATTTAGGAGCGTGAATCCTGCTTTGAATCGATCCCCTTCTCTGACAAGAGGAGGCAAGCCGGATAAGACCATCAAGTCTTGCGTCGATTGAATCGATGTAGAACCGGTTCCGAAGAGGCCGAGCCCTCCGGTTGCCACTGCCACAATTCGAAAACTGGTGATCGAATCATTCAAGGGAACTTCGATAGACGCCTCTCCGTTTGAATCCAGTGGCAGGCGAGCCTTCCATAACAGGAGTGTATCGAATAACTCCCTCGTGGACTGCTTTCCTCCACCACCTCCCGGGGGTAGTGCCTTCAGGCCGAAGTGGCGTTTTCCAATGACCTGCATCTGAGCCGTCGAAGTCTGAACACCATAGCCCCTGTGTCCCATCATGGCGGCAAGGATTTCCCAACTCCTGTTGGGCATCAATTCAAGAAGGCCTTCGTCCACAGCCGCAAGAGCGACCTCACTCCCGGCTGGAGGTGCCTTTCCATCCGTCGTTGCAACCTTAATCTTAACCTTAGCCCTTTGACGGACCTTATAGACTCTCTGGTCCGAAGAGACGTTTACCTTCAGCTCATGATCTTTCCATCCCACATTGATCTCGGCAATGCCGAGCTTATAGGCGGGTTTTCCAAGATCGACCATGGCTGTCGGTTTCACCCCGGCGACACGACCTCTTACGACGAGGGCAGAGACATAAATGTTCGGAGCATAGACTCCTTTGACAGGGACCTGGATGATTGGACTCTTTCCGGAGATCCTTTTGACCCATGCTTCCATCACTCCTTCTCTCTCCACGGTGATCAACGCTGTCGCCTCTCTAAACGGCATTCGAACCTGAAAAATGGCTTTCTCACCGGGCTCATAACGCTTCTTCTCCGGAAGAAGATCCATCCGGTCATGGTCGCCCACCTCAAACCACCACTCCCCTTTTCCTGCCACCCAAACGTCCCGGTAGGCAACTGTCCTGTTGCCCGCATCGTCAACAGTCTCTGCCTGAAGGATCACATTTCCGGAAACGGGTGATTGGACGTCGCAGATCAGAAGGCCTTTGGCATCTGTTTTCCCTTCGCAGAGAGGAGCGATCTTCTTTGTCTCCGTCGAATGTTCGTAGGCATAGACTCCTCCGACCAGACGCTTTCGATGGGTAAGGGTTTGCCTTTGGAAAAGTTCAACTTTTACTGAGGCGCCTGAGATGGGTTTCCCGGAGAGATCAACGACAGCAACTTGAAATTTGAAGGCATCCTTCGAGACTGCCCATGAATCCGGTTTGATTCCTATGAGATATTTCGAATTCCACAGGGGAATTCTGGAAGAGATGGTTTGAACTTCACCGTTGGGATCTTTGAACTCCATCTCGGCAAGTACATCCTTGGGTGCTTCGACTTCGGGTAGATTGGAGATCGTGGTCCGGCTGGATCCGGATCGATCTAAAACCAGATCAATGCTTGGAGGTTTGATCTTCTTCTGATCTTCTTTTCTTACCTCCTCTTCACCTTCCTCTTCGGATTCCAATACCTCCCCTCTCCGAACAACTTCCTCTTTCACGGGACCGTTGCTAAATATGAAGTCCTCAAATCCCTCAGGGGAAGAGACATATCTGGGCTCGATTTCGTATCGAAGCTTGACGGGAAGAAGGCTTGCTCCACCTCCTGCAAGATATTGAACATTCAATTCGAGAGAGACTTCTTCGGCATTAATCAACGGGGTAGAAGGGGGCTGGATGGTTCCTTTGGTAAGGGGGATTCGGAACTCCTCAACCCTGAAGGTCCCTGATGTCCAGGTTCGGGAATCCTCATGTTCCTCGGAGATTTCCATTTTTCCCTCGATCCTGTTGAAATATCTATTCTGTTTTTTATGGGGTTTCTCTAGGAGAAGCACATCGTAGTATCCGAGCTTTGCATCCTTTGGAATGGACCAGGTCGTTTCAGCGACTCCGCTTGCATCCCACTTTAAAGGGAACTCGTATTTCTGACCGCTCCCATAGTGTTGGATCGAGACAAGATGGGGCATCTGATCTTGGGGCACCGGGGCAAACCCTTTAGTGGTGTGTTGGCGAAGAATATGCTTCATATGAATGGTCTCGCCCGCTCTGAGCAGCGATCGATCGAAAATAGTGTGACCTATGATAGGATCCAAGTAGGACTCACTAGGTAGTTGAAACCTCCAAGGCTCGATCCCTTCATCCCAGCTGGAGTGAACAAAGGACATATCAAACTCGGTCCGGGCTATTATGAAAAGACCTTCCCAGAGAGATTGGAGGGCTCCCATCTGAGTTTGATCGTAACCGTCGATTCTGTCGATCTTATAAGGGCAATTTGGAAGGTTCTCTAAGGAAAATGGTTGTCGGATCCGGGCAATCCCGCTGACATCGGTCTTTCCCGTCCATAAGACCTTCTCTTGGCAATCCTTTATTGTCACCGTGGCGTCCTTCACCGGCTCTCCCGTGTCGAGTGTCGTTACCCATACAAGAGAAGACTCCCTGCCCCGCTTGAAATGGACGGAGAGATTGGTCACCAAGACTGCTGTCGGTACATACATGGGCCGGCCTGATTCGAGCAGAGAGGCACCCAGAATGGCGCTCTCCAGTTCTACAACATAAAGCCCGGGGGTCTTGAGTGGAATTCCAACCACCTCAAAGGCTCGAGAGCCTAGAGGCTTGGGAATTTCGAAATTCTTCACTTTCTTCTCGTCACTCAGAATGGACGTATTCCTCGACGCAGTGGCCACCTTCCTCAACCAGGATTGAACGTCATCCATTCTCTCAGGGGGCAGGTCTAGAACTTTCCCTATCACCTGGCCGAGGATTCCTTCTTCCTTGCCCGCTTTCATCAATCTTGCCTTTACTTCAGGTTCAACATTTCTCAAGGTGACAGGGAGCATGGGGTCAGCTTTCAGTTCCAAGATTCCAAACCGCGCTGCAAACTTTGCTAAAGGTGGGTATCTATCTGTGCGGACAGAGAGTGGAAATTTGTCTGCATTAACCAGGGGTCTTCCAGTGTTATCTTTGAGTCCGGCTGGGAGCTCGACAACGAAATTCGTATTCTCCGGGAAAGGGCTTTGAAAGGTGATCCAACTCGTTTCTTCCGCTGCCTTGGGCTTCCATGTTTTTCCTTCGGGCCCCTTCAATACGATCTTATTCGCCTGATCCTCAGAAATAGGCGCAGAGAAATGGAGCGTCATGGGCCGGATGGGAATACAGGCGGCCTTCGGGTTTTCTCTTTCACAACTAAACCCCGCAGAAAACAGAGGCCTCACTTGGAAGCGAAGGATCTGATCCTGATCTGTTGCCACCCCTGTCTTCGCCATCACCCCTTTCCCCCAGATCAAGCTAACTTTGGCCTCTGAAGGGAAACGCTGCTTGCACTGAATGACGATCATCGGAAACGGCGGCGGTTTCCTATATCTGAATCTTGCCTTTAATATCTCTTTCCTTTCCTTCCCCTCGATCATCCTGATTCCGATATGGTCTTGAATACCCTCAACGGAAAAGGCAACATGGTGGAGCATAGATTCCATGTCCGGTTCCGCATCCAGGGTGAGAATGAATATCTGTTCTTCATCCAGGTATTGGCCCCCTTCATGAGGGATAGAGTCTCTGATCGAAGGACCGCCGGTGGAAAAGGAGAATGCCTTTTGACCTCCTATCTCTTGCCCAGAAAGAGTTTTCAGCTTCGGCTTCAATCTAAACTCACAACGAATCCCTGCGGGGAGGTCTCTTTCAAAATCAAAGACCCAGTTTTTCCCATCGGCCCAGCGACTACTTCCCTTCTCAGAACAGTCGATATCGAAGGGTTCGGTGAGACCCTGCGGATCACCAAACGGCACCATCTGCTCTGAGAATCGGACGCTCACTTGCCGAACGCTCTTGACCGTTCCCTGTGGAGAAAAGGCCTCGACTTGTGGCCCCCCTTCAGCATAGACCCAAGGGATGATAAGAACGTTGATGAGCACAAAGATTCCCAATAGTCTCAGCTTCATATTTCCTCCTCGCCATTTAAAATTTCAGCGAAATTTTAAGACATGCAATACTCCTGCCATTAGACTATTTTAGATAAGATTTGTAAATCATTAAATATTATTAATGCTCATGGTTCTGTCCTGACATATTATTCCAAAAAGGGAACGTAAATTGTTACCCTTTTACAAAAATGTCCAACGATTATAATACCATAAGAAGGAACCACTTTAACCATTATTTGTTTATACCCTTGCTTCTCAAAAAATTAAAAAAGGTGTATATTAGAAACCAATTTAATGGTTGATATTCCTGACGATGACAACTAAATAATTTTGTTCATTAATTATGCGGATGCGATATAATGTTGATAAGCAGACCCTTTTCGCCTGCCTATCAACGCGGTTTGAACAGACGACGCCCCTTCAGGGCGTGCTCCTCACCCGCCGCGTTAGGTGGCACTGGCCGATAGTAAAATTAGAGCAGACTAGGAGAAATTCATGCGATTCACAGATTTGGCATTAATGCGCTATCTGAGGTTGAAGTCCCCAGAATATTTTGGGAAAGCAGTGGAGTTACGGTCGGCGGTAGAAGGATGGCTTGGATATATTCCACAGAGCTTCCCTCATTACACTCGACATACCATAGCACATAGCGAGGAAATCATCCTCCAGATTTCGAAAATGATGTTTGCCAGTAATAAGGGGAAGTCGCCAAACATTCCCCTCAGTGCCACAGAGGCCTATATCCTAGTTGCAGCTGCCTATCTGCATGATGCAGGCATGGTAGTTTCAGACCAAGAGAAAATGGACATCCTTGCCTCTGACGCTTGGAAATCATGGACAACGGACCAGGGTGGCGGAGCGAAGCGCCTAAGGGAAATCGAAAAGCTAATCCCCAAGTCTAGTACGAGAAATGCCGCTGAGAGGGAGTTTTCAGCAAATATCCAACTGCGGCATTTGATTGCCGAGTTTGTCAGGCGCGTTCACCATATTCGAGTTAGAAACGTCATTATCCAGCATGAGGCCAGGCTTGGGTTGTTTGCGTTTGGTGATCCCGAGTTAGCACGGGCAATCTCGGATGTGTGCATTGCGCACGGACTTAGCCATCCCGAGCTCGAGGATTCCTACAGGTTCCCATATAGCCGGGACATCCGCGGCGAGGCAGTGAACCTGCGGTTCATGGCAATCCTTCTGCGCATCGGTGACCTCTTGGATGTTTCGCAAGACAGAGCATGCCCTCTCCTTTTGAATCCAGCTTGCCCTTTGCCATCTGGTAGCTATGCACATTGGACTATGTACCAGCGGTTTGTGCATCGATTTGTTAGTCCAGAACGCATTGAGTTCTCCGCGGAATGCGAAAATCAAGAGGAGCATCGGTTACTTCAAGATTGGTTTCAGTGGCTTGTAGATGAGGGACGAAATGCGGCAACTCTAATGTCACGCGCTCCAGCGAGGCACAGGTGGACACCTCCGGCAATGAGTATTGACGGGCCCGATCCCACAATTAAGATCACCCCGTCATCCAAAGCGACGTATATCCCATCGCGATGGATATTCGAATTGGATCAAGAGGTGATATTGCAGCGTTTGATCCATGACGTTAACAGCGACTCCAAGACTTTTATAAGAAATACCTGTTGAATACCGCCCAGCTCTGCTGGGCGGATGAAAACAGGTTCGCGAAGCGACAAAACGTGGTATAAGCACTGCATGAGCTCGATAAAAAGAACAAGCCATGCA
>JBEKDJ010000163.1:0-9895 GCA_050014415.1 Thermodesulfobacteriota bacterium | reverse complement strand
GGAAGGATGTGGGTAGAGTCTTCGACAGATACCGGCCAGCGTCTTGCTGAGATCCGAGTAAGAGACGCCGTAGAATTGGGAGCGGAGATCTTGGTAACGGCATGCCCCTTATGTGTTTTGACGTTGGAGGATGCTGCGAAGACATCTGGCTTTGAAGAAAAAATCAAGGTGATGGATTTGACGGAGTTACTCGTGGAGGCGATGGAGTGAGATTAGTCGAACCGATTGCCAAAGAAGAATGGGAAAAGATTGACCAAGTGATCGCAAAATATAGAGGAAGACACGGGGCCCTCATCCCTGTGTTGAAAGAGACTCAGGATATCTGTGGATACCTGCCTAAACAGGTCCAGCATCGCATTGCAGAAGGTCTTCATCTTTCTTCTTCACAAGTTTTCGGTGTCATCTCTTTCTATGCCTTTTTTACAACGGTTCCAAGAGGCAAGCATATCATTCGTGTCTGTATGGGAACGGCCTGCTATGTGAGAGGTTCAAAAGAGATATTGGGAAATCTCCAGAGGGTACTCGATGTGGAAGTTGGAGGGATCACACGAGATCGAAAATACTCTCTGGAAGCTGTGCGATGCCTTGGGGCTTGTGGTTTAGCTCCGGCGATGGTGGTAGGTCACGACACCCATGGTTTGTTGGATCCAGGAAGGGCTATCGAGGTTGTGAAGTCCTATGCATAAGGGAGCCGATGAATAGGTTAACAATCGAAGGCTTAAAAGAGATTAAGGAACAAACCCTCGCCACCATGACGCCAAAGGAGGGGGAATGCCGATTGATGGTATGTGCTGGAACAGGATGCGTCTCCTGTAACTCCCTGAAGGTAAGGGATCGGCTTGAAGCAGAACTGAAAGGTCGCGGTCTTTCAGAGAAAGTGGAAGTCGTGATCACAGGATGCAATGGCTTCTGTGCAGAAGGCCCAATTATGGTGGTTCAACCTGAGGGGATCTTTTATAAAAAACTGACACCGGATGAGATCCCTTATCTATTAGAGGAACACTTTTCTAAAGGAAAACCAGTCGAAAAGTTTTTGTGCATGGATCCAACGAATAAGCAAAAGATTCCCTTGATGAAAGACATCCCGTTTTTCCAGCATCAGACCCTAAGGGCCCTCAGGAATCGAAGCACGATTGATGCAGAAGATATTAATGAGTATATCGGCAAGAATGGATATGCAGCACTCTCTAAGGTCCTTTCTTCCATGAAACCCGAAGAAGTGATTCAAGAAGTAAAGGTCTCTGGCTTGAGAGGCCGGGGGGGAGCTGGTTTTCCAACGGGTCAAAAATGGGAAGAGGGACGCCGTTACGATACTTTCCCCAAATATGTCATCTGTAATGGAGACGAAGGAGACCCGGGTGCCTTTATGGACCGCTCCGTCTTGGAGGCAGATCCCCATTCGGTTTTAGAAGGGATGATCATCTGTGGTTATGCCATTGATGCACACCAGGGGTATATTTATGTGAGAGCCGAGTATCCTTTGGCGATTCATCGGCTCGATATTGCTATTGAACAGGCGAAAAACTACGGATTGCTGGGAAAGGGTATCTTAGGCTCCGATTTCAATTTTGATATTAGTATCTATCCGGGTGCAGGTGCTTTTGTCTGTGGAGAATCCACCGCACTGATGTATTCCTTGGAAGGGAAGAGAGGAATGCCTCGAATCAAACCTCCGCGCTCAACAGAGGCAGGCCTGTGGGGACAACCCACCGTTCTCAACAACGTGGAGACCTTTGCCAATGTCCCATTGGTCCTCCTGAACGGTGGACAGTGGTTCGCCTCTCTGGGAACAAAGGGATCAAAGGGGACGAAGGTCTTCGCCCTCACTGGTACCGTCCAAAATGTCGGACTGATCGAGGTCCCTATGGGAACCACACTTCGAAAGATCGTTTTCGACATAGGTGGAGGAATTTCTGATAAAAGGAAGTTTAAGGCGATCCAGATCGGTGGACCTTCCGGAGCCTGTCTCCCGGATCCCCTCTTGGATATTGAGGTCGATTTCGACTCCCTCGATGAAGCAGGAGCAATGATGGGCTCGGGTGGTCTCGTCGTCATGAACGATTCAACCTGCATGGTAGATACTGCTCGATTCTTCACTGACTTTTCTGTCGATGAATCTTGTGGCAAATGCGTTCCCTGCCGAGTGGGAATGAAAGTGATGCTTAACATTCTGAATCGCATCACGATCGGGCAGGGAGCGATGGAGGACATTGAGCTTCTGGAACGTTTGGGCCAACATATCAAAGATACTTCCCACTGCGGTTTGGGAAAAACAGCTCCAAATCCCGTGCTCTCCACGATCCGCTACTTTCGAAATGAATATGAGGCCCACATTCAGGAGAAGCGATGCCCTGCTCTGGTCTGTACGAATCTTATAAAATTTCGAGTTGATCAGGAAAAGTGTAAGATGTGCGGCCTCTGTAAGAAGGCGTGTCCGATGGAGGCCATCACGTGGGAGAAAAAGACACCGGCTGTTATTAATATAGAGAAGTGCATTCGCTGTCGGTCGTGTATCCAGGCGTGTAAATTTGATGCCATTGAATAAGGAGAATAATGGAAGAATTTAGGTCCCGTTGATTTCACCCAATATTCCAGTATTTCATCATTCCATTATTTCAATCTTAGTGGAGTATGGCAAATCCAATGATCAAACTAAAGATTGATGAAATTGAGATTGAGGTTGAGAAGGGAAAGACGATTCTCGAGGCGGCTCAATCCGCTGGCGTCCGCATCCCCTCTCTCTGCCACGACCGAAGACTCATCCCCTTCGGCGCTTGCCGTCTCTGTGTCGTCCAGCAGAGAGGAAAATCTGAACTCTTACCCTCCTGTTTTACTCCTGCAAAAAATGGAATGGAGATCGTTACCCAATCTCCAGAGATCATTAAATCGAGAAGGTTACAGCTTCAACTCATCCTGCTGAATCATCCGATGATCTGCCCACGTTGTGAAAAAGAAGGCGAATGTGACCTCCAGACGTTGATCTATGAATACGGAGTAGAAGAGACACTTTACCCATGGGAACCAATGACTTTCCCTGGGGATAATCGTTCTCTCCTCCTTCAAAGAGATCCTAATAAATGCATTCTCTGTGGCCGATGTGCCCGCATTTGCGATGAGATTCAGGGAGTGGGAGAACTTTCCTTTACACGAAGAGGAATTAAGACAGCGATCGATACGGACTTCCATCGCCCCCTCCGATGCGAATTTTGTGGCCAATGCTTAGATACATGCCCAGTAGGAGCCATCACCAGCGATCGTTTTGACTATACGACCAAGCTGTGGGAGCTACAAGAGACGACAACCCCCTGCCCTTACTGTGGATGTGGATGCCTGCTCACCATAAGCTCGAAAGATGGAGAAGTGAAGCGGGTCTTCTCCGATCCTGGCAAGGGTCCGAGCGATGGGAACCTCTGCGTCAAAGGAAGGTTTGGCTGGGACTTCATCGACCACCCGGAGAGAATCAGGACCCCACTTCTAAGAGTTAACGGGGCATTCAAAGAGGCCTCGTGGGATGAGGTTCTTCAGTTTATAACCCATCAGCTTGAAGCAATTAAGGATCAGTTCGGGCCTGAAGCGATTGCCGGCATGACCTCCAGTCGATTGACCAATGAGGAATTTTATCTCTTCCAGAAATTGTTTCGAGAGGCAATCGGAACAAATCAGATCGGTTATGGGAGCGGCAGTGCTTACAGGGGCTTGACAGAAGGTTTGGCAAAGACATTGGGTATGGCCGCCTCTACCAATTCAATCCAAGAGATTCGAAAAGCCGATTGCATTCTCGTGATTGGTGCAGACCCTGCGGCTACACACCCGATCATCAGAGATGAGATCCATTTGGCGATTCGAAGGAACAAGGCTCAGTTGATTGTATTGGGCTCTCATGATATCGATCTCACACGAGCCACACAGATCTCTCCCGTAAATCATCCCTGCATTACTCTCATAGATAAACCCGGGATGGAGGTCTCCCTGCTCAACGCCATGATTGGAACAATATTGAGGGAGGGTCTTGAGGACAAAGGCTTCATCGCAGAAAAGACTCAAGGGATGGAAGAATTGAAAGAGAAGATGACACCCCCCTACACCTCCTCCTCTCAAGATGAGTGGCTGGGGAGCTTTCCAGAGGCAATGAGGGCAGAGATCGACAAAGCAGCCACGGCATATGCACAAGCTAAAAAAGCCATGATTCTGATTGGATCCGGTCTTTGGTCCCATCTTCCCCAGAAAGAGATCGCCATTGCTGCTTCTAATCTGGCTCTCATGACAGGCCATATCGGGAAGGAGTCTTCCGGAATCCTCATCCTCCTGGATAAATGCAATGCCCAGGGAGCCATCGACATAGGGGACTTTGGGAAAGTCGGAGGATGGGAAACGAAACACCTCATCCAAAAGGTACAAGAAGGCAAGTTAAAGGCCGTTTATATCGTCGGGGAAAACCCACTCCTCACTTATCCCAATACCGATGAACTGAAGAAGGCCCTGGAAAATCTCCCATGCCTCATCGTCCAGGATCTCTTCATGACCGAGACTGCAAAGATGGCGCACGTTGTTCTTCCCGCCAGTGCCTTTGTGGAAAAGAGCGGAACCTACACCAATCTGGAGCGAAGGGTCCAGAAGTTGAATCCTCTTCGTCCACCCCGCAATCAATCAAAATCAGATTTCGACATCTTCCATAGCCTGTTAACCTTTTTCGAATGTCCTATACCAGGAGAAACGCCTGAGGCCGTCTTTGAAGAAATCTGTCGTCTTATCCCTCATTACAAAGGTATTCAGGATGGAGGGCAATGGCTAAATGATGCTTCTTATCTCTATGCTAACGCCTTTCCAGCTGGAAAAGCGAAACTCATACCGGTTGGAAGAACGTGGGGTTCTCCAATTCCGGAAGGATATCCATTCCAGCTGGTCCAAAGGCCCTCCCTTTTCCAATCCGGTCTTCTTAGTTCAAAGAGTGATGCCTTAAAGAGGGTCTCTGAAAAACCCTACCTGGAAATCAACCCTGAGGATGCCCGATCTCTTAAGATCGAAGATGAAGAAGTCGTTCAGATTTCAACCCATGGGGGTCGTTCTTTGAGGATGAAAGTGAAATTATCCTCAAAACCCGCTCGAGGAGTAATCACTGCTCCATATCCCTGTCCTATCATTGATGAAGCGGGCACGATATCAGTAAAAGTCGAAAGCCTAAAGAAAGGAAGAAATTGAATGAATGTCAAAACCCAAAATCCAAAATCTTTGGCATTTGGCCTTTGGAGTTGACATTTGATCCCGGTCTGGTGGGATTGAGATTTGGAATTATGATTAATGGTTGAACAAATGGGACAGATGAAGAGCGAAGAGATCCGAGAGGTGATTCCCGAAATCCTAATCATTGGGGCCGGGATCGCCGGCATGCAAGCTGCCTTGGACAGTGCTGATAAGGGGTTTAAGGTCCATTTGGTGGAAAAGGAGACTTGCATTGGAGGCCATATGGCCCAGTTGGACAAGACCTTTCCCACCCTCGATTGCTCTGCTTGTATTAGCACGCCGAAAATGGTGGATACGGCCAATCATCCTAACATCAACCTTCTCACCTACTCGGAGATCGTTAACGTCGAAGGCAAGGCTGGACATTTCAAGGTCACCGTCAGAAAGAAACCCCGTTATGTCGAAATGACCAAGTGTACAGGGTGCGGGGACTGTGCGGCTCAATGTCCGGTCACTCTTCCCAATGAATTTGACATGGGGTTGGGAAAGAGAAAGGCAATCTATGTCTCCTTCCCCCAAGCGGTTCCACTCAAATATACGATCGATCGCCGCGGCACTCCCCCGTGTACCGCTACCTGTCCCCTCCACTGTAATGCCCAGGGCTATGTGGCCCTCATCTCGCAAGGCAAGCTCAAAGAGGCCCTTGAACTGGTGAGGGAAAAACTCCCCTTCCCAGGCATTCTGGCCTATGCCTGTGCTCACCCTTGTGAAAGGGAGTGTAAACGGATCGAAAAGGATCGTCCTATCTCTATCTGTCAACTCAAAAGGTTCCTCGTCGATCATGTTGAAGAACCTGAATTTGAGTTCGCCCCTCCCGAAGATAAGGGCAAAAAGGTAGCCATCGTGGGCGGAGGTCCATCCGGACTCACGGCCGCATACGATCTGAGAAAAATGGGTTACAGTGTCACCGTTTTTGAGTCCAAAAATGAGTTGGGTGGTCTTCTCTTACATAGTTTCCCTTCCTATCGCCTTCCAAGGCGGGTGGTGGAGAAAGATCTCTCTATCATCAATAAAATGGGTATTGAGGTCAAGCTCAACACCCAAGTGGGAAAGGACATCTCTTTAGATACACTCGTTCAATCCTATAATGCGATCTTTATCGCGGGTGGTATCGCCGCGGCAGAGTCTATCCTGCGTTCTTTTAAAGGGTTGAAAAAGGCA
Organism: Thermodesulfobacteriota bacterium; assembly: GCA_050014415.1. Classification (GTDB taxonomy): domain Bacteria; phylum Desulfobacterota; class BSN033; order BSN033; family UBA1163; genus JBEKDJ01. The sequence continues at coordinate 3,493 of JBEKDJ010000163.1, read as the reverse complement.
CGAAGAGGAATGATTCAGGTCAATCCCTTCTCCCTGGAAACCGATGTGAAAGGGGTCTTTGCGGGCGGGGATATCGTCACAGGTCCTGGGACCATTATCGAATCCATGGGCCACGGGAGGAAGGCAGCCATCTCCATTGATCGATACCTTCGCGGAGAAGATCTCCTCCAAGGGAGGGAGTCCGAAGGGACGCAGATCTCATCCTTGAGAAGTCTCCTTCCCTATCGAAAAAGGATGGAGCGAGAAGTCCTCCCCGATATGGTGAAACCCCTTGTCGATAGCCTCACCCTGGAGGAGGTGATGGAGGAGGCAAGGCGTTGTCTCAACTGCGCAGGATGTTCGGATTGCGGAGAGTGCGCCAAGGCCTGTCAGCCCAAAGCCGTCGATTATGCAATGAAAGAAGAGATCATTGAGCTACATGTGGGAGCCATTATCCTCGCAACCGGTTTCGATCCCTTCAACCCGAGAGGCAAGCCCGAATTCGGATATGGGATCTATCCCAACGTCCTTCACGGTCTTGAAATAGAGAGGCTCTGTTCGGCCTCGGGTCCGACAAACGGCGAAATTCTCATCGAAGGGAGAAAGCCTCAGGAGGTCGTCTTTATCCACTGTGTCGGGTCGAGGGATAAAGCGGTAGGCAATGAATATTGTTCGAGGGTTTGCTGTATGTATACTGCCAAACAAGCCCATCTTCTTAGAGACAAAGTCCCGGATGCCTCTATCACCGTCCTCTATATGGATGTGAGGGCCTTCGGAAAAGGATTTGAGGAGTTCTACGAGAGGGTCCAAAAAGAGAGGATCGTCTACAGAAGAGGAAATCCCTCCGAGGTCTATCGAAGAAATGGGAAATTGGTGGTGAGAGCCGAAGATACCCTCCTGGGAGAACCTTTCGAGTTGGAAGCGGACCTGGTCGTCTTGGCCTCAGGACTCGTGCCGCGGAAAGAAGAAGATACGCTGAGCGGCATGCTGCATCTGGATCGATCTTCGGATCGATTCTATGCGGAGGCCCCCGGTCTCGATCCCATTCAGACGGGGGTAGAAGGAATCTATCTCGCAGGGTGCTGTCAGGGACCCAAGGATATTCCGGACACGGTGGCCCAAGCCAGCGGTGCAGCCTCTATGGCCTGCGCCATCGTAGTGAAAGGGCGGAGATAAATGGAATATTGGAATAATGGGCAACAAAAGAGTAGATCCTTTTTCTTTTCGTATTCTTGTTGAACCCAATATTCCATCAATCCATTATTCCACCATCCCAATTGGGTAGGTTATGAAGATCGGTGTCTATATTTGTCATTGTGGGATCAACATTGCGGCTACGGTAGATATCGAGAAGGTGAGGGTATTTGCTCAATCTCTCCCGCATGTCGAAGCTGCCCGAAATTACCAGTACATGTGTTCTGATCCTGGCCAGGAATTGATCAAAAACGATATCAAGAATTCGGGCATTGATCGGGTAGTGGTAGCTGCTTGCTCTCCTCGGATGCACGAACCTACCTATCGAAAAGCCGTTCAATCGGCAGGCCTCAACCCCTACTTTTTTGAGATGTCCAACATCCGTGAGCAGTGTTCTTGGGTTCACGCAAGCAAAGAGGAAGCTACGAAAAAGGCCATGGATCTGATTGCTGCCGCCGTTGCAAAAGTCTCGCTCCACGAAGCCTTGGATGAAAAGGAAATGGGGGTCACTCCCTCCGTGCTCGTCATTGGTGGTGGCATTGCTGGAATTCAGGCCAGTCTCGATATCGCCCATTCAGGCTTTGAAGTCTATCTGGTTGAAAAATCACCTACCCTGGGAGGCCATGTCGGCCAATTGGATCGAACCTTTCCCAATTTGGAGGAGACATCCATCATCTTAACTCCTAAGCTGGAAGAGGTTGGTGCTCACCCCCTCATTCACGTCCTGACCCAAAGTGAAGTGGAAGAGGTGGAAGGATTTGTGGGCAGTTTCAAGGCAAGGATCAAGCAGAATCCCAGATACGTCAATCCAGAAAAATGTACTCGCTGCAAAAAATGTGAAGAGGTCTGCCCCGTCAGGGTAAGGAGTGAATTTAATATGGGATTGGACGAGAGAAAAGCAATCTATCTCCCCTCCCCTCATGCCGTCCCCTTCACCTATACCATCGATTCGGAGAATTGCCTTTTCCTCCAAAAGGGGGAATGTGGAAGGTGCAGAGAGATTTGCCCGGAGGGGGCAGTTCAGTTCGAGCAGGTGGGAATGGAATACCAGTTCGATATCGGGACGATCATCGTGGCCACGGGTTATGATCCCTTCGACCCGAGAGAGAAACCTGAGTTTGGATATGGCCATTATAAGAATGTCATCACCGGACTGGAGTTTGAAAGACTGCTCTCAACGAGTGGGCCCACCCAAGGAAAGATCCAGATCAACGGAAGAGAGCCAAAAAACATCGTCTTCGTCCAATGCGTTGGATCGAGAGATAAAACGGTGGGCAATGAATATTGCTCCAGAGTCTGTTGTATGTTTACAGCCAAACAGGCTTCTCTCATCAAGGACCGAATTCCTGATGCCCGAGTCACCATTTGCTATATTGATATCAGAGCGTTTGGAAAGGGATATGAACAGTTCTATGAACAAGTTCAGAAAAAAGGCGTTCTTTACAGGAAGGGAATCCCATCCGAGATCTATCAACGATCCGGAAAATTGATCGTCAAGGCGGATGACGAGCTCTTAGGGGAACCCTATGAGGAAGAGGCGGATTTGGTTGTCTTGGCAACAGGCCTCACACAACGAAAAGATGCAAATCGAGTCCGTAGCCTTCTTAAACTCTCTCAAAGTCCGGATCATTTCTATTTGGAGGCCCATCCCAAATTGAGGCCTCTTGACACAGCGACGGACGGCATCTTTTTGGCTGGAACCTGCCAAGGACCAAAAGATATCTCTGATACCCTATCACAAGCCCATGGAACAGCCTCTCGGGCAACCATTCCCCTCTTTGCAGGAAGAGTGAAGATCGAGCCGATCACATCCGTGGTGGATGTCTCTTTCTGCGCCGGCTGCGGTCTCTGTGAACAGATCTGTGAATTCCGGGCCCTGAAACTCGACCCCTATCGAAAGGTCATGACGGTCAACGAGGCCCTCTGCAAGGGATGCGGGGCCTGTAATGCCACCTGCCCTTCAGGAGCCATCAGTCTGAGGCACTTCAAGACCGAACAGATCATTGCCCAAATAAGAGAAGTCTGCTAGTTCGGAGTTCAGAGTTTAAGATTATGAAAAGTGAATATTGGAATGTTATCAAAATGAAATTTAATAAAGATCAATGGTACCATAAGGGTAAATGGGGACTCAGTGAAGATCTTTAAATAACTTACTCCTGACTGTACGCAAAACAAATGACTTAACTCATTTGACAACTTCCCTAACACCCTACCCGGGTTACTTAAACAATTTATCGATCCTTTGAATCCAGGGTTCAAAGCGGCTGCCGTAAGCCACTTCAACTTTGTAACGGAACCTTTTGGGTGCACATTCGTCCGG
>JBEKDJ010000162.1:0-9940 GCA_050014415.1 Thermodesulfobacteriota bacterium | reverse complement strand
GGAGCTGATGAACTTAAAAATCGGCCAAAGGGTGCTATTGGGTCTTCATTACCCTCAGCTATCATTCATCGAAACTTAAATTTCCAGATATTCTTGAATTGGGCTTTTGAGCAACAGCCCGTCAACAATCATCAAAACTTTTTTTAAAGTTGCGAGCAGGCCCTATTTCCAAACCCAAGAGCTTTCAATGTCAGGAAATAATTTCCTCTTTTTGATCAGGCAGAAGAAACAGTTTTTAATAAAGTGACTTTTTCTACAGACTCATTAGACTTTAAAAACTATAAAAACCGGCGTGCGGGTGGCCTTGATATAGTGTGATATTTATTTTTAGTTCTCGTGTGGCACGCCCGTGCTGGGAAACCCAGGGCGATCAACACCACTAGAAAATTGATCAACTATCAGGTGACCACTTGCTCAAAGTACTCTCCTAACCACCACATTCATTCGCGGCGGTATTATATAGTGGTTCACTTAATAAAAGTGGATGACTGTCAATATATCAACAATAGCTCATGGACGCGACAGGGCTGCGAACCAGCCCCTTGTGCCGCGTAAGCGGGGTGTAAGCGACCGGCAGCCATCGAGGCCGTCGGCGCGTGAGCGAGACTGTTAGAACCATAAAAAGGAAGCATCCCCAAATCCGTGATGAAGAATTAAGTCATTATATGAACTCAAAAAGATAGTGCTTTCGTTACCATTTGTTAGATGCACGTCAATTTTAATGCCAGTTTTTGGTTGGTAAAATAACTCCACTAACCATTTTTAGGGTACAAGGCATTGATACCATTAGTGGAAGCTAAAAACATCTCTCTATAGTCATCACGGATTTGGGGATGCTTACTTACATAAAAATCCTGTTGACATAATATTGAAAGCCTGCTATCTTTCTCCGTTGTTCTGGCATTTCACGGAGGAAAGGAGGGATTGAGTAGGGGCAGGAGGTTGAATTAAAAGATCAAACTTATTATCTAGAAGGAGGTAAAGATGAAAAAGAGTTTATTAATCTTGTTATTCGTATTACTCGCAGTTGGCTTTGCCTTTAGTAGTTATGCAGCGCCGACGGGCACGCTGCGCATCGCCACACCCGATTTTGCTTATGAATCGACGGACCCGATCTTCTACGAGTCATTCTGGGGCTGGGCCATGTATGACCCGCTATTGACGTTTGACGCCAGGGGGAATGTCATCGGATCAGTAGCTGAAAGCTGGAAATTAAGCCCCGACGGAAAGACCTGGACCTTCAAAATCCGCAAGGGGATGAAGTTCCACAACGGCGACCCGGTTACCTCTGCCGACGTCGCTTTCTCCGTGGTGCATTTTGCGTCAAAAGAGTCGACGAATCCATGGTCTCATTATTTCCAGACCAACTTCGTTTCCGTGGAGACCCCGGATCCTAACACCTTTGTGTATCACGCCGAAAGACCCGAACCACCACTTGTCGTACCTTTTGGATGGACGAGGATTCTGCCCAAGAACTATTTCGAGAAGGTTGGACAAGACGCTTTCCGCAAGGCCCCGATAGGGTCCGGGCCATATAAGTTCGTCAAATTCGTTTCGAAAACGAGTTTTGAAATGGCAGCGAACACGCAACACTGGCGCCAAGTGCCCGCTTTCGAGAGGATTATAGATCTTAATGTGCCGGAAGAGGCGACACGGGTTGCCATGCTCAAGAACGGGGAGGTCGATATCGCCCAAGGTCTCTCCTATGACAGGATCGTCGAGTTGAAAAAAATGGGTTTTGCTTTGCAGGAAGCGGGGCTCCCCACCCTGGTGAACATCAGCTTTCAAGCCACTTGGCTGACACAAGGTCCGACGTCGGACATAAGGGTCCGCCAGGCCATATCCTATGCCCTCAACCGCCAGGAGCTCTGTGATACCTTTTACAAGGGTTTCGGTAAACCGGGGACCCGGTGGTTCATGGACGAAAACACCTACGGATGGGACCCGTCATGGAAACCCGACCCTTATGATTTGAACAAAGCCAAGGCGCTGCTGAAGGAAGCCGGTTATCCGGACAAGTTTAAAGACCCGGTCATCAATATCTTCGTCCAAGCCCCACAGGCTGATTTAGTGCAGGCACTCGTGGGCTACTGGGAAAAGGCCGGTATTAAGATCAAGATAAATCCGGTCGACGCCATGGGGTATGGCGGTTATTTCTTTGTTAGGATAAAAGACAAAGACGCTCCCAATGTAGGCAGCATTATCCCGTGGGTATACCAGGGTTTCTTCAATACCACGTACCAATGTTTCAACATGTACGGGTCGACAGGCGTACACAGCACCGGGAACGACCCGAAAGCGGACGAGCTCTACACAAAAGCGACCACGGAGCTTGATCCCATAAAGGCCAAGAAGTACTGGATGGAATACCAGAACTACGCATATACCATGTGGGTAAACGTTGGTATCTGCAAAGTCCCCAATAATTTGGTCCTGGGACCCAAGGTCGGCAAATTCACCAGTAACGCTCATATGGGCCTTTACGATGCTTTTGCAGGCATCCAACATAAGTAATAACAGGTAGGGCAATACTGTATAGTTATCTAACGGGGTTCCGGGGGGTGTATCACCACCCCCCGGAAATTCCCGGCAGGAACAATATTCCGAGTTTGACAGAGAACCAGTTCGTGCAATCATTACCAGCCTTGGGTAACTATAACTCTCGCCTGAAGAAAATGAGCGGCCCGCCCAAAGGCAAGACCATTTGACACTCCGACCACATGTACACTATATTAGAGTAAGGCGAGAAGACTCTTGCATGGTGGCATGTTGGGCAAATATGCCGGTGGCCCATAACAAGTGATCCCGGCTAAAGACAATTCGATGGGCAAGGTCATACGGAGCTATTTATCGTCATTCTAAAACGTTAAGGAAAAAAACAGATGGGGCGTTTCATATTAGTACGATTGCTGCAGATGATAATTGCTCTCATAGGTGTCTCGTTGTTAATCTTTATTCTGGTCCGGGCTTCGGGAGACCCCACGATGCTGATGAGAACCAGCACGAGTACAGAGGAACAAATAGCTAATATTAAAGAGCAGCTGGGCCTGGATAAGTCACAGCCGGAACAGTACTGGATTTTCGTCAAAAACCTGGCCCATGGCGACCTCGGCGAATCCCTCATAAAGAGGCGACCGGTGACCGAGATGATAAGAGAGGCGCTGCCCAATTCGCTAAAGTTAGGCCTCTCTGCGTTCGCTATAAGCATGCTACTGGCATTCGTCCTGGGAGTTCTTGCGGCGACGAGACGTGATGGCTGGCTCGACAACGGGGTAAAGTTTTTGGCTGTCCTGGGTCAGGCGCTGCCAAGCTTCTGGGTGGCGATCATGGCCATCTTCGTCTTCTCCGTGCATTTGCACTTATTGCCGACCTCCGGCACCGGCAACATCGCCCATTATATTATGCCAGTCGGCACCATGTCCTTCTTCCTGCTACCGGGCATGATGCGCCTGGTTCGTTCCAGCATGCTCGATGTCCTTGACAGCGAGTACATTAAGATGGCGAGAATCAAGGGGCTTCCCGAGAGGATGGTTATCTGGAAGCATGCCTTGAGGAATGCATTGATAACGCCGCTCACGACGCTCGGCATGCTATTCGCTATGTTGATTACCGGCGAGGTCATCATGGAGACTGTTTTCAACTGGCCCGGCATCGGGAGGTTGGGCTGGGAAGCGATGGTTGCGCGTGATTTTCCGGTCGTACAGGGCGTTGTCCTGATGGTGGCAGCTCTGGTTCTCCTGGTGAACTTGTTAGTGGACATCCTTTACGCATACGTTGACCCACAGATTCGATACCAACGGACGTAGGAGCTTAGGGGGCCTAAAAGATGGATCATATAAAAGCAATCCCTAAGGCCAGCGTTAATGGAAACATACGGCGGGTGCGGATTACCATGCAGATGACGTTCATTATCCCTGTGGTTGTGTTGGCCCTGTTGGTGCTTGCCGCGATATTCGCTCCGTTGCTGGCGCCTTATCCGTCTACTCAGACATCGTTGCCGAACAGGCTTCTTCCGCCATTCTTTATCACAGGGGGCAGTACGGCCCATTTCCTCGGAACAGACTTGGTTGGCCGGGATATCTTGAGCCGCGTCTTCTACGGTGCCAGGGTTTCTCTCAGCGTCTCGTTGATCGTTATCCTCATTACAAGCATTATTGGAACGATATTGGGGATAATGGCAGGGTACCTGGGAGGGCGTGCGGACACCGGGTTAATGCGGATAACCGATGTAGCCCTGGCCTTTCCGCAAATCCTCATAGCACTACTCCTGGCCGTCGTCCTTGGGCCATCTTTTAGAACCGTTGTGCTGGCCTTATCGATTCTAGGCTGGGCTCCTTACGCGCGTTTGATACGGGGAGAGGTCCTGAGAGTGCGTGAGGCGGACTTCATAGCACAGGCGCGCATCATCGGCAGCTCTACGTTGAGAATAATGATCAAACACATTTTTCCGAACGTTGTCAATCCGCTGATCATAATAGCGACGATGTCAGTGGGGCTGGTGATTCTGACGGAGTCTATCTTGAGCTACCTCGGGGCCGGGATTCCCCCTCCAAATCCATCGTGGGGGTCGATGGTGTCTGACGGGAGAAATCTCATAGATAAAGCCTGGTGGATATCCGTTTTCCCTGGCATGGCCATCGGGCTGGTGGTACTATCCGGGAACTTTTTGGGTGATTGGATTCGCGATAAGCTGGATCCGAGACTGAGGCAACTATGAGCAAGGTCATTCTTCAAGTAGAAGACTTGCGCACCTCTTTCTTCACCCGGCAAGGCGAGGTCAAGGCCGTCGATGGCGTCAGTTTCTATGTGCGTGAAGGAGAGACCTTCGGGATCGTCGGTGAATCCGCTTGTGGCAAGACGGTCACCGGTCTATCGATCCTTCGATTACTTCCTGAGCCTGCGGGCAGGATCATTGGGGGAAAGATCATCTTGGACGGGACGAATATCCTGGAGCTGAGCAAGCACGAGATGAGGACGATTCGCGGTAGAATAATCTCGATGATCCTCCAAGACCCAATGACTTCGCTCAACCCGGTCTACCCTATCGGCGACCAGATCGCTGAATCGGTGCGGCTGCACCAGAACCTGCCCAATCATATGGTTGAGCAGGAGGTCATTTCAGCGCTGCGGTTACTGAGGATTCCATCGCCCGAGATGATTCTCCGACAATATCCTTTTCAACTGAGTGGAGGGATGAGGCAGCGAGTGGTGGGAGCGATCGCGATGTCTTGCCATCCGCGATTGCTGATCGCCGATGAGCCCACAACCGCTCTTGATGCCACGATACAGGCTCAGTATCTCGCTCTGTTCAAGGAGGTCCAACAGAAGACAAATGTGTCCATCATCTTTATTACCCATGACTTCGGGGTCGTGGCAAATATGTGCCATCGGGTAGGAGTGATGTACGCGGGTAAGATCGTGGAGACGGCTACGACCAGGGAATTGTTCCATACACCCAAACATCCTTACACGACTGCCTTGATTAACTCTGTGCCTCTTCTGGACCGGAAGGTTGACCGACTCTACTCGATCGAAGGACAGCCTCCCTCACTGATGGACTTGCCTCCCGGTTGCCGCTTCTTCCCTCGCTGCTCCACCACACTTGGCGTCTGTGGTGAGCAGGAGCCCCCTGAGAAGGAAATTGGCGATAAGCACTATGTAGCTTGTTGGAAAGTGAGCTAGACCATGGCAGAGACTTTGTTGGAAGGGCGCGACTTGACGAAGTACTACCCTGTCACAAGGGGTCTTCTCAAGCGCACCGTCGGTTGGGTAAGGGCTGTGGACGGCGTATCATTCACCGTAGAAAGTGGTAAGACGCTGGGCCTCGTCGGAGAATCGGGTGCCGGAAAGACGACCACAGCCAAGATGTTGCTTCTTTTGGAGCAATCGACTTCCGGGTCTATTCTCTTCGAAGGAAAGGACCTATCCCAATTCACTCGGTCGCAACTGAAAACGGAGTACCGGCCAAGGGTGCAGTCAGTGCAGCAGAATCCGTGGAGCTCCATGAACCCGAGGATGCGCGTGAGAGATATTATCGCCGAGCCGCTGGTTGTGAACAATAAGCAATCGAAGAAACAGATTCGGACGAGGGTACTGGAATTGCTCGATCAGGTGGGGCTTAGTTCGGATCATGCCGGACTCTACCCACATGAGTTTAGCGGAGGGCAGCGACAGCGGATTGCTGTGGCGCGTGCTCTGGCGTTGAACCCTAGTTTGGTCGTGCTGGATGAGCCTGTGTCCGCTCTAGACGTGTCGATTCGGGCACAGATTATGAATTTGTTGAAAGATCTTCAAGTGAAACACAATCTCAGCTATCTGGTGATAGCGCATAACTTGGCAACGGTGCGATTTATGAGCCACAGCGTGGCGATCATGTATTTAGGACAGATCGTAGAATATGGGGAGACAGAGAAGCTATTTGAACGGCCTTTGCATCCATACACCCGGGCATTAATATCAGCGTCGCTATTGACATTGCCTGAGGATGAGGGCCAAAAGGTAAAACAGATCATACTCAGCGGGGAGATGCCTTCGCCGTTGAATCCTCCTCCCGGGTGCCGATTCCATACGCGCTGTACTGAGGCTCAGGATATGTGTTCGAGAGTCGTGCCAGAGGCAAGGGTAGTAGGGCAGCAACGGGTCAAATGCCATCACTATGATTAACGCTGGTTCCAGAGCGTAGACTGAAGTGTCAGGCAATCCTGACAGAGTATTAACACAGCGATGTCTTCTCGATATCTTTGAATGTTCTCAAGAAACACCTCTGAGCTTGTCTGGATATTTCGCTGTAGCACAATCTCTCCTGCTTGATTGATGATACACTGCTACACGGTTCTTGCGCGACGTTGAAAAAAGAAAACCACGCATAACACACCACTCCAAGGGAGGACTGACAGCCGCTGCTGATTTCAATCGTTGATCAACATGATTCGAATCACTCCCGCAACACGCACGCTAATGAGAGAATGATACCATGAAAAGACTTCGATATTTCAGTTTCGTATTTAGCATTCTTGTCGCTCTAAGCTACATCGCCTTCGCATTTCTGGCTTTCATCAGATATCCGACATCTTACTCACCCGCATTGAATTGGTTGAGTGACTTAGGGAGTTTGGATCTTAATCCAAAAGGAGCCCATTTCTATAATATGGGAATGATCATAACAGGAATATTCTTGATACCCTTCTTCCTTGGTTTGTCAACAATGAAATTAGAGGACAACAAAGTACAAAACAATGTGCTATTCATTACACAACTGTTTGGACTTCTCGGTTCTTTATCGATGATTATGACCGCTCTCTATCCGATAAACTATGTAACGCCGCATAGTTTCTGGTCCGCTGGCTTGTATATTGCAATCGGAACCTCATTTGCTTTTTCCGTTGCAGCATCAAGATATTACCCAGAATGGCCAAAATGGCTTCTTCTTTTTGGGGCAATAACAGCTCTTTCAGACATGCTTATATCTGTCTTCTTTAATACCATTCATGTCTTGGAATGGATAACCGTCTCGCTATTTCTTGTCTATTGTATTTTACTCGGAGTCGAAACGAAAGGGCTCAAATCAACCGTTAAATCGGTCGCAAATTAGGGTTGCCCATCACGCAGTTTGAGCTGTCAGGTTAACCGTCCTACGGAGAAGCTTGGGGAGCGTGGCTCACAGCATTCGCAAATTCATTGACATCGAGTTTGGGGAAGGAATCGGGGGCAAATCTAAACAATACACTTTACAGGAACAATCCACTAGCTAAACGGATTCGGCGCGGGCCTCAGCATCTGGCATTAGGTAGGTCATAGGGAGCCACACATGCATAACGACCGTGTGAGAAGAGTTTGGCTGAGTGTGTGGCAGACTGAACCTTATGAGGCCTCCCAGTGTGCGACGATTCAATAGAGATAGGAGATGAAATGACTGGAAAGAGTTTCCTTGAGAAGCACGCGTCAGAAACAGCAATGGCTACGGCCTTTATGAGGGCTTTAGCTGCCTATGATCCTAGAAAAGAGATGAGGGGGAAGGATTACCTTGCTGAGATATTTCTTGAAGAAAAACAGAAGAAGCCGCTGAAGGATCCTGTGATGAGAGCATGGGTCATGGAGAACAAGATTGCACCCGGCGCTTATGAGTTTATGATAGCGCGCACGGCATTCTTCGACCGAATAGTAGAGCAAGCCTTGAAAGAAAATATTGAGCAAATGGTATTGCTTGGGGCAGGCTATGATAGCCGACCCTATCGTTTCGGGGAGCTCATTCAAGATACAAAAATATTTGAATTAGATGCTAAACTGACACAACAGCGCAAGAAGGAGTGTTTGCAGCAAGCTGAGATTTCAATATCCGAACAAATGAGTTTTGTGCCGATCAACTTTGAAGCAGATGATCTGAAAAAGACATTGATGGAAGCAGGCTTCAGTGAGGAGAAAAAAACAGTATTTATTTGGGAGGGGGTTACCTATTATTTGAATGCGGAAGTCGTAGATGACATGTTGGCCTTTGTAAGGGCAATTTCTCCTTCAGGTAGCTCGATAGGTTTTGACTATGCTTCATTGTCAGATGAAGCTCTGAATGAAGATGGAGCGAAGGAACTCAGGAAGCATATGCGGTCCCGTCATTCTAACGAGCCGACAAGGTTTGGAATACGAGCTGGCAAGATTGAAGCATTTTTAGCGGAGAGGGGTTTTGAAGTCATGGAACATCTGACGGCAACTGAAATGAATGAGAAGTATCTGTCTATTGGTAGTACCTCAGATATTGGTAAGGTTCCGTTGTTATTTTGCTTGGTTTACGCTGCTGTAATCTAAAACAAGTAACGATATAGAAACGTGGGGCGCACGACCCCGCGTATAGCTGAACTGGCTGGCTATCGAGACTTCGCCCGGGAAATCCGCCACCCCCTCACTCCCCGCATTTGGTAAAGGTACCTTGGCTGCCGCCCCATACCTGAGGCAGCCCGAATCATTAGACAAGGAGAGAAAATATCATGTTAGATACGTTGAAACAATATATTCAAGCGATGGTCGACCTCGAAACAGAAGGTTTGAACACAAAGAATCCAGATTTGTTCTTGTCCATAATTCATCCCGATATGGTGTGGCCATGGCCTCCGAGGGCTGATGCTCATGACCCCGTTGATTGGGTGTTTGTTTTGGGGCGATTCGACCGAGAACGGTGGCGGAAGAATTGGCAGGATATGTTTGACAGCCACGATTTGATTCGCAATCGTCGCGATACCGTGAAGATTGAAGTTTCCAGAGAGGAAGACGCAGCCTTTGCCGTCGTTGATATCGATACTCTGTGGCATCACAAGGAGACTAAGGAAGACTCCCATTGGAAAGGCCGTGTCTGCAAGATTTACACGAAGATGCCCAGCGGTGAATGGAAACTGATTTCGCACATAGGAGCATTGGACTATTCGCAAGTGAAACCTTCGACAAACGGCTGGAGCGGGTAGCACATGCTGGACATTTCATCGCGAAGTCAATTCTGTGTTCATTGTTGAAGAAGCCCTTTCAAAAGCCAAATATCGTCAATCCAGGCTGTGCCTTTCCCGTCGATCACCAGATTCAGTTTCACAGTGTCGGGCTTTTCGCCATCGTATCCTCCTCCTGTGGGATCGGGTAGTCACATGATATGGTTGCGGATCGGACTTAGGATCAAGAGAATTCTGGAGAAACGGAGGAGTTTTAATGCTATAATATTCAGGCGATATGATCAAGGCAGTCATCTTCGATTTTGGCGGAGTACTGGCTGAAGAAGGTTTCAGAGAAGGACTGATGACCATCGGGAAACAAAACGGCCTTGAACCAGACTCTTTCTACGCGATTTCGAGTGAGCTCGTTTACCAAACTGGTTATATCATAGGGAGATGCGACGAGCATTCCTATTGGAGTGCGGTTCGAGAGAAGACGGGCATCAAAGGAGACGATAGAAAACTCAGGGAAG
>JBEKDJ010000161.1:0-16578 GCA_050014415.1 Thermodesulfobacteriota bacterium | reverse complement strand
AATTGTGGGAAAGACCATGGAATACAACGCTGAGGGCGTGGTGATGAAAGGTTACCTGGCCTATGATGAGAACATCCAGGGCAGGAGGCCAGGGGTTTTGGTGGTTCCCGAATGGTGGGGACTGAATGATTATGTACGTATGAGGACGCGGATGCTGGCGGAACTGGGATATACTGCCATGGCGGTTGATATGTATGGTGAGGGGAAGGTGGTAATGACGCCGGATGAAGCAGGAAAATTGTCTTCAGAAGCGATGAGAAATTTCGATGTGGCCAAAGCGCGTTTCATGGCGGCAATGGATTTCCTGAAGCACCAACCCACTGTTGACCCTACCCGTATTGCAGCCATCGGCTATTGTTTCGGAGGTGGTGTTGTGCTCAACATGGCACGGCAGGGTATGGATCTCAAGGGCGTTGCAAGCTTTCATGGAGGTCTGGCAGCCGTAAAACCTGCTCAGCCCGGTAGCGTCAAGGCAAAGGTACTTGTGCTCCATGGAGGTGCCGATAAGTTCGTCACCCCGGAGCAAGTTGAAGCATTCAAACAGGAGATGAAATCTGCCGGTGCTGATTTCAAATTTGTCTCCTATCCGGGTGCCACGCACAGCTTCACCAATCCTGAGGCCACTGAATTGGGAAAGAAATTTAGCATGCCGATAGCATATAACGCTAAGGCTGATGAAGAGTCCTGGAATGAGATGAAAGGGTTCTTGAGTAAGATTTTTAGGGAATAGAGGGAATAAGGCAGCAGCTTCGTCTCGTTCCGATGGAATGATTGGACCCCTTTGGAGAGGAAAATTGATTCTTGCGGGAACGACTGGCCGGATCAAAGGAATGCACAGGCATATGTTATTTTTTTGTGCTCAAGATCTTTAATAAATTGATCTTCCACGATCCGTTTTCAAATTTCATCTGATAGGTTTCAGTACGGAATCTAGTATCTCCACCTGCTTTCATCCTGTAGCCGATTTTGGCTGTTGTAAAGACGAGGACAGGAGACTGAATGTCGACTTCAATATCATTTACAGTTTCCCATGAAAGGGCCAGCTCCATTTTTCTATTTGCCATTCGATGTCCAAATTCCTCCTTATTGACGGTTGTTCGGCTTTTTCTATCTCCGTATTCGTATAAGGCTTCATATCTTCTATCTTTCCAAAGAGAGATGATCGTCCTAAAAACGTCCATGACGTCCGACTCAATCTTGTTCCGGTTTATGGTTTGTTTATGGGTGGCTTTGATCTTCTTCTCTTTTGTTTTCAAGCTCTTGCCTTTGACCTTTTCTCCTTCAGGCTTCGATTCCTCTGGGAAATATCTCTTTTCGATTTGATCCCTATATTTTTCCGGTATGGTTCCTTCATCCTCTGTGAAGTGAATACTCCCTTTTTCGTCTTTCCACTGATAAATTTCTGCTTGGACAGATTTGATCACAAGCGGCAGAAGCAGCATGAAGGGTACGCAAAATAAAAAGAATATCCCTTTTCTCATTTCCATAAGGCTTACTCTCCCTTATTATGCATATTTTGAACAGCTTTTCAAATTTTACAGGCCTGATTTATGCGAGGAAAAGAAAACTTAGGTGGATTGTGTTAGGCCCTTATCACTCCCCAAGCCTGACATTACTTCTCATTCACGCCATGCGCTTTGCTTTTGTTATTGAGCTGGACACGGATCAGAAGCATGGAACCCTTTCAAAATTCTTGACACAAACCTACCCATAGTATATTCATTGCATTGAGGAAGATACCCGGACCCGAACCCAGCAGAGCAAGAAATAACGATTGTCGACAACATCCTTCGGGTGTTTGGCCGCGAGGCAGGCTAGATGTAAATCCAGACCAAAATAATACCGTCCATTTTCGCCTTAGGGAAGATTCTGACCGTGGATGAGGAGACCATCTTAAATCAACTTGAGGAATTGGCGAGAGGATTTGGCATCCAAATCCGTTATGAAGCTATGAAACAGGACGAGGAATCGAAGAAGGTAGCAGGAGGTCTGTGTCTGCTGAATGGGGAATATGTCTTAATCATCAATTCCAAAGCCACGGGAAAAGACAAAATTCAGACCTTTGTAGAAGCATTGAAACATTTCGATCTTGATCGAGTCTATATCCGACCGGTTCTCAGAGAACTACTGGAAAAGGTCTCGATCTAATCCATGTGAAAACGAACCTAACAGTTGGATGAGAAACTTTGCCAAAGGCAGGTGGGTGTGCAGGAAAAACCTTTGATGAGAGTTGACTGATTAGGAAATTGAGGAGATCGAAGCTATCCACCATGGGTGCGGTCAATGCGGACATTCTACTCGGCCTTGAAATTGCTTCATCGAAACGTCAAATCGTATTAGTACCAAATGCGTCCCCTCGAAGCAAAAGACTGGGACAGACTAACGGATTGTCTGGCGGAGAGGGGCCGAGCAGTTTACCGGGTGGGGAGAAAGAGACAAAGCTGGCTAAATGACTCTTTGGGGCATTGGGCAATTTGCTCTTTAGGAGACAAGGTGTCAAATGAGCGTCCAAGCGATAGATTGTGGTTGGCCTATGGCGCCCTTGCCATTGGCGTGATGTGTATCGGTTGTTCTGCAATCTTTGTGAAAATTGCAGGAGCGCCTGGCCCGGTATCAGCCTTTTACCGTGTGCTCGTAGCTTGTGTCGTGTTGGTCCCCTGGCGGTTTAAGAGGCGATCACTGCGTCCTTCAAAGAGCGACGTCATACTGATCATGGCAGGAGGAGTCTTCTTCGCTTTCGACTTGGCACTTTGGAATACAGGACTTCTCCTCACTTCTGCAGCAACGGCAACTCTGTTAGCCAACACAGCACCCCTATGGGTAGGTCTTGGCTCCCTGTTCTTGTTTCATGAATATTTATCGACTCATTACTGGAGTGGGCTTGCCATTGCGATCGCCGGAATGTCGTTTATCGTGGGCATTGATGCGTTACGGCGATTGAGTTTGAACACCGGAGACGGACTAGCCATTGGCGCAAGCGTATTCTATGCAGCCTATCTCCTGACCACTCAACGTGCGAGAGCCCGTGTGGACACATTGACTCTTATGACGCTTTCTGTGTCGTCGAGCATGGTGATACTGCTTCTGATGAATCTCATTCTGAAGATGCCATTAAAAGGTTACTCGATCAAGACATGGGCATCGCTTGCTGGATTAGGCTTAGTATCTCAACTGGGTGGCTGGTTAGCGATCAATTATTCATTGGGCTATCTTCGGGCAGCGTCTGTTTCGGTGTGTCTCTTGGGGCAGCCGGTTGTAACGGCGCTTTTATCGATCCCCATATTGGGTGAGTACTTGAATCTGAATCAGATATTTGGCGGCGCCCTGGTGCTCGGTGGAATCTATTTGGTCAACCGACAGATTACAAAGAGGAAGCAAATGGCCTGACCGGTTTTTCCCGGGCGCAACTTCGTGACCATGCGGGAGGAACTCATCGGGTCTTAGTCATTGTCCTTACGGTCATTAGCCTTTCGAGGAGGGAACCCCTGTTAGACTCCTTTCCAAGAGAAAGGTCTGTTACGGCGACACGATTGATTACCCTCACAATGTCCCCCTTCCATGTCTTCTGTCTATAACCCCAGATTTCATGAATGACATAAGGACGGCTGTCAGCCATTCCAAGGAATAACATGATATGTCCTTTCAATCTCAGCAGGGTGATTCCACCGATCCCTTCGTGAGAAAGAACTTCAAGCTTTTCATTCAAGGAAGTTTCCTTATCAAAAGAACCTACCAATCTGCCCACCTGGGCCTGAGCAGCGGAGTTTCGCGGCAACATGAACCCGGCGGTCGAAAAGACCTCGTGTATGAACCTCGAACAATCCTGCTCTTCATTCGTGTCTCCCCAGCCATAGGGAGCATTGAGGAGCTCAAAGGCCTGCTGGATCATATGGCGAGGGGTATAGCTCAGATAACCCACATGGACCTCCTTTTCGTTAAGATAGCCAAGAAGGGGCGCGTAAGTTCCATCTTCGTCTTTGGAGGGTAGGGTGATCTCAACTACCTCTTTCCCAATCCTCCTTCTCAAAGGAAGTTTGGTTCCCATCCTCGCACTGCCGTGATACTTAAGGAGCAAGGGATCGAGGAAGATATTTGCTTTGGGTTCAGTGACCACGACGAATTCAGAAGGTTTTGAGAATTCCTTCAGATCTTCCTCGGTACAAAGGGCCACCTTGTCAACCTCAATCCATCCCTCACTCAGTGAACTTACGGTGAAGTACCAATTCTTGTCCAGGCTCTGATGGAGGATAATCAAGGGAGTCCCAATATCCATGGCACTATTCTGAAGTTCATCAAAATCAAGATCTCCCCGCTCTACATAGAGCCCTTCGCGGATGGGCAAGATCCTCTGGTTGGCATATCGAATGATCAATCCGTGGCCTGTCTTGACCTCTTTGGGGATTCCTTCAAGGTCCATGTTCTCTCTTATCTTCAAGAAGAAGCGGAGAGAAGCCAGCCGACCATTAGCCTGATAGTGTTCGCCCTCAACGAAATTTCGATAGGATTGCTCAAGACGCACTTTCAGCTCTTGCCCATACAAGAAAGGAGAGTGAGCTAAGATATCGGTCACAGATTTCAACTCATTGACTATGGATGCATTAAATTCTTCAATCTGATCTCGGTTCAGGATGATACGATCCGGATAGGGATGCTGACTGATCCAGAACCCAGAAGTATTCATTTCAGGGCGGATCCCAGGAGTGACGGTAGGCGCAATGTAATAGAGTCTTTCATGTGAGATACACCCGCTGAATAAGAGGGCTGAAAAGAGAATCAAGACGAAAACTCTCGACCGGATGCCCTGGTTATGGCAGGGGGCTATCATGGAGATCACCGAATATCCTTGCATCATTCTTATTGCAGATGGATTCGACTATTTTTTGCTTCGCTTTTGGAGGCATGCATACCCTAACAGAAAGATGGAGAACCCGGTACAAATCCAGGCAAAGACATCTCCGTACACGGTATAGAACGTCCTGCTCTTCATCAGATGAATCGTTCCATTCATGGCCTCTTCCGTAAAGATCCTTCCCTCTTTCACAGTCTTTCCTTTCGGATCGATGAAGCCACTGATCCCTGTGTTGGCAGCTCTTGCAATGAACACCCGGTTCTCTACCGCCCTGAAGGTAGCAATAGCAAAATGCTGATAAGGGGCAGAGGTTCTTCCGAACCAGGCGTCATTTGTGATGGTGACCAAAAAATCCGCCCCATTCTTCACAAATCTTCGGCAAAGGTTTGGAAAGATGATCTCAAAACAGATTAGCACGCCAAATTGGCCCTGAGGCATTGAAAAGTTAAAGATTCCTTTTCCGGATTTGAAGTCTCCAATTCCTTCTCCCAAAGATCCCAAAGATAGATAATCCCCCAAAGGGACGTACTCTCCAAAGGGGACCAGGTGGATCTTATCGTATCTGCCAACCATCTCTCTCGATGGAGAGACTAAGTAGGCACTGTTATAATGATTTATCTTTCCTTTTCCAATCTGGTAAGAAGGGCTACCGAAGAGAAGAAAGGTGTCTGCCCTCTTAGGGATATTGAGAACAAGGGGCTGGTACTCCGTGGCATCTTGAAAGAAAAAGGGAGTCGCTGTCTCAGGCCAGATGATGAGGTCTGGTCTTCCCTCTGCCACCTTGAATGAAAGTCTCTCATAGATTTCCAACGTCTCTCTCTGGAAAGATTCATCCCATTTGATGGATTGGTCGATGTTCCCCTGAACCAGTCCGACCTTTAGGATGGGTTGACGAAGTACCTGCCGATCTATTGCCCTCATCTTTCCATATCCATAGATCAGGAAGCCCAAAAGGATGAAAGCGGTGAGGGTCACCTCACAAAAAGGGAAATGCCTTTTTGGCCACTGATGAAGAACCCAAAAGAGGGTGGCATTGACTAATAGGATGACGAAGGAGAGGCCATAGACACCGGTGATATCCGCCATTTGTATGAATGGAAGGTTGAGATATTGAGAATGCCCCAGATTTGCCCATGGGAAGCCTGTCAGAAGAAAGGAGCGGAGGTATTCTAAGGTGACCCAGAGGAAGGGGGTGAAGAAGAAGGACGAAAGTCCTGAGCGTATCTGGATCAGTTGGGTCAGGAATGTAAAGGCGCCGATAAAGAGGCTCAGGTACATCACCAACAGCAGGAGGATGAGGCCACTCGGAATCAATGGGACGTTACCGTAGGTGTGGACTGCAACAATGATCCAATAGAGGATGCCGAGAAAGGAGATGACGCCAGTCAAGAAGCCAAGCTTAAAACTATAACATAGTTCCCTGCTTTCGATAGAATAAAAGAGTGGAACCAAGGCAAACCAGGCCAAAAATTCGAGATCGAATCTTGGGAAAGAAAAGATAAGGAGAATGCCTGAGAGGAGACTAAGCAAGATGTCCCTTCTTTTCATCGTTTCCATCTAGAATAAGTTCCAATGAGGATCTTATTGGTTGAAGACGACAAAGGCATTGCTCGATTCGTCAAGAAAGGGTTGTTGGAGAATTCCTTCTCTGTGGATGTAGCCACCAATGGAGAAGAGGGACTGAACTCCGTCCTTCATATGAAATACGATCTGATCGTCCTCGATATCCTGCTTCCGAAAATGGATGGAAGAGAGGTTCTGAAGGAAATCAGATCCAAGGATATTCAAACTCCGGTGATCTTTCTGACGGTTAAGGATTCAGAGGATGATATTGTTAAAGGCTTGAATTTGGGGGCGGATGACTACTTAACCAAACCGTTCTCTTTTAATGAGTTGCTGGCCAGGATTCAGGCTATTCTCAGAAGAGGCAAGACAGTTCCCTCCATCTCGAGATTACAGGTAGCTAACCTCATTTTGGAACCCGATGGGCATCGGGTTTTTCGGGAAAAAGCGAAGATCGAACTTACCCCAAAAGAATATGTTCTTCTTGAGTTTTTCATGAGGCACCCGGCCCAGATCATCACCCGGACCATGATCTCTGAAAAGATCTTCGATTATCATTTCGACACTTCTACCAATGTCGTTGACGTTCATGTTTCTCACCTTCGCAATAAGATCGATAGAGATTTTGAGCCAAAGCTTCTCCACACCGTGAAAGGGGTTGGTTATGTCCTGGAAGACCGGGGGTAGGTTCTATCGAAGGACAGACTTCAAGATGACCCTTTGGTACGTCTTCACCTTCTTGATCTCTGCCCTGGTGGTCTGCACATTCCTCTATTTAGCCCTGAGATATCGACTCCTCAAAGAGGTTGATCAATTTCTCCTTGATGAGACGAAAGAAATGGAGAGGGTTTTATCCCAAGAACAGAAAGAGACATATTTTCTGATGAGATTCGAAGATGAAGTGATGGCGAGAAAGTACTATCCCTATTTTTTCCAAATTCTGGATGAAGAGGGGAAGACGCTTCATGTTTCGAAAGAGTTTCGAGAGATGGAATATGTTGCTCATGATCGAGTTCTAGCGAATGCTAAGAACGGGAAGGAGACCCGGGAGGAAGTTTATTCTCCAGGAAGAAGAGAAGCATTTCGTATCATCAGCACGCCCGTTTATGAGAATGGAAAACTCGCTGAAATCATTCAGCTAGGGACCCATCTTTATTTTGTGAGACAGAATCTGGCGCATTTTAGAAACAGTATTTTGTCAGTCCTTCCTATCATCCTGATACTGGGTACCCTGGGAGGGTGGATACTGGCCAGAAGGTCTCTTTCTCCGATCGGCTACGTTGCCTCGAAGACTCGAACGATTACCTCAGAAAATCTGGGGGAGAGGCTGCATCCGAGAGGGACAGATGATGAGATGGATGACCTCATCCGAACGATCAATGAGATGATTGTGAGACTAGAGAGTTCTTTCAAACGGATGGCCGAATTTACGGCGGACGTCTCTCATGAACTGAAGACCCCCCTTTGCGCGATGAGGGGGGAGGCAGAGGTCCTCCTTTCGAAGGAAAGGACATCCGAGGAGTATCAGGAAGGGTTAGCCTATTTCATAGAAGAGTTTGACCACTTAAATCAGATGATAAACGATTTGATTCTCCTTTCTAAATTCGATGCGACCCAGGTGGAGTTGAAGATGTCGCCTCTTCGTGTGGACCTTCTGATCAGGGACATCTGCAATCTCTTCCAGATTCTGGCTGAGCAGAAAGGGATAAGCCTCGATGTTGATGCCGCCGTAGACGTGGTGGTGATGGGAGACAAAGTCCGCCTTCAACAGCTTTTCACTAACTTGATCGACAACGCGATTAAATATACTAACAGGGGATCGATCCATGTCTTACTTGAGAAAAACGAGGAGAACCTCTCCGTAAAAGTGCAGGATTCCGGAATTGGAATTCCTCAAGAGGAGCAGGAGAAGATCTTCAAGCGCTTCTATCGTGTGGATAAGTCCCGATCAAAAGAGACGGGTGGAGTGGGCCTGGGATTGAATATCGCCGAATGGATTGCTCAGGCACACCACGGGAGGATTGAATGCAAGAGCGAACTGAACCAGGGTTCAACGTTCACCGTCTATCTACCCATTCAACAAACCTGAGATCTCGACCGAATTCCGACCTCCCGAATGATCACTGTCAAGAAAGCTTCATATCAGATTCATCCTCATCTGACCTTTCTTTTTTGTTAAAGTGAGATAGAATATTCGCTCCTTTGCAAAAGAGAAAGGGAGCAAGGTGTATGATAAGAGGAGAGCAAATCGAGGGTAGGGTGAAACCGAAAAAGAAGATTTTCCATATAGGGAAACGGCGGGCAGGCCAGCTCAAAACAGAGAGGGACGCCATTTACCTCGCCTACAAAGATCCTCGAGTTCCCTGGTATGCAAAACTTCTGATCGCTTGTGTCATCGGGTATGTCTTTAGTCCCATCGACCTGATTCCAGACTTCATCCCCATCTTAGGGTATGTGGATGACCTCATTTTGGTTCCAATCGGTATTACTTTTGTAATAAGGATAGATTCCTCCAGCTGTTTTGGCGGATTGTCGAGAAAAGGCTCATACGGCCATGGCTTGGAAGAGACCCCAAATTGGGTTGCTGTTTCGGTGATCATTGTCATCTGGCTTCTCTTTGCATCATCGGGTATTCTTTTAACTGCAAGGGTTATCAGAGATTGGGACATGGTTCTCAACTGATGGCACAGATGGTTCTCGCAAATCATTCAATTGCTCCTTTTTCACTATTAAGGAATCTTAATTAAAATTCGCTTGTTTTTTAACCACCTTTTCTTTATTATGTATAGAAATTCAGGATTGCTGTTATCATGATAAGTAGTGAAAGGACCTTGGGGGAGAAAAAGATTGGCTCCTTTAAAGGAAATTCAATCTCTATCGCCAACAGCCATGGCGCAGACGCAAAATAACGGACTACGTTTATCCCTTCTCATTCCCGCGCACCGCTGTAGCAGTGTCCTTGAGCATACTGTCATCTCAATACGAGATTATTTGCAGACCCAATTTCCGAATGCATTCGAGATCATCCTCATCCCGAATGGACCTCGTGTTGAGGGAGATCAGACCTATACTGTGGCAGAGGAGTTGGCAAGTCGATTTCTTGAAGTGAAGGTGCTTAACCATCAAGTGCCTCCGGGCAAAGGCGCTGCCCTCCGAGCAGGGTTTGCCCAATCGCTTGGGGAATGGGTGTTCTTCACGGATGCGGACTTCCCCTATGATCCATCCTTCTTTACCACAGCAGCGAAGCTTCTGGCGGATGGGGTTGACTTCGTGAGTGGAAATCGGCGATTACCTCAAAGCCATTTTGACATGCCTGTTCCTCTACTCCATTTAGTATATCGACGTCACTGTTTCGGTCTTATCTTCAACCGCATTGTACGGTTACTGTTTCCCATCAAAACCTCTGATACTCAGGCTGGGATTAAGGCTATGTCCCATCGCATGGCAGAAGTGGCCTTTTCGCACCAGACCTGTCCGGGGTTCCTCTTTGACTTAGAGTTCTTTCTCTGTTGTGTCGGTTTCGACTTTCAGAGCGCAGAGCTTCCTGTGACTTTTTTTCTGCGGAGTGAGAAGTCAACGATCCAGTTATGGCGAGAGGGTATCCAGGCTGGCATTTGGCTGACTAAGATTTTCTGGAGAAACCAGCGAGGTGGGTATTCCGCTAAAGGTAAATTATGTCCTGCTTCGGAAACAAAGGAGTTACAAACTTTTTCCATCGGAAAGGTACCGAGTGGGCCTGCCCTTTATAAACGCTGATGACTGGGGACTGTCTCCGGGCATAAACGAGGGCATTTTCGAGCTTGCACGAAGAGGGATTATACAGCGCGTTTCAATTTTAGCCTCGGGTTCCTTCGTTAACCACGGATTAGAAGAGTTAAAGGCACTGCCTACCTTGACCATAGGCCTACACTTTAGTCTTACATTTGGCAAAACGTTTCTCGGTGATCGGATTCGGCATCTGGCTGTAGATGGGTGGTTTCATCCATCCCCCACCCGAGTCGCTCTGCTATTCCTTCTTTCTGGTCAGGATAGGCGGAGGCGCCTTTGCCAGGAGGCTATGCTTCTGCTTCGTGAGCAGCTTTCCATATTAGAATCTTATGCGGTCTTTCCTAAGTACCTCGATAGCCATCATCATATCCACCTCATCCCAGGGATGATGAAATCGATTCTGCCAATTCTTCGGGAAGTTGGCATAACCCAAGTGCGCGTGCCCTGGGATCCTGCGCGCCTTCTGAGCCGAATTAGTCCTGTCATCATTTTAGCGTTGTGGGCACGCTTAAAATGGAAGAAATGGGGGTTGATGTTTTTACCCTGTGTCTATCCTTCGACAGCGGATTATTCCAGTGTTTCCTGCTTGCGTCGTATTGTGGTACAAAAAGAAGGATATGAAATGGTTGTTCACCCGGCAGCTCGCGATGATGTGTCTGAATTGAATATTCCCGATGAATATATCGGGGATAGAGTCCGTGAGTACCTTGTTCTCCGCTCTCTGGAGCCTCTGTTTTCACATGAGAAGAGTCCTCATGAGTGAGAGATCTGTCTGGGTATTACTCTGTGTGATCCTGGCCATCCGAGTCGTCACACTTCCCCTCCCACCTCTTACAGACAATACTGAAGCCCGCTATGGCATCATCGTTAGGGAGATGGCGAATTCGGGCGATTGGATTACGCCTCGAGTTTGGATGAACGGGAAGCTGATACCCTACTTAGGAAAACCTCCCCTGCATTTCTGGGCTGCAGTACTAAGCACGCGTCTTTTTGGGATGAATGAATTCGCCCTCAGATTCCCCAGCCTCGTTGGCGCATTTTTTCTTGTTACTCTGATGGTCTTTGTTCTTCGACGGTATGTGGACAGGGATCTTGCTTTCCGGGCAGCGCTGATCCTTTCCACATGTATCCTATTTTTCATGCTTGCCGGTGCGGTAGTCGTGGATATGTCGCTTGCCTTCTGTGTCGCGGGAGCCATTTTGTCTTATCAGGCTTTCCTCTTAGAAACAACGAGAGTCCGGAAGCGACTCTGGAGCCTTTGTATCTTCACCTTCCTTGGCCTGGGATTTCTGATCAAGGGGCCTATTGCTGTGGTGATGTTCGGAATTCCCGTCTTCTTGTGGACATTGATCCACCGGAGATGGAATACCCTTAAGAACCATGGATGGTGGATAGGAATCCTTGTGTTCTTAACCCTCACTATACCGTGGTTTTGGCTCGCTGAGAACCGAAATCCAGGATTTCTAAAGTACTTTTTTCTTAACGAAAATCTGCTGCGATTTGTCACCCATCGATATGGGGACCTTTACGGAAGTGGGCGTAAACAGCCGTATGGGGCTGCTGTAGGGATGCTTTTTCTTGCAGGTCTGCCCTGGACCCTGTGGTGTGCTATTCTACTCTTTAGGAGGCATAGGTGGAAATGGCTCGGCAGCTTTTTTAAGGATGAGCGGACAAGTCTGTTCACGTTTGGTCTAGTGGGAATGACCCTTTTTCTGTGCTTTGCCCACCAACTTGTTATGCCCTATGTGCTGCCGATCCTCCCTTTTTTTGCCATCTGGGGTGCAATCTTTATGGAAAGATCAGGATTGAATAGGGCAACCATGATGCGATTTTCAATCGCTCTTGTCATCCTTTATGGTATCGTCCATCCTCTTGCTCTGCCTCTGGTCGAGAAAAAATTCTCTACCAAAGGGATTGTCAAGCTTGCCAGAGACAAGATAGATCATTTGGGCCTGGACAGTCGTCTCATATTCGTCCATAATATTCCTTATTCAGCATACTTTTACGGCCAAGATTTGATTATACCTCATGAAAATGAGGGTACAGAATTCACTGTTTTGCAGAGGCTGAATTCCGGAAAAGACCATCTGTATGCAGTGAAGAGGAAATATCTATCAGAAATTCCTCCGTCGCTCTTGGACAAACTGACGCCAATTGGAACTTTTGGTGATTGGACGCTTTACCGAGCGAAGTGAGATAGGGAAGAATTCATCAAGAGGAAGAGTCGTTACTAGAAAATATGATTCCTGGTTAAATGGGGATTGTTCGTAGACACTTTGACGTTTTGAAATACTGTTACATCTCCTTTTATTCCCATTTTTCAAAGGAGGAATTCTTAAATTACTTCTGATATAAGAGTTCTCCTCCCTTTGGAAAAGGAAGGTCGGGAGGGATTTGACAAAGGTTGTTTCAAACAGCTAAATCGATACATTTTCTTGGTTGAATTAAAAGAGAAGGAGAAATCCAATGAAACCTGTTCTGTCGCTCCTGATTGCGGTGGTTTTGGCCACCTTAGGTCAGATTTCCCTGAAGAAAGGTGTTCTTGTTACCGGAGAAGTGACTCTGAGGGGAGACTTGATCAAGGAATTATTCAACCTCCTATTCAATCCTTTCGTTTTCTTAGGATTGGTTTTCTATGTTATCAGCGTGATTCTCTGGCTTTCCGCACTCTCCAAGACAACCTTGAATTTTGTCTACCCGTTTACCGCTCTTACATTTGTCCTGGTCATGCTATCGTCACGAGTGATCTTTCTTGAGAGCACTCCTCCGATGCGCTATGTGGGTGTCGGATTGATTTGCCTCGGATTCCTTATTTCCTCATTGGCTTAGATAACCCTGACCTACCTGCCCACGTTTTGAGTAATTCCTTCCAAAACTAGAATCAATAAAGGACTGGGGTTATTGAGATTGGCGGCTGGAGTGAGGATGATCAGAATATCTACTATGTCAAAGACAACGGTGTCGGATTTGATATGGAGCAAGGCAATCAATTGCTCTACTTTTTTCAGAGGCTACCTTACCAGGAGGACGATGAGGGAACGGGTGTGGGGCTTACCTTGGTCCGGCAAATCATTCATCGAAATGGAGGGGGAGTATGCACTGGAGGGAAAGTCAACCAGGGGCCCACCTTCTGTTTCTCGCTTCCAAACACACGGAAGAGTTAAGACGAGAAGTTCCGTACATGAAAAGGATCACGACTTCCTCTGAGTTCTCCTGCGATGTTTTATTCGTGAGAAAGATGGCGGTAACCTATAACATTGTTGATTCGGTTAACCAAATCGAAAGGAAGGAATGGGATTTCATATTTGGAAATATCCCAGAGGGGTATGAGTTTTACCAGACCCTTGAAAAGTCGGACCTCAAAGAATTTTCCTTTTACTATTTGATCCTGTATCGAGGGGAGAATATTCTATCAATAGCCCCGCTATTTGTTGCTGATTTTTATTTGGATATTGTTTTGGAAGGTCTCATGAAAGACGCAGTCCGTTTTATCCGCCGTTTTATTCCCAGGTTTCTTATCTTAAGGACTCTATTCTCCGGGTCCCCTTTCGGTGAGAATGGGGTTTTAGGTATCAGGAAGGATCTAAGAAATCCCCATCTTCTTATTGATGAAATAGCAAAGGCTATGGAGAGATTCAGCAAAGAACAGAGAATTCCCTTTGTTCTTTTCAAAGATTTTTCAAAAGAGGATACGATTCTCCTGGATTCTCTTAAACAGAAGGGTTTCTTAAGGGTCGATAGTTTTCCCTCTGTAAGAATGGAATTGAAATTTAGGTCCCTGGAAGATTATCTCAGGAGTTTAAGTTATTCCACAAGAAAGGATTTGCGTCGCAAAATAAAGAAAGCCTACGCAAGGGCGAATATCGAGATAACCATTGTTGACGATGTGACAGAAATGATTGAGGACATATACAGGCTCTATTTGAATACTTATCGGGCCGGAAAAGTAAAGTTTGAGTTTTTGACGAGAGAATTCTTCATCCATGTCTCAAAAGATCTGAGTCCTCATACCAAGTATTTTCTTTATTATGTCAATGGGAAGCTCAGCGCTTTTAATCTTTGCTTTGTGTACGGTGATTTACTGATCGACAAATTCATTGGTTTCGACTATGATATCGCCCGTCAATATTCTCTGTATTTCGTCAGCTGGTGTTTCAATATCGAATGGTGCCTGAAACACTCCATACGCTTCTATCAGGTGGGACAAACGGATTATGCTCCCAAGATAACATTAGGCGGTCGTCTCATCCCTCTATATGCCTACATAAAACACAATAATCTCTTTCTCCACTCCGTCATCAGATTACTTGCAATGTTCGTGAAGCCCGATTTTTCTGCAGGGGACGTGGAAGATTAAGTGCCAAAACGAAAATTGACCGTAAGAATATTTCTGTTTCTTGTTTTCACTGATGTTTTGGAAACCTTTCACCAATTTTGTTTCAAGAAAAGCGCCTTATTAGAATATAATCGAAAAATAACAGGTTTCTGCGATGTCCTGAATTTTCTTGGATCCATCTTTTCTTCTCATTTTTTCTGGTTCGGACTCCTATCGTTAATATTGGCGTTCATCATCTGGTCAGCGATCCTTTCAAAAGTAGATTTAAGCGTCGCCGTCCCTGTGGCGAGCTTTAGCTATATCCTTGTGGCCCTGGTGTCCATTTTTTTTCTCAATGAACATGTCGGTCTGTTAAGGTGGCTTGGTATATTTCTCATATTGATCGGAGTCATTTTTATTTCGGTGAGCAGTTACATCAAAGAGAGTAGTTCGAGATGAGGGAAGGGTACCTCTATATCTTCTGCTTAATCGTTTTTACCAGTGTCTGTGATACATTCAGGGAACTCTTCTTAAAATCAGGGGTAAATTCCATAGACCAGGTAACACCGGGTAATATCAAGGGAGTGATCATTTTCGTTCTTAAGTTAATCCGGACCCCTTGGGCATGGATTAGCATTCTAGTTGGCTTCCTCTCTCTATTTATCTGGCTTTTTGTCTTATCGAGAGCGGATTTGAATCTCGCCTTCTCTTTAGATAGTATGCACTATATCTTCATCGCGTTGGCTTCCGGATTCATATTAAAGGAAAAAGTGAAATTCGTGCGATGGTTTGGCACCCTTCTAATCGTCTTGGGGATCACCCTGGTTACATTGAGTTAATTTTAGCCTCCCTGGAGTCATTCTGGCTTCAAATGTATTAGGAAATCTATCAGCAGCTGACCGGAGAGACTAGGATTGGAGAAGTTCCAAGATTCTCATATTTGTTCCTTCATTGACCTCGGTTATCAAAGCCTCGGGTAGGTATTTTGTCTTAAGGCCGCCAGGATGGTCTAAATAGGAAACAAATTTCTTGAGGTTTCCGTGGGTAGAAATCTCTGAGTAATCTCCAACAATATCCATACCAACGATATCCATATGATCCTTAATCATCCTCAGCATCATAAGCAGTTCGTCTAACGAAAGCATTCCTTCCTCCCAATTCGTTAATGCATACTCGTTTCTTAAACAATCCTTATCAATGGAAAGGTAAACCCTTGGTGTGGGAAGACGTTTCAGAATCGAAGGAAATAACTTCATCAAGTTCTTCCCCTTCAATTCATTCCAGTAGATCTTTCTTAGAAGTAAGCCTTTCTTATTCCTGATGGAGAGATTCTCGGGTGCTCTTCTAAAGAGGATAGATGAGGGAGGGTGTGAATAAGGATAAATCTCTACCCTGTTCCTTTCCAGCGAGTTGATATTTCCGGTCTGAATCCAGGGACTCGATAGATCCTTGGAAGAAACGCCCACCAGAACAAATTTCAGAATGTTTTTGTTTCTCAAACTCTCCGTCACCCAAGAACCGCAACCCATGCGCGGAGGCAAAATGTCCCAGTCCGGATGAAAATCGAATAGGATCACACAGATCGGTTCGTCAAACTGATTGATCAAAACATGGCTGACTTGGTGAAAATCACCGGATCCTAAGAAAGTAAAGGAGTTCTTGGCCGAGCCTTGGATACGTTTTTCGATCTCTTTCTTTGTCTTCTTGCCCAACCAAATTCTTGCTCTAGGTCCAAGATCTCTTAGGTCGATGATTTCGGTCTCATACCGGGAAACAAGGTTCTGTTGCTTGGTAACGCTATCATCGAAATTTAATATGCGAATGGATCTATTGAGCATTTCACTTATCGGTGAGGCTATTATCCTCGGAGGGATTGAGAGGTTCCCCGGCGTGCCAATTTGTTTCCGCCTAGCGGCTCATTGAGTTTCAATTGCCCTCATTTTTCTTCCGCCGTTTTCCTCATGGGTAGGGGTTGGAGTCTTTTCTGGAGATGATTTTTCTGAGGGGTTTGAAACCGCTGTTGGCGCAGATGTTCCAGCGGCGGTTTCCATGGAATTAGAGACTGACATGACCAGATCAGTCG
>JBEKDJ010000160.1:0-10185 GCA_050014415.1 Thermodesulfobacteriota bacterium | reverse complement strand
GTCGTGCTTACTCTTATCTCTTAACAGGAGGTTTCTTTTTGGGGTAGTCTGGTATTATATTTTTCCTATTTTACCGTTGGGATTCTACCCCTACCTCTCAACTATATATAACGTTGTTGACTAGGTTGAATTACTCCTGAAGGCGAGTCTGGATGTCACTCATGAAATAGTTGGCCCAATCCAAATGCGCCTGCTTGCGAACCTTCTGCCTTGTCTTAACTAAAACTTGAAAACAGATTGGAACCGGCCTCCATTCCCCTTCAAAGTTCTTGACAGCGCTTCACCAAAATGTAATACTATGTATGACTTATAGGAGTCCGGGTTGCAGATATCAGAGTTTGAATGGGACGAAGGAAATGTTCTTCATTTCGAACTCGGCCATGGAATTGAGCCAGAGGAAGCCGAAGAAGTCTTTGTTAATAGACCTCTTTTCCGAAAGACAAAAAAGGAACATTATGTAGTCTTTGGTCCAACCGGTGTAGGAAGGTACCTCATCGTTATTTTTGAAAAGAAACCTAAAGGGGTCGTGAGACCGATCACCGGTTGGGATATGAACCGATCAGAAGTTCAATATTATAGAAAGCATAGGAGGTGAAGGAGCGTGAAGAAGGACAGAGATAAACCGTGGGCGGATTATTATGACCAGGTGAACATTCTTGATGAACTGTTGGAAGAACCTGTTGAATTCAGCTTAGGAGAACAACTCCGCCGAGATATCCTTTCAAAAAAGAGGAAAAGGAAGCTTCAGAATGTAACGATTAAAATAGACCCCCTTCAGGTCCAGGCCATTAGGAAATTGGCTACGACTAAATCAATACCCTATCAAACATTGATTCGGCATTGGCTCTCAGAGGAAATTAAAAGGGAATTGAATAGCTTAAAGTGAAGGCCTGCATGAAGAGCAGTTGGGGGGTCGCGTCTACACTATTCACAGGTGTTATCCATGATAAGTTGGCCCTGCCCTGAAGCAGAGCGCCAAGGGCATAGAGCGAAGCGAGCAGATTAAGGCTCGAAACAACTTATTAGGTCATTGACTAATTGATTTATTGGGTCTCAGAGTCGTTGTGTAGTGGTTGACTGAATTTTACAGTCAAGTTGTTCAAAGGGCGTAATGTGGCATCCGGTGGAATCCATAAAAAAGTTAGTGCGGTCACTTTAAATTGCCTTTTCCTCCCCCTTTTTTGTTCCGTCTTACTTTCCCTCTTCACCTTCCTAAAATATTTTAGCAGATAAAACAAATTAGTTTTCCCTAAACATCACACTTCCAAAGATTCAAGGAAAGGTGTATGTTACAAACCATCATTGACGATTGATAACTTCCAATCCCAAAAATCGTCGTTAATAAAGCTCTAATCTATAGAGAATGAACGTGGAGACTAAATACCTAAGAATGATCCAAGGGATGAAGAGAAGGGGACGAAAGGATTGGTCAGTCTATATCCTCCGCTGCGGGGATGGGTCGCTCTATACTGGGATAGCAAAAGATGTACGGGCTCGGGTCAAGCAACATAGTGAGGGTCGGGGGGCAACCTACACCCGAACTCGCCTGCCCATCAAGCTGCTATATCAACAAGAAGGCTTGACGCGTTCCGAAGCCCTTGTTCGAGAAGCGCAGATAAAAGCGATGCCTCGGTCCAAGAAAGAGGAAATCATCTTTAGTGAACATTGAAACTTGGAGCAGGTCTTGAAATATCAGATTTATAATTTGGTTTCATCCATAAAAAAGTTGGCCCTGCCCTGAAGCAGAGCGCCAAGGGCATAGAGAATTACTTAGGGATCAAAGCACAAAGTTCAAAGGTTGAAGCAGGATAGGTCATTCTTGCCTCCCGGCAGGCAGGGGGTCATTGAGTAGCGATCAAACTCATTTCTATCATGCTTCGAGATGCTAATCGAAGAAAAGTCCGACCTTTCACGATGTGATGGGAATTCTCAGGTTCAAGATGTTATGATAAAACTCATTAAGCCTCTGCCCGCTTTTTTCTGCCGTAGAGAATCCCAAGCCTGTCCATTCGTTTTCTCAGGGTGTTCGGATGGATTTTCAGGAGTTCAGCTGCTCCATCAGGTCCGTTGATCTTTCCTTGTGTCAAATCCAGGGTATGCCTGATATATTGGACATTTATTTCGTTCAGCGGAAGCAAAGATCTTTTTTCTTTATCACGAAAGTAGCCCTCGATCATCTTTTTTGGAGAACTTGGCAGGAGATTGTCAAAAGTGAGAGTACCGTCTTTTGCCAGAATCAGGCTGCGCTCGATTACATTTTCCAGCTCTCGCACGTTGCCCGGCCAGTCATAGGACATGAGTTGATTTATTGCTCCGGGGGCTAACAGAGGTCGCTCCTTTCGTTTAAACTCTATGCACTTCCGATCAATGAAGTGGAACATGAGGGCCGGGATATCTGCCTTTCTCTGTCTAAGCGGTGGAATCGTGATAGGAAAGACATTGAGTCGGAACCAGAGGTCTTCACGAAACAGACCCGATTCGATCAAGGCTGTGAGATTCCTGTTGGTAGCAGATATGATACGGATATCCACTGGGACGGAATTTGTGCCACCAATACGTTCAAATTCATGGTACTGCAAGACGTGCAACAACCTGACCTGTGCCATGAGAGGCAGTTCGCCGATTTCATCAAGAAAAATAGTC
Source organism: Thermodesulfobacteriota bacterium (assembly GCA_050014415.1). Classification (GTDB taxonomy): domain Bacteria; phylum Desulfobacterota; class BSN033; order BSN033; family UBA1163; genus JBEKDJ01. The sequence goes on along the minus strand of JBEKDJ010000160.1, from coordinate 7,542 downwards.
CCGGTGTTCGCTCGCTCAAAGCGACCTCTTTTTTGGCTAATGGCCCCTGTGAATGCCCCTCTCTCATGACCGAAGAGTTCGCTATCAATAAGATTATCCGGGATGGCCCCGCAGTTCACCTTGATGAAAGGCATGCCCCTGCGGTTTGAGGCATCATGAATCGCGTGAGCGACGACGTCTTTACCCACACCCGTTTCGCCCAAGAGAAGCACTGGGCTGTTCAGGGGGGCTACCTTTCGAACCATGTCTATCACATCTTTTAGCCCAAAACCGGAGCCGACAATCTCGGTGCCAGAAATTTCGCGGAGTTCCCGATGTAGGTATCGATTATCATCGGCGAGCAAGTCTTTAAGCTTGATGACTTCCTCGTGTTTAAGGGCATTTGCCATAGCAATGGCAAATGGCTCACGAAGCATTTGCAGAAGACTGGCGTGTTCTTCCGTGTACCGATCATTCCCTTTGACCTTAATCGACAAATTCCCCACATGCTGTCTGTCATGGTCGATGCACATGATTATAATTGAGCAATTGATGTCCATTCCTATTCTTGGGAGCATCACACTGAGGTCCGGATGTGAAACCGGATGGTTTATGATCTCAATTGGTTTTATCTTCTCCCAAGTCGATATTCTTTGCTTCATGTCTCTATCCGGCATGGGGATCACTTCAAAAATCTCCTCATCGAATGTTTTTACAGCAGATGCAACGGTCTTCAGGACATTCAGGTTAGAATCGAAACAATTCAGGTCGATCCTATCAACGGGGATAAAGTCCTTTATATAGTCTAAGAAGACCTTAATGGCTTCTTTAATATTCAAACTTCCACAGATCCGGATTGTGGCCTGCCTAAAAAACTCATTACGATCAACCTTCATAACATTTCCTCCATTTAAAGTTTGTCCTTGACAAGTGTTTCCCATTAAATATAAAAGAGGTTATGTCCCAATGAAGTATGATTTTGGGTACATCGAGGTATTGGCATTATCCGCCAGCGAGCCCACAAGCTAATCGTTAGTAGAGGAACTTTCTGAATGTATCCTCTCTCGCTTTCCGAAGAAAATCGTCAGCCGAGGTTTTTGCCATGAGGGAATTAGGTTATTGATTACGCCCAAGGGTAATAAATTTACGCCATAAAGTAAATAAAAAAATGGATCCCATCATAACTGCTTGAAATTTAAGGTTTTAAATTTCGGCGTAGTTTTTGATCTATTTGATTCGTTGAAAAGCTGGAATAAATCTTATTCTATTTCTTAGCATAGCCTGAAATTCAGGAAGAAAGGAGGTAAAGGTTTCTTGAGGAGGATAAGGGATGAAGAAGTTCGTTTTAGAGATCCGGTATCTCCCACAAACCATTATTTCTTACCAACAAAATAAAGGAGGTCATTCAAATGAAAATTGGACGTTTCGTTGTAGATGCGCATATTCATGGATCAACACTTTACCGGCCAGCAGGTAAGCATGAGGAAGGGGATACGACAATTAAGAAGCTCTGGTCGGAGATCGAGCCTTATGATAACTCTGAAATGATTATCTATGATATGGATGCATACGGCGTGGATATGGGCATCCTCAAGCCGAGCTTTGCTGGCACGATTAACGAGATGCAGGTTCAGATAGTGGATAAATATCCAAACAGGTTCCGTGCATTGTGTAGTGACCAGACACAGCGGCTCAAGTGTGCAAGAGGTGAGGCAGAATGGACTATCGAGGCAGCTTGTGAAGAAATTGAAGCGGCGCTCAAATGGGGTAAAGGGAAGTTCGTGGGCATCGGTGAATTCGTACCCGGGGGAATGGGAGTCGTGCGTAAACCTCCTACGTTTGACCAACGATTGGACGAGTTTCGAGAAGTCGCAAAACTTGCATCGAAGTACAATGTCTCCATGGAGTTCCATGAATATGATGGGTACACATGGGGTGGGGGGCCTGGTGCAGGCTACGGAATAGTATCTGCACTTGCCCATGAATTCCCCGAAGTGCGGATCATCATCGAACATGGCGGAGGACAGTATCCGGAAGATATACGACTAGCCTGCTCGGTTGCAGCTTTTGCTGAAAATGTTTATCTGGAGACCGGGTATTGGCGTGCTGAATTTTATGAGATTGCGTTGAAGGACCCAAATATAGGGGCAACAAAGCTTATCTGGGGGGGCGGTGACAACGGGAGCAGTATCTGGTCGCACTTTCCAACCCAGCCGGGGGCGAAATACCGGAATCCAACCGGGAACTACCTACAGAAAAAGTGGCCCATACCGCTGCCTTACCAACCTGATTGGATGGGCTTTCCAACCCACCAGATCCATCGACTGAAGGATCTGGATCTTGCAACACAAGATGAGATCAATCTTATTGTGGGCGGCAACGCCGCTAAGGTCTATAAGCTACCCGTTCCCATGGATAGAATGTTCGCGTGCGGAAGACCTGACCTTTCAGGGATTCACTGGGAGAAAACCATACCGTACATCCCCAAAGAACAGATCCAGAAAAAGGGTAAATCATAACCCCATTTTACTGAGGGGCAATAAACAATCATGAAAGGAGGCTGTAAAAAATGTGTGCTCGACAAATTTGGAAAATATCGGTGTTATTTGGAATTATCTTGATGGCGTTAACACTGGCGGGAATGCCCAGGGTGGCTTCCTGTAGCCCAGCAACCGCAGAAGCAAAAACACTCAAGATAGGTGTGGTTACCAACCTTACTTGGGCATTAGGGGTAGATTGGAAGAAATATCTGGATATCATTGTACCTATGTTAAATAAGGAAGGCGGGCTGACGATCCAAGGTGAACGCTACAATATTGAGTTGGTCTTGTATGACACCAAAATGAATGCTGAAACAGGGCGAGCCGCTGTTGAAAGATTGGTTAACATGGATAAGGTCAAATTCATACTAGGCGACGAAACCGTTGATGCCTGGCTTCCTTTAACAGAAGCCAACAAGGTATTAGTCGTTGACCAGACTCCTTCGCCATCGATTTACAACCCAAAGTTAAAATATTGCTTTGAGGGATCAAACTTGCAAACATCGGCGCCATCAGTATGGGGATGGTTTACAGAAAATTACCCTCAGATGAAGACCGTTTCTTTGGTCCATCCCGACAATATGATAGGCCACGGTGAACAAAACAAATCGAAGAAGTTGGCTGGCGGTTTCGGGCAGAAGGTGTTGGACGCACTTTTCTATCCACCGGACACCACTGATTTTAGTTCCTTTGCCACCAAGGTAAAAAAGTCGAATCCGGACTTCTTTACTACCTGCGGTGGTGGATTACAGGACATCATGTTGTTCAAGGCACTTTATGAAGCCGGTTGGAGAGGGAAGATCCTTTCATATGTAGGAGTAAATGTTCCAAGCTATGCTCGAGTCATTTCGCTGGATATGGTGGAAGGAATGGTCGGCGGATCTTCGGATGTTTTTCAGTTGGAGTCGCTCCCACCCCAGTCTAAGAAAGTAAAGGATGCTTATATCGCTAGGTATGGAAATTGGGATAATCCAGCGCAGGTATACTGGTTGGAGTGGGATGAACTGATCAATGCCCTGAAACAAGCCCAGAGTCTTGACACGGACAAGGTTGCCGCCGTATTTGCAAATGGGATGCAATTTGAATCAGTCATTGGACCAGCTAAGATGGTCGCCCGTCCAGACTTTGGGAACTCAAGAACTGTTTCCCTGCTTACTACAATGTATATGTTAAATATCGTGGGAGGGAAAGCCAAGCTGCTTCATACAATATCGCTGGATGAAGGATATAAATACAACAAAAAATTCTTCAACTGGTGATCTATAAAAAGCATATAGATGGTCTTTTTGGCAGTATTGATATCCAATTGGTAAAAGGCTGTTACATACGTTGAGTGCTGACTCGTTCAAGGAGCCCGGGAACCGATGGACGTCCTGAAAAGCCCATGGGTTCCCCGGGCAGCAATAAGAGAGAGGGAGCGATGGCTCTTGAAATAGTGCAGTTAATTGTAAATGGGCTGGGAATGGGACTCATCTATGTGCTGCTGGCGGTAGGTCTTAATTTGATTCTGAGCATTCCGAGGATATTATTGATGGCCTATGGGGAGTTTTATTTGCTGGGGGCTTATGTTATTTGGGGCATGCTGGTGAAGTGGGAACAACCCTTCTTTATCTCTTTAGCTCTAGCGGTATTAGTTCCAGCCATACTCGGAGCAATAAGCTATAGGCTAATCTTCCAACGTATTCAACATATAGAGCGGCGATTCCTGGCAAACGTAGTAGCCGCTATAGGCTTGATGATGGTACTAAAGCAGGTGGCCTTGTTGTTTTTTGGAACGGAGTCCAGGGGCCTGCCATCGGTGTTCCCCGGCATGATCCACTTTGCTGGTGTTAGTATTTCCAAGGAGAAGGTGGCATTGATTCTGTTCGCTTTAGCAGTAGCCCTAGGCTTATACTTTATCCTTCAGAAGACGAATATCGGCCGAGCCATGCGTGCCGTTTCATTTAGAGCCGATGTGGCATCTTTGCAGGGAATAAACCCTAAAAGAACGTATTTAGCAACGATGGTATTGGGTTGTGCTATTTCTGGTTTTGCAGGAGGGATTATGGCACCAGTGTTTGCTATTTCTCCCTCAATGGGTACCATCATTCTGCCAGTCATGTTTGTCATCATGCTTGGGGGGATTGGTAGCATGTTGGGGTCTGTTATCGGCGGACTAATATTGGGCATGACCATAGCCTTTGGTCACTATTTCATTGGGTCTGGTGTGGCACAGATCATGCTTTATGCCGTTATTGGCATCATCATATTTTTTAGGCCGGGAGGTTTATTTGGGCAAGCTGAAGAAATGGGACTTTAAGCAGATGAATACGCCCCACAAAAAGTTCATTGGCCTGTTCATATTGTTAGTTATCATCATTGCATTGCCGTTTTGGGTGGAAAGTCCTTATTACATCCACTTGCTGATTATGGTGGGGATGAATAGCGTACTTGCCATGACTTTCATTTTGATGCTGAGAACAGGACTATTAAGTCTTGCTATCGCTGCTTTCTGGGGTGTAGGGGCTTATGCCTTGCCCCTGCTGGTAATGAAATTGGACCTATCTGTCTGGCTTGCTTTACCCGCATCTGCTGCAATAACAGGAATCGTTGCCCTCCTTCTTGGCATTGTTCTGCTCAGGAACGCGGGTTTTGCGTTTGTTATGTTAACTGCGTTGTTAGGGATGGTAACCGTTCTAGTTTTTGGTACCTTCGATGTGTTTGGTGGATATGTAGGGATCGTTAATATCCCTCCTCCAGAGTCTATTCTCCTACCCTTTCTTTCACCGATCGAATTTACCTCCAAGACTCCTTACTATTATCTAATGTTGTTTCTATTTATACTGGTGGTAGTTGTGTTTTCTGCTTTCTATACAACCTGGTCAGGTAGAGCCTGGAGAGCAATCGACCTGAGTCCTCACTTGGCAGAAACACTGGGTATCAATCTCTTTAAATACAGACTGCTGGCATTCGTCGTTGCTTCTGCAAGTGCTGGATTAATGGGTGGTTTTTATACTTGCTACTTTGGTGCAGTGGTCCCAGGTACATTTGACATGTTCAAGACATTTTACATTCATATCTATGCCATTTTGGGCGGGATAGGTTTTGCTTTCTTAGGGCCTGTAGCTGGTGCATTGATCATGACGATTGTGCCTGAGATTCTCCGTATTACCAAGGAAGTTGAGCCAATATATACAGGTCTTTTGTTAATATTATTAATTATGTTCTTACCTAATGGCCTTTTGAGCTTGTTGAAACATCCTCCCCCCCCTCCCGAAAACATGTCTAAGATATTCAGGTGGATTAGAACCATACTGCCAGCCAGCAAAGGGGGATGAAAGGGAAACAATGCTTGAAGTTGGAAAATTGAGTAAATACTTTGGTGGTCTAGCCGCCATTAACGAATTGGATCTTCATGTTGCTGACTCAGAAATAGTGGGACTAATTGGTCCCAATGGGGCGGGTAAGACGACATTCTTTAATCTGATTAGTGGCCTATTACAACCCACTGGTGGTAAGGTGATATTTGATAGTCGGGATATAACCGGGTTTAAGGCCCACAGAATAGCCCACTTGGGGATAAGCCGGACTTTTCAGGCATCAACGTTATTTATGAAAATTTCAGTTCTTGATAACATCTTTACTGGATGTCATATGAGCTATAAAACAAGTGTATGGAAGAGATTATTACACACCGCGTCTGCCCTCAAAGAGGAACAGGCACTGAAACAAGGGGCTATGGAAATACAGGAGTTCATGGGTCTGGGAGAGCTAAAAGACGAGATAGCGGAGAATTTATCTCATGGGCATCAAAGAATTCTTGGGGTCTGTATGGCCTTGGCCACTCATCCCAAGTTGCTACTATTGGATGAGCCAGTAACCGGTATGAATCCAGTGGAAATACAAATTATGATAGGCCTAATCAAGCAGATAAGGAATAAGGGCATCACCATTATCATTGTTGAACATGATATGAAGACAGTGATGAGTCTTTGTGACAGGATCGTGGTATTAAACTATGGACGAAAGATTGCTGAGGGTTTGCCTGAGGAGATAAAAAAGAACAAAGAGGTAATTGAAGCTTACTTGGGGAGAGAGTAGAGGAAAATAGATGTTGTTTGAGATTAAAGACCTGAGAGTCCACTACGGGAGAGCTGAAGTATTAAAAGGCATCTCAATATGTATTGAGGCAGGAACAATCGTTACCCTCATTGGAGCCAACGGCGCTGGCAAGACAACCACCTTAAGGACGATATCAGGGTTAAAAATACCGACTTCAGGTCAGAAATGGTTTCAAGGGGAAAGAATAGATGGGATGTCATCTCACCAGATTGTTAAGATAGGCATTGCTCATGTGCCTGAAGGAAGAATTGTTTTCGCACCGATGACAGTGATAGACAATCTGAGATTAGGCGCTTATCTACGCAAAGACAAACATCAGGTAACTAAGGACCTTGATAACATGTATGATCATTTTCCTATTTTAAGAGAAAGGCGTCTTCAGAAGGCAGGGAGTCTGAGCGGTGGTGAACAACAGATGCTGGCCATAGCTCGTGCCCTAATGTCTGGTCCCAAGCTGCTTCTGATGGATGAGCCAAGCATGGGGTTATCACCCATGATGGTGGAAGAGGTCGGCAAAATAATTAGGGATATCAATCAAAGTAATAAAAGTATTATGTTGGTTGAACAGAATGCCCGTTTAGCTCTTAAGTTGGCTAACAAGGCATATATCCTAGAAGTAGGTAGAATAGTGCTGGAGGGTACTGCTCAGCAAATAGCCAATGATGACCGTGTGAAAAAGGCCTATTTAGGCGACTGATAGAAAGAGCGTTTAGGGTGTCGTAGGGTGTCGCGTCTACGTGCAGCCCTTTAAAGCTGCATATCTTGCAGGTGAGAGTCCTGCCCCAGGAATTGCCTATTTGCCTGGGTAGTGATATCCGACTTAGGAGGAGGTGACGAGTCCTAAGAAAGCTCGGAAGTAAAAAGCTCGTTGAGCTTTCTCGATTTGAGGGGAGGTTCAGGTCGGCACAGGGGCTGAGCAACA
>JBEKDJ010000159.1:0-10199 GCA_050014415.1 Thermodesulfobacteriota bacterium | reverse complement strand
GAGTTCTTCCAAAGTCATCCCTTCTTCTAATTCTCTTTCATTCATTTTTCCTTTGATAAAATTAATTACCCTCGCAAGACGGAAGAGGGTCACGATATCGAGACGATTGAAGTCCTTCGTCTCAATCGGAAGAGCACTGGAACGCCATTGCGACGGATAGAGTGGGAGCACACCCTCCTTCTTACATTTCCTGAAAAGGGGAGTCCCGGGAGTGGGATAATAGACACTGGGACCGATCAGAACTTTCCTTCCCATAAGAGAGATCAACGTATCCACCATCTCTTCAACCCTTTGACCGGGCATTCCAGAGATGGCGTAGGCGATCACCTGAAGGCCAACCCGTTCCGCCTCTCTTAGGATTTCATCGAAGCAAGTCGCTTCCTTCGGCCTTCCCATTCTTCTTTTAGTGAGGGGGTCTGCGCTGACAAAGGAGAGGTTGATCGTTTTAAAGCCGGCTTTCTTCATCAATCTTAGAAGCTCTCCATCCAAAGAAGCAGAAGAGATGCCATTCATGGCGGAAAGCTCAAGATTCCCTTCTCCAAAGGTTTCAATAATGAGGCTCATCAATCTCTTTACCCGCTCTTGATCAAAGGTGAAATTGTCATCTTCAATATCAAAAGTCTGGATTCCATATCGCCTCTGACACCCCACCATCTCATTAACTATGGCCTCTGGAGTTCGAGCCCTGAATGAAGCACCCATGATGAGATGGGTTGAACAGTAGGCACACGAATGTGGGCACCCTCTGCTGGTGATGATCATGGTAGATCGTTTCTTCCTTATCCGGTATCGATCCAGATCGAGTAGTTCTCTTGCAGGATAAGAAAGGGAATCGAGATTTTGGATAAAGGTCTCAAGGGGATGAATTCGTATTTCCCCGTTGGCCCGATATCCAATCCCGTCAATCTCCTCAACCTTTCCTATCTTTCCTCGTTCGATCTGCTCCAGAAGAAATGGAAAACGAATTTCCCCTTCACCAAGAATGACATAATCGACGAAAGGTTTTTTCATAACCCCTTCTGGATCGCAGCTCACATGGGCCCCTCCCATAACAACAACCTTTCTTCTATCCCATTGCTTGATGATCCTGGCAATCTCCAGGGCCTCACCATGATACGGTGTAAAAGAAGAAGAGATCCCGAAAACATCGGCCTTCGAATCTTCGATCTTCTTTCTGATCTCGTCCCAACCCATTCCAAAATGGTAATAACCGGAATAGAGCTTGAAGGGGCTTCGGTCATTGAAGGGATAGAAATCCCGAAGGTAGGTCAGTTCAGAAGGGATAGCAATCGATTTTTTCTTCTCCGTTTGACAGTCGATGATCTCTACCTCATGGCCCTGTGTTTGAAGAGAGGCAGCAAGGTAGGACAGACCCATCGGCTGCGTCCGAATGGAAGTTTGGTAGAAGTCCCGAATGGGCGGTTGAATGAGGAGAATCTTCATGGTATTATGATTTTATAAATGAATCAAAATAAGTATAATAAACGTTAACTTGAACGTCCAATTTAGTTTTGGTTTACTCTACCCCTTGTGTGTGTTTACTTCCTATGGGGCACATGACACATAAACCATGTTATGGAGCCCTACGGGTAGAGCTCGTGCTTATTGATCAACGCTCCCGGTTTAGAGGCACAATCTATGAAAAACCTTTTTGACTACTTTTTTGTTAGGGACAAACATGTCTGTCCCTGGTGGCTGTGTTTCACTTTCGATAATTTATTAAGAAGACTCGTTCAAAGCCCAGAAAAGATTGTTGAACCCTATGTATGTGAGGGCGATACGGTGTTGGACGTCGGTCCGGGTATGGGTTACTTTACCATTTCCCTCGCCAAAATCGTGGGTGAGAGGGGAAGGGTCTTTGCTGCGGATGTTCAATTCGAAATGCTCAATGCTCTTCAAAAGCGTGCTAAAAGGGCGGGTGTCGAGCAACGGATAACGCTTCACCTCTGCAAGAAGGACTCTCTCGGCCTCAATACAAGATTCGATTTCGTGCTCGCGTTTTGGATGGTTCATGAGGTCCCCGAACAAGAGTCTTTCTTCAAAGAGATTAGATCGCTTTTGAAGCCCAATGGAGAATTCCTGATGTCTGAACCGGCTATTCACGTCACTAAGGCCAAGTATGAGGAAACTGTCAAGAAAGCAATCAGAGCAGGATTTACATTGAAAAGTAACCCGGACATCTTTCTAAGCAGGTCTGCATTGCTCGGTGCGGATTAAAAAACCATAGAGATTGATTGATCGGATTTTGTTTTGGATATCCAGAAATAAAACCCGTCGCCAATAAATGCCGACGCTTCATGAATTCCCTTTTTCTCCTTATCTCTCTATCTCCCCAATTTCTCTGGAGCTAATTCAGGTCGCCAAGCTCATATTGAAGAATTCCCACCAAGGTGATCGCAGCAGTCTCAGTTCTTAAAATCCGCTGTCCCAATTTGATAGGGATAAACCCTTGATGCTTTGCCTGCGTCACCTCTTCCTCAGCAAATCCTCCCTCCGGTCCAACCATCACGTAGGTCTTTTTAGGTTGACATTGTCTTAGGAGGTTCTTGAGATTTTCACCTCTCCGCTCATAAAGGAGAAGCTTCAACCCATCTTCCACGCAGAACCTCAAGGCTTCACCAAATGACCGATAGTCCTCCACTCGTGGCACTTTCGCCCTTCTCGACTGCTGGACGGCTTTCACAGCGATCTCTTGCCAGCGATGGGCCTTCTTCTGTTTCGCGTCCCTTTCTTCCAGAGAGATTGACTTCTCAGATTTAAAAGGAACGATGGTTGAAACACCCAGTTCGGTTGCTTTCTGGATAATCAGTTCCATCCTCTCCTTTTCTGGAAGGGCCTGGAGAAGAACGATCTCCACAGAGGATTCCGTAGTCGATGAAAAGGATTCAAAGATGTAAACAGAGGCTTCGTCTTTAGAGAGATGAGTGACCCTTGCCCTGAAGTCATTCCCTTGCGAGTCAGTCAGTGTGACCAGGCTGCCTACACGAGCCCCTTGAAAACAAAGGGCCTCCGCTGGAGGCCCTTCAATTAAAACTTCTCTGCCCAGGTCAACCTTTTGGTCGAGAACGATTCTATCCATTGCAGGCGGATTTTTTCCCTTTTTTCTTCTTCTCCTCCTTGGTTCCCTCTTCTCCTCCTCCTTCAAATTCCTTGATCTTTGTCCCTAACTCGCGAAGCTTCTTGTCGACCAGATCGTTTACAGATCCTTCTTTGAACCTTCCGCCTTCCAATCTCTCACCAGCCTCTACGCCGGTGAGGATCTCGATGCCTTGATCAATGGCCTTGACTGAATAGATATGAAATTTACCCTCCTCCACTGCCTTCACCACTTCTTTTCTTAACATCAAGTCACCAATATTGAGATGGGGAATCATCACCCCCTGTCTTCCTGTCAATCCCTTTGCCTTACACACGTCGAAGAAACCTTCAATCTTCTGATTGACACCACCGATGGGCTGAATCTCTCCCTTCTGGTTGACCGAACCGGTAACGGCGATGTCCTGGCGGAGGGGAAGTCCGGAAAGGCTTGAAAGCAAAGCATAAATCTCTGTAGAGGAGGCGCTGTCTCCATCGACTCCCCCGTAAGATTGCTCAAAACAGATGCTGGCGCTCATGGTAATAGGCTTATCCTGGGCGTATTTTCCCCTGAGATACCCGGCGAGGATATAGACCCCTTTGTTATGCGTGGGGCCGCTCATCTCCGCCTCTCTTTCGATATTGATAATTCCTGCCTTTCCCATAGAGGTCTTGACCGTAATCCGGGAGGGTTTGCCGAACATATAATCTCCCAGGTCATAGACGGAGAGACCATTCACCTGGCCTACGACTGCACCGTCAGAATCAATGAGAATGGTCCCATCATCGATCATCTCCTGAATCTTCTCTTCGACCAGGTTCACCCGATAGATCTTCTTCCGAATGGCCTCTTCCACGTGCCTTTCACTTACCACTTCGCTACCGTCCTTCGCCGCCCAGTAGTTGGCCTCCCTCAAAAGATCAGCGACCAGGTGAAAACGTGTTGAAAGTTTCTTCTGCCTTCCGGCCATTCTCACCCCATACTCCACTACGGCAGCGATTCCCGTTTTGTCAAAGGGTTTCAACTTATCCTCATCACAGATCTTTCGAATAAAAGAGGCATACTGAAGAACCTTTTCATCATCTTTATTCATCACCGAATCGAAGTCTGCTTTGATCTTAACAATCTTCTTAAAATCATCATCTAGATTGTAAAGAAGGTGGTAGATATACGAATCCCCTATCATGAAGACTTTCGTGGTACAATCGATGGGTTCCGGTTTGAGCGCAGAGGTAGCAAAGAAATAGAAAGGATCGTAAGTCTGAACCTCCATCACCTGATTCTTCAATGTCCGTTTCAAAGCGGGCCAGACCCCTGGCTCCACAAGGGCCTCCAAGGCATTCAAGATCAGATACCCTCCGTTTGCCCTTAAAAGAGTTCCCGCCTTGATATGGGCGAAGTCGGTTTTCCAGACCCCGGAGGAGCGTTCGACCACCCGTTCGATCGTCCCAAAAAGGTTTCGGTAGTTAGGTGTGGTCTCGACGATAATGGGCGCCCCTTTTGTCTCCGAATTGTCTACCAATACATTGACTTGGTATTCGGAAAATGAATCAACGGTCTGAGGCAAAACTAAGCCCGGGATGGGAGGGGTTGGAGTTTCTTCTTTCTCCCTGAAACGATTGGGATTGGTCAAGATATCTTCCTGGACTTCTTCCAAGTAATGGTGAACCTTTTCATCATTAAACTTTTCCCTGATGTCAGAGATCGAGTCTTTGACCACGGGTGAGATCACTTCATTGTCCAAAGCTGAAAGCTCCTCTCTGATCTCTTTCTCCGCTTTTCGAAACTCTTTAAAGATATTCTCTAGCTCATTGACCAGGACGGCCTGTTTCTCCTTGAACCGCTCCAGATCCTCTTTGGCGAATTTACCTTCGTCTACCATTGTCTCCAACTGCTCAATGGGCACCGGATTACTTTCAACGACAGGGTAGATGCCAGGACGAGAATAGGGCCCCATTTGGATCTGAACCAAGCTAAAACCTTCTTTGTTTACCCTCTTTTCAAACTCTCGAAATACCTCAGCCTGTTTATTCCGATATCTTTCGACCACCTCTTTCTTCTTGTTGAGATAGGTCTCATTCTCAAAAAGCAGAGGGATCTTCTTTTTTAGAGATTCGACCAAAGTTTCCATCTCTTTTTTGAAAGCATTCCCCTGGCCTGCGGGAAGGCTGAGCATATGAGGCATATCCGGATTCTTGAAATTATTGATGTAGCAGATGTCATTGGGAATCTTCCCTTTCACTATTAATTCTTCTAAAATGCATTTGATCGTGGTGAAACGTCCTGTTCCGGTTAGGCCCGTTACAAAGATATTGTATCCGATGCCGTTAATGTCCAATCCCAGCCGGATCGCTTCCTGAGCCCTTTCCTGACCAATGATTTCATCACAGGCTTGGACCGCTTGAGTCGTTTCGAAGGGCAAGGTATTGGGATCACATCGCCACCTTAGCTGTTCTACCGGAACCTCTTCATAGACCATATCGACCATAGACTCCCCCTTTGTCCTCAGATATGCGATTTATTTCATTTTCTATTTTCTATCAGAATAGGAGAAAAGTCAACCCTTCGACTCCCCGGTGTCACCCGGCCTGAAGACCGAGAGCTTAGGGTTGACCCTGAGCGGCGATAGGCGCCGTCGGAGAGATCAAAGAGGTTTTGGCAAAAAGGCAGGGGTTCGGTGCTGCAGAACTTGGATTTTTGAGTTGAGATTTTACGGTTTTGTGTTGAAGATTACAAGACAAGATTTCTTTTATGAAATTTGACTTAGATGCCTTCTTTTGAGAGTTCCTGAATCAAACCCTTACTCTTCTCCGTCACTTTTTTGGGGACTTTTACAATCAGCTTCACATATTCATCCCCTTTGCCATCCCCCTGAAAACGGGGGATGCCAAGGCCCTTCAATCGCATCTTTGTGTGGCACTGGGTCCCCGATGGGACCTTAACCTTTTTCATCCCCTCAAGCGTAGGAACTTCAATGGTGGTCCCTAGAACAGCCTCTGAGAAACGAATCTCTTTCTCGACGATGAGGTCATCGCCCTCCCGACTGAAAATAGGATGATCCTTGATGGAAATTTGCAAGTACAGATCACCTGCCGGACCACCGTTTCTCCCTCCCATCCCCTTTCCAACGAGCCTTAACTTCTTTCCTGAGGTGATGCCTCGTGGGATTCTAACAGAGACTTCTTCTATCCTGCCATTCTTCTGATAAGAAATTCTCTTTTCACCGCCGTTGGCTGCCTCCTCCAGGGAAATGCTTAACTCGTAAACAATATCCTCTCCCTTCTGAGGCATTCGCCCCGTATCCTGGTAGGAACCTTGTCCTCCGGAAAAGTCGCCAAAATCGAAACCACCCCTCCCCCCAAATCTGTACTCCCGTCTTCCCCTGCCTCCGAAGAGGCCTGACAAGATCTCATCAAAATCGAAACCTCGGAAAATATCCTCTTGTGTAAATCGCTGATGGAATCCCTCCTTCCCAAAGGTGTCATACTGCTTTCGCTTTTCCTTATCGCTCAGGACAGCATAGGCCTCATTGATCTCCTTGAAACGTTCTTCAGCCTCTTTTTTATTGGGATTTTTGTCTGGGTGATATTTCATCGCCAGTTTCCGATAGGCCCGCTTCAGCTCTGCATCACTGGCATTCTTGCTGACACCCAAAATGTCATAGTAATCTCTGGTTCCCGCCATTCTTACCCTCAACCCTTTGATCTGACTGTTCGCTGTAGATATCCCGGATCACCCGGTTCAGATAACTCTCTGGATCATCGACTGCCTCTTTTGTAAGGACAAACTCTTTTTGGCCGATCTTATCGCGAATCAATCGGAATCCATGCTCGTAATCCTTTGAGAGGCGTGCACAGATTGCACATCCCTTCCCGTCCTCTTCCAGGGCGATCTCCGTGATCCGATCAGTGGCCTCCTCGTTGAACCGAATGTAAATTCCGTTGCGCCGCTGAAAATCCCTTTCAAAATCCTCCACCAACCGCTGAATCTCCACAACTTCTTCAAAGACCGTGTTTACGTCATACCCCTTCTCGATCATCCTTTGAACGATGAGATCGATCCTGCCTTCTCGAAAAAACATTCCATAGCGTCTCTTGAATTCCGTCTCTCTGTCAAGAACGGACTTCTTCATGGTCATCTTCTCTCGGGTAACGAGTGTTTCAAATTTATTGAGCATCTCGGAATTCAAGGGATCCTGGAGCAGACGTTCCAACTCTCGCTCCGGATTCTCCGACACGGCGCGGGTGACAACAAATTTCTGGATATCGGTAGAGGGAAGATGCTTTTCGAATTTGAGGAGAACCTTTTCTACTGCGCTGACCAATCCCCTCGCTCCTGTTTTCTCTTCATACGCCTTGACCGCTAACTCATAAAGAGCCTCGTCTTCAAACTGAATGTCGATGCCGTAAGATTTGAAATCTTTCTTCTTCCCGAGGATAATAGGGTTGTTAGGGTTTCTTAGTATTGAAAGGAGGTCTTCGATCTCCAGTTTCTCAAAAATGGCGGCCACCGGAAGCCTGCCGATAAATTCCGATTCGAATCCATAAGACATAAGGTCCTCGGCCTTCGCCTGTTTCAGATACTCGGCCCGTTCGTCCGTTGAGCGGATCTCCGCCCCAAACCCGATCCCTTCCCGGTTCAAACGTTTCTTGCTGATCTCCTCCAGGCCGTTGAATGCTCCACTCATGATAAAGAGGATATGCTTGGTGTTAATCGTCCGCTTGTCCTTCTTCCCAGTTTTCCGATAGTGCTCAATCGCTTCCAGTTGAGAGATCGGATCATGAGGGACCTTAAGGTCTACCTCCGTCTCTTCCATCGGTTTGAGCAAAGCTCGTTGAACCCCCGTCCTGGAAACATCCGGACCGATAATGCTGTTGGAGGAGGCTATCTTATCGATCTCATCGATGTAGATGATCCCGTACTGAGCCAGCTCAATATCTCCATTGGCCTCATAAACCAGATCTCGAACGAGATCTTCCACATCACCTCCTACGTAGCCGGTTTCACTGAACTTTGTCGCATCTCCTTTCACAAAGGGAACACCGATCTTTTTTGCAATCAACTTAATCATGTAGGTCTTTCCCACCCCAGTGGGGCCGATCATCAGTATATTGCTTTTGATATGGCCTACTCCCTCGTATCGGGTTCGGCCCTTTGTTAATTCTGTGAACTTGATTCGATTGAAGTGGGTACAGATTTTTGTCGCAAGGATCTCTTTCGCATCTCCCTGTCGGATGATGTAATCATTGAGAAAGGCTTCTAACTCCTCAGGTTTTAAGTCGAAATCTATCTTTTTCTTTCCTTCCCCAAGCTCTTTCTCTTCCTTTGGCACCTCTTCCGTCTGAGTTTTGGGAAAAAGCATGGGCACGACGAGTCTTATCCGGTCCCCGTACTTCTTGCCCAAGTACTCGTTCAACTCCTTCTCCAACTCTTTCTGATCTGGAACTTTGAAGTCAGAATCTTTCATCGTCGGCAAACTCCTTCTTCTTTAATCCTTCTCGGTTTAATATAACCATTGTCTCCCCTTTTTACAACTCCTTTTTCCTCTTTGCACTGCCTTACACCACACATTAAAAATGCATGCCTGTTTTCGACAAAGCGCGCTGAAGAAGAGATGTGGTTTCGAGGGGTTGACAAGAAGCAAAGACAAGAAAGGGTTCAATGAAGAAAGCCGATGAAACTCCACGAGCAAAGCCCCGCCCTCGGCGGGATCCCCTCTCCGACGCTCAATCGGGGCGACATCCCCTGTCTGCATCGGAACCAGCCGGCCACACGAGAGCGTATTCCTCATTGGCCAAAGGCCGTGCTTGCGCGCCGGGGTGCGTTACGGCAAGCAGGAGCCGTTTCCTGCTGTCGGGATAAATGGCGGTCAGACGAATTGGATCGATTTCAGCTTGTCTCCTTTCCATACAAAGTGGCGCCTCCTCCTTTCTCGATACGTCTTGCCTTCCTGAAGGATAGCTCCAACCAACAGGGGAAGAGCAATCGTCGCATCCGCATAGATAGCGGCATAGGTCGACTCTTTCTCAATCTTTCCCCAAGACTTTGCCTCCTCAAAGGTGCAGCCGGAGAGGCCTCCCCATTTGGCATCATCCGTAGTGATCTGAAAGGCATATCGATGTCCGCTCTCTTCTCGGAACAAGAGTTCGCTGACCGGCCCCAGTTGTTGAATGTAGTTCTTTGGGACCCCTCCTCCTACATAGATCGCTCCGGTTATCGGCGCCATCCTCTTCAACTGGGCGATCTCATAACTATCACGAATCTGATCGATGATGAGCCTGTTAGAAGAACTTCTCTTCCGAGCGTGGAGAAACGTAAGGCCGATACCGATGGAACTATCACACAAGGCGGGGACAAAGATTGGAACCCCACGTTCAGAAGCCACCTTGAGAATTGACTCCTGATCTTCAAGATAGGTTCCCAAAACCTCCAAGTACTGTCTCGACGAAACGACCTTTTCCCTTAACTCTTTTGGGATCTTAGAGAGCAGGTGAATCACTTGATTGATTTCATGATCATCCATCAGGGCATCATAAACCCGTACAATACGATGTCTCCGCAGGGCATCATCATCTCCTTCTTCGGACCCCACGTAATGCCGATACCCAAAGCTCTCAAAGATATCATGGAAGATGTTTGCACCTGTGGAGACGATCACATCGACCAGATTGAGCTCAACCATGTCGTGGATGACCTTGCGCATCCCTCCAGGGATCATCGCTCCGGACAACCCCAAGAAGATAACGCAGGCAGAATCACTGAGCATCTTCCGAAAAACTTCAAAGCATTTATAGACATTTCGGCTTTGAAAAGAAGTATGCTCGAAGCCCCGTACTAAGTCGAGAAGGTTCTGAGCCTTCTTAAGATCTAGATGTCGAACAGGTTGCTGGAGGAGTTTTGACTTTATGTTCCTCATCATTGGCCTAAGGAAATCCAAGAAAAATAAGTCCTGCGAAAAATATCAAATAATAATGAATAAGTCAAGGGAAATGCTTTTAATGCAGCGGTTCCGTAATTGATTGGGCAGGGGGGGCTAAATTGGAGGAAAATTGTAGTAAATAGAGGGTATCGATGGATAGAGGTCGAATAAGAGAGGGCAGAAGGATTTTCGCAGTTGCCTTTT
>JBEKDJ010000158.1:0-10578 GCA_050014415.1 Thermodesulfobacteriota bacterium | reverse complement strand
GCAATCTCAATCTTACCGTTTGTCAGGCTCAGGACGGCATGGGGACACACTGACAAGCACACACCGCACCCGGCACATCTCTCCTGGTCAAGCTTTAGCGAAACGACATTTTTGAGATAGACCAATTGACCCATTGTACGAACTCCTTATGCAATGAAGTTTGATCCGAGCCAGAGAATAAGGCCTAAAGCCCCCGCACCCATCTCCAGGGGTAAGGCCCAGCGCATCTCCTTCTTGACCCCGGAGAGAGAGGTGTAGGTTGATGCTCCTGTGAAATTCATTGCCAGAAAAGCCGAGACCGCGGGCATTAGGAAGAGCCAGGCAACTATTTCGAGTCGGTTCCCCAATGTGATCCAATCACCCCAGCGGAAGAGTAGGAGAATTGCTGCGGTAAGACATCCCGGGATAAGGCCCTTGATTGAAAAGGCCCGGCCTGGTAACCATGGCAGGAATAGAGGTGTTAAAACGGCTCCAGCCAGAATCGCCGTCAGGAATGCCAGTGCGGAGAAAAGACCGTGGCTCAAACCATTCATCCAACCCTCTCCTGATCTTCCAACAAGAGCGAGAACAAAAAGGATTGGAAGAATAAGAAGACCCACCTTCAGGGCTTTGACAAGCTCCATCGGGACCAGCACCAGGCGCTCCCGTGTCGTAAAGGTCTTGAACCTCATTTCCGGTGTTGCTTGATGCCCGGTATCCAGGAAAGTCGGCAGATCTTTTGCCCGAATGGGGCCATAGATAACTTTGAAGCCGGATAGTTTTTTGACTTGGTGAGCCGCAATTCCTGGACCGGACAATTGGGGCAAAATCAATTCCCGATGCGAGACGATTTGACTCAAACCGGTTAATGCAATTCGGCCAACGAGCTCTGCTGTTCCGAAGGTTCCCTTGCCTGCAGCACACCACACATTGATGCCCTTGGTATCCAGAACCAATATCCACACGTTCCGACCGGGCAATGCCTGACGCAGCTTGTCAAAGCTCATTTTATAATTGGCTGTGACCAAGATCTGAGACCGCTCATCCGGCTTTCCCAGGGCATAGAGACCGGGTTCGACCGTGTAATGCATGCGATTTATCCCCCAGCGGGCCTTAAAACCTCCCAATCGATCTCTCCACGTCAGAGATGACGAAACCCGGGGCACCAGGCCAACCGGGGTGGGAACCGAGGCAATCACAAAAGGTTGTTTCAGGCCGGGAAGGCTCAACTGAGCCTTTTCTCTTTGGGGTCAACAGCTTGTGGTCTTAGAACGATCACTCGTTTGTTCTGGCAAGCACCATTTTGTTTCATCCATGAGAATCTCCCTGTTTTCGAAAATCACACAAAGCGCTTTCTGGAACATTGGTTTGGTATTAACTCGTGCTCATGTCTTTCATCATAGGGCCGAGGAAATCTCTCACATGTTCTGCAAGATATTCCGCCTTTATCAAATAGATGCAGCAGATCTCCCCGCCCTTATCCCAACTGACAGCAGCCAATTTGTCCCCTGCTTTGATATTTGCCTTATCTCTTAAATCTTTGGGAAGGACCATCTGCCCCCTTTCATCGATACTGATGATCGACTCGACTTTACAGCAACTCATCTCTTTGCTGGGTGGGGAGCAGAAAGATCTCTTCTGATTCTTCTTGGCCATTCTATCGCCTCCCTCTGTATTTTCTGATAATTCTGAATATTCTTTGGATACAGTAACGCAACAAAGAACCTTTGTCAAGTGTTCAATAATAACGATCACAGATTTTTGTTGACAAAGCCGAAATAACATGACTTAATTAGTAATATTTCGCGGAATGAATGCTTCGGGAATTCTTAATAAGTGAATACTTAGCGAGGTCTTATGATGAAAAAGGTAATAGTTGCTTTGATAATCATTTTGATACTGATCGGGATTGGGGCGTGGTATTACTTCAGCCGGGTCCGTTATTCCCAGATTGAAAGCATCCTCAGTAATCCGAAGGCATATGAGGGAAAAGTGGTCACTATTGAAGGAGAAGTTACAGACAGGACCACCTTTTTTGTTGCTATTAAATTCTATAAAGTCAGAGATAAGACGGGAGAAATAATCGTCGTTACCAAAAGAAGCTTGCCTGAGTTAAGGTCAATACTCCGAATAAAGGGCAGGATAGATGATGTATTTCCAATCGGTGACCTGAAGTTGCTCGTTTTTTTAGAAGACTCCTTTGAACAAAAAGGCAGGAGTAAGTGATGATTACAATCGACAGCAGATTAGCTGGAGACATTGGAAGATTGATATTGGATGTGAATATATTTCGCTTTACGATCGCCTATATGCTCTTTGACCGGTAATCATTGTTTTCCAAAAAGCCAATGGCGGGGCGCAGTTCACCAGGGTGAATAACTCTTCAAACCTCACCCCGCATTCTTCAGACTTATCACTTTCCAGAAAAAACAGAAGCAAAAACCCGGGGTCGGACCTGCTTACTTACCATAGAGCCGTAAGGCCTCCTCAGCCTGTCGGACTTGTCAGTCTTCAATATTCTCTCTTAACTTCAAGGAATGGATGAATTCGAGAATGAGCGCATCGTGGTTTGACGGCTTGCTCTCATTGGAAAAGGTTAACGCCTTGCTGACCCATCGAGCGTAGTAAGGAACATTCTTTTCTGCCACAAGTTTGCGGGAAAGAAGAAAATCCTGAAATTCTGGATAAATCCTGTTTGCGGGCATCCCTACCAATTTCGAGATATCATATGTCAATCCTTTTTTCCGTTATTATAGATAAAGGTGAGCATTGATCAAGAAAATCTTAACATTTCCAGGAATAATCTAAATTGACTTTTTAAACCAGTTATGCCATTTTAACCTCAAAAAATAATTCCATAGATTAATTGTTAGAACAATGAATTTAAGGATCAATGAAAGCAGAAAGAGCATTCCCAAAATTCCTTGAAGGAGTCTCCCTTACAAACTTGAATAGAGTTGATGTTGCTTTGGAGGGAGACTGGGGTGCAACCGTTGTGACAGTGTGGACAAGGAAAGATGGGTTTCTTGGATTTTCGGGAGTTACAACATCTCATGAAGTATTGAGACCAAGCACCGAGCTTTGCTTCGGTGATTCTTGGGTTGGGATTCACTGTTTCAAAAGAGTAGATGGAGGATATCTCTTTGACAAGGAATTAGCCTTAGCAATAATTGATTACATAGAAGCAAAGCTAATGAATATGGGCAAAAACACCTAACGTATTGCCCATCGGATCGCTCAAACTGCGGGCTCCCGATGAGCTTCATGTTAGCCAGTAGTTTACCTGCTAAGGTTGAAAAAGAACCATCGAGGAGAACGAATGTGAAATCAAAAAAAGTTATCAAGAGAGAATACAAAGAACGGAAGAAACCGGCGGGTGTCTTCCAGATCAAAAATACAGTGAACGATAAAGTGCTGCTTGGAAGCAGCCTGAACCTTGAAGGACCTTTGAACAGTCACAGGTTCAAGCTAACAATCGGACAGCATCGTAACAAAGAACTTCAGAAGGAATGGAATGAATACGGTCCGGATAAGTTTGTCTTCGAGATTCTGGAAGTTGTGAAGGTCAAGGACGATCCAAACTTTAACCTGAACGACGAACTGACTCTGCTTGAGCAGATCTGGCTTGAGAAACTTCAGCCCTTCGGCGAGCGAGGATACAACATCGATTCAAACATTCGTCAGGCATAACATGGGAAATCTTAAATGCCCTCCGTTCGGTGGGCGGACGGTCTTCTCATGCGATAGAGAGACTCCGTATGCACACTGCTGCTCTCTATTCAAAGTGAGATCCATAAGAACAAAGCACAAAACGGTGACATTGCCCGAAGTGTTGGAACGGAGATCTTATTCCTTAATCATCGATGTACAGCCGGCTAAGTGCTACTTAACCGCATTTCCGGGGTTTTTAAGCAAAGAGAACCGATATGGAGAATACCATACTGATCATTTGTGGTATCATCACCATCTATTGGCTTGCAATAACGCTGAAGTGTGTGTTTGTCCAGAAACGCATACATTGGCTTTCACCATCTTCCGTGCCTATCCATGACGGAAGCACAATCACTGCCATTATTCCAGCACGGAATGAGGAGCAAGATATTGCGGCCTCACTCCGGTCGGTTCTCAACCAGGAAGGCATCAAACTCGAAGTGATTGTAGTAAACGACCACTCAACCGACCGGACCGGTGAGGTTGTCGATGAAATCGCACGAGCTGACAAACGGGTGAGGGTGCTCCACCATCCCCCATTGACGCCGGGATGGCTTGGCAAGTGCAATGCCATGCAGCACGGGGCCAGCGAGGCGACTGGAGACTATTTCTTGTTCTCTGATGCCGATATCTTCCATGCGCCGGGCTGCTTTGCCACGGTGCTCAACGTGATGCAGGAGAATGCCTATGACTTCATTAGCCTCTTGCCATGCTTAGAGAACCTCTCATTTTGGGAAAACGTGAACATGCCGATTTACTTTTTTGGGATGGCAAAACTGCTGGCAACGCAGGGGCTGGAAGCCCCTGACTCCCCGAACGCAGTGGCCTCGGGTGCCCTGATGCTTATCAAGACGCAGGTGTTTCGAGATATCAAAGGGTTCGAAGGCGTCAAAGAGGAGATGGCCGATGATATCGGCTTGGCACGCTTGCTTAAAGCCCTTCATTATCGAGTTGGATATAGGCTTGCGCCGGAGTGTCTGCAGGTGCGGGTGTTTAAGAGTAGCCGTGATGCTTTTTGGGGAACCACCAAGAACATTTTGTTGGCGGTCGAGGGGCGTCTGTGGCTTGCAATCCCGTTAATCATTCTGGGCATTGTGCAAAACTGGACGCCTCTCTTTTCGTTTGCGGTCGGGGTCACGCATGGCAATGGACTTCTCCTGTCTGCCGGACTAGTCACGTATGGAATTCAATACCTGAGCTTCTTTTCTGTCCGACGCTTACTTCATTTTCACCCCTGTAAACTCCTTTTCTTCCCATTGTCGGCGATTGTGGCTACGTGTTGCATCGTGCGAGCTCTATTTTACAATGCAAGAGGAGCAATTTTCTGGCGGGGGCGGGAGATAAGGGTGAGACAATAACATCGAATAGCAAGGGAGATACGTCAGTTCACGAAAAAGAATGCTATGAGGCATTTCATGATGATTGGGGATGTTACGAAGCGTAAGAAGCACACGTTATTAAGATGACCAATTTGTTGAAAATACATGGGATGGTCTAACGAGGCACTTCAGCAGACGGCGGGGAGCGTGAGGCGGTGTGGTCCTCCCACGGTTCATCTCATCCCCCGCCGCCGTTGAGATTAGACGGTAGACACAGGTAAGACAATGGATGAATCGGCTATTCGATCGCTAGTGGAAGCTCTCGTGCGTGCATGGAACGTTCGCGACCTAGACCTTTTCCTCAGTTTTCTTGATGAGTCTGTGGTTTGGAGTGATCCTGCCATGCTTTATGGCCCGGCTTCGGGTAAAAAGGCTGTGCGAGAATTCAGTGAAAGCATCTTGAGAGCCTTTCCGGACTTCTCCTATCGCATAAGAGAGCCTATTTGCGTGGCCACATCAGGTGAGCGCTGTATCGTACCATGGGAAATCAGCACAACCCATACTGGTTATCTCGACCCGCCTGGACTTGCTCCGACCCATCAAGTCATAACGATGCAAGGGGTGGACGTTCTCGAACTGGCAAATTCTAAGATCACCAGAATAGACACGCTATTCAATGTCTTGCCCGCTGCCGAACAGGCCTTGCGGCTTAAACCCTTCCCAAAACGTGGCGTGACAAGAAACGTTCTTATTTCGCTTCAGAGATGTAGAGCTTACTGGCTTCGGCGCACCACAAAGGCTAAGAAATAATGAGGATAATCGTTATTGCATGGTTGTTAAGCCTTGTCTTGACGGCCAAAGGAGAAGCAGCCACACCTAAAAACCCCGCATTTCAAGAAATGCCTTTTTATGCTGGCTTTTCGGAGATAGATGCGGCCAAAAACCAATTTGTTCTTCTGGGAGACACCCAGAGCACGAGTCACTGGGAGTTCTGGCGAGAAAGGAATGACAAGGAACGGAAGCTGATCCTCGATGAAATCGTTCAGCGTCAGCCCGCATTTGTTGTCTATCTTGGAGACCTTACTGTCCGAGGGAGTTCAAAGAAACACTGGCAAGACTTTGACGATTTGCACAAGGCGTGGCGCGAGAAGAAAATCCCCTGTTTTCCAGTCTTGGGGAATCATGAGTTTTATGGCAACGACAAGAGGGCTCTCGACTACTATTTTGGACGTTTCCCTCATCTTGAACGCAGGCGATGGTATAGCTTTATCTGGAAAGACGTCGGGTTGATCTTGGTCGATTCGAACTTTCCCGGCCTGACCCCGGAAGAAAATGAACGCCAAAGAAGTTGGTATGTGAGTGAACTCGAGAGATTTGAGAAGAATAAAAGGATTGCTTCTGTTATTGTCTGCAGCCACGAACCACCCTTCACAAACAGCCGGGTGGTAGGTTCAAACAAGCAAGTGGAGACCTACTTCGCCAATCCTTTTCTTCAATTTAGCAAGACCTCTTTCTTCTTCAGCGGCCACGCTCATACTTACGAAAGGTTTGAGCCCGCAGGCAAATACTTCATCGTCTCCGGTGGCGGAGGGGGACCGAGACACAAGGTCAACAACGATCCCAGAAGGCGTCGCTATAAGGATCTCTTTCAAGGTCCTGAACTCCGCTTTTTTCATGCCTGTGAGATAGAGGTCAGTGATAAAGCTCTTACTTACAGTGTCCTGCGCCTGGAACACGACGGAACCTTTAGCATCATAGATCCAATCGTCCTAACCCTACATCACTTCTGATACCCGAATCGCTCTTCAAAGATGGGAGCGATCAGATTATCGACAGGCACGTAGTCGTCCGTGAGGATGACAGAGGTCCGTTCCTTTAAGTATTTCTGCAATTGGTCTTGAGGCATCACATGGGAGGTCATCTCTTTTTCTCTGTTCCCCTTCACAACTTTGACGAAATCATCCATGTCCAACCTCTTAGGACTAGCCACCACAACGCAGGTGCTGATCCCTTTATGGTCATAATCTGAACCGAGGGTAAGGAGATGGACATTTCCCTTACCAAACACCTCCGCCAATGTCCGGATATAGGAAGGCATGAAAGCTCCCTTCTTGAAGCTGTCGATCACATTGGCGAGAAGCAAGCCGTCCGGTTTGAGAAGCCTCTTCAACTGCACCGCAAATTCTCTTGTCGTCAGGTGATAGGGGATCGATAGATCATTGAATGCATCCCCAAATATGAAATCGTAGCTTCCTTTATCTTTGCAATTCATCACAAACCAGCGACCATCCTCATTGATAGAACGGATTTTGGTGTTCTCTGGAATTCCAAGGTATCTTTGGGCCACGCGGGTTATCTCCGGATCGATCTCCACTACGTCGACTTCCGCCTTTGGATATTTTACCTCAATAAAACGAGGAAAGGTGTAACCCCCTCCCCCGAGAAAGAGAACTCTAATGGATTTCCGTTTGCTCGACTGCCACCTCAGCATTTCTTCATAAATCCGAATATATTCATACTCGAGATAGAGCGGGTCACTCAAATCTGCATAAGAGTGAACCAAATGATCGAGGATCAAGGACTCTAATGGGTTCCCATTGTTGCCCCTGATATTCCTCTTCAACTTGATCGTATAGTAGTCACTCTCTTTGAAATAATAGGTCTCCTCATCCAAAGGCGGCTTGAAGGCATAGCCATACAATGACTTCAGGGATTGGATGGGAGAGACAGAAAGGGGTAATTCGTTTGGGTAGGTTGCAGAGTATGCGTAGAATCCGGCCAGCGGAAGGATAAGAAAAAGGGAGACGAGAATGAAAAACAAAGCAAGGACTTTCTTTCTTCTAAAGAAATCTCCGAAGACCAAAGCGGACAGGATAAGGATGATTCCCATCGTGAGGAGGATGTACCGAGTTCCCATCCATGAGATGAGGAAAAATCCCGTAGCAAATGTCCCGAGGATGGAGCCGAGGGTGGAGAAGGCATAGATCTTTCCAACGACATTGCCCGTCTTCTGTAGGTTTTTCAGCGTCAGTTTCACCACGACGGGTGAGATCATCCCGAGAAGGCAGGAAGGAATGAAGAAGATAATCGTTGTAATCAAGAGGATGCGAGTCATCAAACCGGTATGGAGGGGTGCCCCTCCGATCAGGTTGGTCAGGGGTGAAATGGAGAGAGCTCCTAAGCCAGAAAGAAAGAGGAGCCAACCGAGCGTTGAGGGCCGAGGATATCGGTCAGCAAACAATCCTCCCACATAGGCTCCAATGCTGATGCCGGCAAGGACCACACCGATAATACTCGTCCACGTGTAAAGGGAAACTCCTACATAAGGTGCCATGATCCTTCCTGCCACCAGTTCGATGACCAGTGTACAGAAACTGGCGATAAAGACGATGATATTAGCTCTGATCACTTCTCGTTGCATGGATAGACCTCTCTCTTTGGATTGGAACGTGTCTCATACGACCCGGACGCGTGCGGAGTAACCTTGGGAGTCTAAGGTATCCATTCTATAGATTATCAAAAAGAAGTTCAAGGGTTTCTTAATCCCTGGCTACACCCTGTTCTTTTGTCTGCAGGTAGATGGTAAAGAAAGAAATCCACGTCATCTATTACAAAATGCATATAAAATGATATCCCGTTTCCCGCAAGACTCAAAAACCCTTTACCCCGCAGCCCATCAAGCTTCGTTCTTCAGAATGGGGATGAAAGGGTAAATCAAAACAACTACCTCAAAGAAAGTCCCGTGCTTTGATACGGGGCGCGGGGTTTACAAAAGAAACCGATGAAATTAGAATAAGATCACGTATGGCGACGCAGAAGATATTGACCCGTGATTTTGTCCTCAGTTTCCTTGCCCAATTCGCTTTCTCTTCCGTTTTTTGTATCCTCATCCCTACCCTTCCAATCTATCTGTTGAGCAGAGGATCCTCCAAGGCGGAGATTGGTCTCCTCATCGGAGTCTTCAGTGTCTCCTCCTTAGTCCTCAGGCCTTTTGTTGGAAGGGGACTTCTAAAAATCCCCGAAAGAAAGTTCATGCTTGCCGGGACCGCCCTGTATGCATTTTCCTCCTTCGCCTATCTCTTTGCGATGCCTTTTTGGCCCCTTTTCATCGTTCGGATTCTGCAAGGGATTGGCCTTGCTTTCTTTTCGACGGCCTCTTTCACCTTAATCGCGAACATCATCCCCGAGGCGCGCCGGGGACAGAGCCTAAGTTACTACCACTTAGCCATCAATTTTGCCTTTGTTCTTGCCCCCTACTTCGGGATACTTCTCATCAACCATTTCAGCTTCAACATCCTTTTCTTGGTCTGCATGGCTTTATCATTAAGCTCTCTATTCATCACCACCCAATTGAGTAACTTGCAAGGTGTTCCATCAGAAGATCCGTCTGCGAAGAAACAGCCTTTTCTAAGTCGGGAAGCCATGCCCCCGGCCATTATGGCCTTCATGGTCAACATTGTGTGGGGGGCAATCACCGCTTTTTTCCCTCTTTATGCATTGAGTCAAGGGGTTTCAAATCCTGGACTCTTTTTTGGCGTTTTGGCTATCATGCATGTTGCCGGTCGTGCTTTCGGTGGAAGGTTATTGGATCTCTATAGCAGGGAAAGAATCATTTCCCCTTGCCTCATCGCCTACATCATCTCAATGTTCATCCTGACCTTTTCCAGGACTCTTCCAATGTTTATTCTCGTCGCAGTCATCTGGGGGATCGGGAATGCCTTTCTCTACCCCACGCTGGTGGTTTATGTCCTGGACCATGCGAGATCATCCCCTGGCCCAGCCATGGGGACGTTCACGGCGGTCGCTGATCTTGGTTCAGGCATGGGTTCGGTCATGATGGGCATCATCCTTCAGTTAACGAACTACCCCTTCATGTTTTTTTGCCTCGCTCTCACCGGCATCATTAATTTTCTGTATTTCAATTTCGCCGTTAGAAAAAAGGGGGTGGAAAGAAATGCCAATCTATGAGTACCGCTGCAATGATTGCGGGAAGATTTCCGAATTTCTCTTGATCAGAACCGATGAGGCTTTTATCCCTCAATGCAGACGATGCAAAAGCAAAAAGATGATTCGTGTCCTCTCACGGATGAGGGTAATCCGTTCAGAGGAAAGCAGAATGGAAAGCTTGGCTGACCCTTCAAAATGGGGCGACTTGGATGAGAAGGATCCAAAGAGCATGGCCAAATGGGCGAAACGGCAGACGGGATGGTGGACGAGATGGTAGATGAGGCATTGGAGGAAGAGATCTCTTCGAAGCCAACGGAAGAAGCAGAGGATTAGTTTGTAATGATTCGATGGCCGCACTTTTCAAAGATTCGCCGATGGCCACGGGGGACATTGTTTTCCATTTTTCCGATCCAGAGATTATTTTTTCTAGCCCCGGTTTTTCTCGCAAAGAAATTTCCCCGCCGGGCGGCCATAGTGACACCTGAGGCATGGGTTCAATCTGGACTAAAATCGAAGAATCGTCAAATAGAAAAGGAAGTCTTCCTTACGATCCCCCGATTCTCATATTAAGATCATCTTCTGAAATATAACTTACCTGCAAAGCACAGAATTCGCCCAATAT
>JBEKDJ010000157.1:0-11461 GCA_050014415.1 Thermodesulfobacteriota bacterium | reverse complement strand
TGACCTGCCCCCTGACCGTAGAATAGAGTTGGCCCAATCGCATCGCCCTCTATATAGATGGCATTGAAAACACCCTCGACCGTGGCGAGCAGGTGCCCTTGTGGAATCATGGTGGGGTGAACTCGAGCCTCTATCTTTCCCCTATCGATCTTAGCAATGGCCAGCAATTTGATCCGATAACCGAACTCCCGACTGAATTTAATATCGAGGGAAGTAATCTCAGAGATCCCTCCGATGAAGACCTCTTTAAAACGGACGCGAGTTCCGAATGCGAGACGGATGAGAATCGCAAGTTTGTGGGCCGCATCGATCCCCTCAAGATCATAGGTCGGGTCAGCCTCCGCATATCCCTTCTCTTGGGCCTCCCTTAAGACCTCTTTGAAACCCCTTCCTTCATTGGTCATTTTGGAAAGTATGTAGTTTGAAGTCCCGTTTAGAATTCCAAAGATCGACTGGATTCGGTTAGCTACCAGCCCCTCTTTGATCGACCGAATCAGAGGAATGCCACCCCCAACCGAGGCCTCGAAATTAACATCGACACCAAAGCGATGGGCATCCTCGAAGATCTCATCCCCGTGTAGGGCGAGAAGCGCCTTGTTAGCGGTAACGATATGTTTCTTGTTATGAATCGCCTTAAGGATATAGCTCCTTGCAGGCTCGATGCCGCCCATGAGCTCCATGACGATATCGATCTCGGGATCTTCAATCACTTCCTCTGCATTGGGCGTGAGGACCTCTGGTTTCAATTTCACTCCCCGATCTTTTTCCAGATCAATATCAGCAATGCGCTTTAGGACGATCTTCGCCCCCATCCGCTTCTCGATCAGCTTGGAGTTTTTCTGGAGGATCTTCACCACGCCGGAGCCTACTGTTCCGAAACCGATCAGACCCACCTTGATTTCCCTCATCGCCTCTATCACCTCACATGTCCGGTCAATGTCAAATTGCAAAATCCAAATGCCAAATGCTAAAAACTTTACCGTTTCAAGTAACTTCCGGTATTACCTCATGTAGATTTCATTTCAACTTGGAGCTTTCACGTTTGACCTTATTCACTTCGGGTCCATTCACTTCGGGTCCAATACCCCGCGGCTTGCCGCGTATCCGTCATTCCGGCGAAAGCCGGAATCCAGAGAAGAAACCGACTGGATGCCGGATCAAGTCCGGCATGACGAAAGATACTCAATATCCCGCTGCTTGCGGCGGGGTAGTTTATTTAAGAACTTTTCGGATCCCTTTGACCGCTTGCTTGATACGGGCTTCGTTCTCCACGAGGGCAAACCTCACATATCCCTCTCCGTATTCACCGAAACCAACCCCTGGAGAAACCGCCACCTTCCCTTCCTTCAACAACAACTTACTGAAGTCAATTGATCCCATCTTCTTGAATGGCTTGGGAATCTCGGCCCAGACGAACATCGTCCCCTTCGGTTTTTCAATCTCCCAACCCACCCGTTTCAAACCGTGGATGAGGGTATCTCTCCTCTTTCGGTAAACCTCTGCAATCTCTCGAACACAATCCTGATCCTCATTGAGTGCGATAATGGCGGCAATTTGAATGGGTTGAAAGACCCCATAATCGAGATAACTCTTCAATCGAGACAGAGCAGCCAGCATCTCCGCATTTCCCACAGCGAACCCAACACGCCAGCCAGGCATATTGTAACTCTTCGAAAGAGAGAAGAACTCCACTCCTACATCCTTAGCCCCTTTGACCTGGAGGAGACTGGGCGCCCGATATCCATCGAAGACGATGTCCCCATAAGCCAGATCGTGTACGATCATCAGATGGTGATCCTTCGCAAAGGCTACCAGATTTTCGAAGAAACTGAGATCGACCACCTTTGTCGTTGGATTGTGAGGAAAACTGATGATCAACATCTTGGGTTGAGGCCAGGTCTGTTTGGTTGCCGTCAACAACTCCTGGAAAAAGTCGCCATCGCCGACCAAAGGAACTGAGCGCAGATCGCCTCCCGCAATCACGACCGAATAGGCGTGGATCGGGTAGGTCGGATCGGGAACGAGGACAGCATCCCCGGGACCGAGAGTCGCTAAGGCCAGATGTCCTATGCCCTCTTTTGCTCCGATGGTGACCACGCTCTCCGATTCTGGATTGAGATCGACGTCGAACCGCTTGCGGTACCAGTCCGTAATCGCCATCCGGAGTTTATAGATTCCCTTTGAGGCGGAGTAACGATGGTTCCTTGGATTCTTCGCGGCTTCGATCAGTTTATTGACAATGTGTTTAGGCGTTGGCAGATCCGGGTTTCCCATACCCAGATCGATGATATCCTCCCCTTTCTGTCTCGCCTCCATCTTCAACTGATTGACAATGCCGAGAATATAAGGAGGAAGCCTCATCATCCGATGGAATTCCAACCCACCTGGATGCAATGGTTCCATAGTATTACCCCCCGCCAAGTCCCTATATCAAAATTCAAATGTCAAATGCACGCCAAAATTCAAAGGGTTCAAAATAACGGAATGCTGAAATGACGGATTAGTGTAAAGAAATAGTCGAAGAGTGGGGTAAGAATAAACATCTTCTCGAATTACCCATCCTCCCATTATTCCATTCTTCCGTTTTCATCCGGATTCTGAAATTGGTTTATCAACACGGTTAACATAATTCTTCTCTCTTTTCAATTCCTTTCAGCCCTGAACCCAGTCGTGTCAGGTTCTTACATGTCTAAGTCTGAGGTTTTTCCTCTAATACTTGAAAATCTGCTTGGTTTCACTGCCATTCTTAACCTCAGCCTCAACCTTAACCTTGTGTTCCTTTACCCGATGCTTGCCAGTTCCAGTCTTCCTCTCCAACGTCTCATCACCGTCTCTTTCAGGCCCGAATTCGGAGGAAGCGCAAGCCCTGGATTCTGTTCAACAAGTTGAAAAGCCTCTCTTCTTGCTTCGATCAGTATCGTGGTATCCCGAATCAAATGGGCTACCCTGAAATCTGGCAGCCCTGATTGTCGAATCCCAAAGAATTCTCCGGGGCCTCGCAGTGCCAAGTCCTCCTCCGCAATCTGAAATCCATCGGCCGTCCTCTCCATCGCTCGGAGACGGACCCTCGCCTCCTCAGAAGAGCCGTATTGGGCTAACAGAAGACATTTTGAGGGGTAGCAACCCCGGCCTATTCTTCCCCTCAGCTGATGGAGTTGGGCGAGGCCGAATCGTTCTGCATGCTCCACTACCATCACTGAGGCGTTGGGGACATCAATTCCCACCTCAATGACTGTTGTGGCCACCAAGATCTGGATTCTTCCCTCCTTAAACTCCTCCATAATCGCCTCCTTCTCGTCACCCTTCATTCGGCCGTGGAGCAGTCCGATTCGAAACTCAGGGAAGACCTGTTGTTGAAGATGTTCTGCCATTTGGGTGGCATCCCTGAGATCCAGTTTCTCAGACTCCTCTACAAGCGGATAGACGACGAAGGCCTGGCGTCCCTTTTTGACCTCCTCCTTCACGATCCGGTAAACCCTCCCTCGCGCGGATTCAGCAAAGGTCTTGGTTTCTACAGGCATCCTCCCTAGCGGCATCTCGTCGATTAGTGAAATATCCAGATCTCCGTAAAGGGTCATTGCAAGTGTCCTGGGAATGGGAGTCGCCGTCATCACCAATACGTCAGGGCTCTCCCCCTTCTTCTTTAAGAGCCCTCTCTGGACCACACCAAATTTGTGTTGCTCATCGATGACGGCAAGACCCAGCCGGTGGAACTCGACCGATTCCTGAATGACTGCATGGGTTCCAATGACCAGTTGAACATCTCCTTCATGAATCCGTCTATAAAGACCTTCCTTCTCTGAACTCTTGACGCTGCTGGTCAGCAGGGCCACTTGAATTCCCAAAGGTTCAACCCATCGATGGAGGTTGAGATAGTGTTGTTCTGCCAACACCTCGGTGGGTGCCATGATGGCGGCCTGATATCCACATTCCACACCATACAGGCAAGCAAGGAGGGCAACGATCGTCTTCCCGCTTCCCACATCTCCTTGAATCAGTCGGTTCATGGGATGAGGTTTCTCCATATCTTCCTTTATCTCTGCTAAGACCCTTTCCTGGGAAGGCGTCAATTGAAAAGGGAGGAGATTGAGTAGTCTCCGAGCCAAGAGACCGTCGCATGCAAAAGAGATTCCTGTTTCCGACGCTGTCTCTTCTCTCTTCAATGCCAATCCAAGTTCCAAGAAAAAGAATTCATCAAAGATGATCCGGCGATGTCCATCTGACCTTTGGAGATTGAGGGTCTCTATCGATTCCTCATCCGACGGAAAATGGACCCTTCGAACGGCTTCTGAAAAATCGATCAGGTTCTGCCGTTTCAGGATCTCCTGGGGGATGGGACTCCAGAGTTCACCGCCATATCCCTCTAAAATGCTCTTCATCAATCTCCTCAACGTTCTCTGATGGAGCCCTTCTGTTTCGGAATAGATCGGAACGATCCGCTTGAAGTTGAGATAATCTTTTTCGATATCCCCATCGACAATCTCCACGTCAGGATGATAAATCTCTCTTTGCGAGTGATGCCCCCTCACCTCTCCAGAGAAGATTAGCTTGCGTCCCTTCCTAAACCGATCACGAAGATAGCGCTCATAACCATGGAACCACTTTAATCTGATCACGCCGCTTCCGTCTCCCACAACCGATTCAAAGACCCGCTTCCTTCTATTCTGATAGAAAGCAACCCTCGAGAGAAGGATCTCACCGAAACCCGTCTCTTTTCTTCCAATTCTCAACTCTGAGATCGGCCTCAGATTCCGGCGGTCTTCATAGCACCTGGGAAGATAATAAAGGGCGTCCTCGACGGTTCGAATTCCTTTCTTGTCTAGAAGTCTGCGCAGTTTTGGACCTACCCCCTTTACGTCTTGGATAGGGGTCAAAAGCCGATCCCTACAATGTGAGGCTTCGAACCTCTCCATCTACTTGGTCTCTCTTTTTCGAAAGGAGCCCGAAACCACCTTGATATAGATCTTTTTGCAGGAGGGACATTCGATGCGATTCTCCCCTATCTTCAGATCAAATTGATCACAGGAGATAGGTTGATCGCAATAGGGGCAACGGTGTGGAAATGTCTGAATCATCAGCTCTACTTCATCCTTCATGAAAAGCTACCTTTTCTTCATCCCCTGTTCAATATCTCCACGATTTGGTCCCGATAGCTCTGACTCTTTTCGTCGGCCGGAATCACTTCGATCACAGAGGCGGACGACGCCCCCAAGCCAAGCTCCACAGCCCGTGCGATCTGCTCCTGATCGAATATCTTCGCCTTCATGATCTTTTCATTGCTGCCCAGAAGCTTTAGGATGGCTACTCCAACGGCATCGATGGCTATGCGATCAGTAGAGGCGAGGAAGACCTCTCCCTTAGCAGGCTTTCCTGTTGCCGGACCACCGTCCACAAAAGCATCGATCCCGTCGAGGACAATCAGTGCAGGTCTAAAGGGCTCGTTGATCTCCGCAATCATCTTCCGTTGGTGGGAAGATCTGTGAAGCTGTTGCATATAGTCGAATCCATGCCTCGATGTGGGGACAACCCCTACGTGGAGTTTCAGCGACAGGGTAAAGATCCCCCCAAACTGATGGGTTTTCAAACAACACGTAGAAATCAGGCACTCCGTTTCAAGAATCGGCCGTGCAATCCGGAAACCATTCTCCCAATGGCTCTTTTTAGGTTTGAAGGCTACCCAATCCTTTTCGCTCAGATCATCGAAGTCGATGACCTTGACATCTAATCTATTCAACATGGGCAAAATGGTCTTTTTCTCCATAACCTCCCGAGTCAGAGGATAGCTCCTCTCTCCAAGGCTGATCGATTTCGCCCCCATTTCCCATATCTCTTCGATCAGGGCAACCAAGGTATCGTTATGTGTTGAACCCGGAGCGGGATCAGCTGTATTGAAGTTGGGTTTGATCAGGACATCTCTTCCTTTTGCAGGATTAATCCTGAGAGCGTTCAATGATCCCTTTACCCCATGCTTCCGATTATCTGTCTTCAACAATGCTACTCTGCTCACCGTCTCTGACATTGCCAATCCTCCTTTTATCCCTAGGAATAGTGCACCTCCAGCCGCTCCAGAATATTTGAAGAAATCTCTTCGATTGAAACCTCTCATCGATCTCTCTTTCATCCCTGTCTTAGACAGCTCAAGGAGTCTCGGATCCAGGGGTTCAATCCCGCCTTAGGCAGGGACTTGCCCCTCTTCGAATCCTCAAATCCTCATAAGAAGCCTACCGCAAGGTGAGTTTCTCAACCGCAAATCGAGTCCCTTCCCTTTTTCCCATGGCACCCATGAAGTCTATTTCCACGAGCGAACGACCCATCACTCTACCTGTTCCGGTATCAACGATCATCACCTGAAGCAGCCAACGAACGATACTGGGGTAATAGACGTTTCCAGTGATCAAGGCCTGGACGCCGAGCGTGCTCCCGATCTTCGCCCTTGCTGATTCGTCTAACTGTTCAGGATTCAGGACTTCACGGTGAAGGGCTTCCAAAACCCGTTTAGGATCTACAATCGAAATTTGAGGGAATCTTTCGCGAAAGCTCTGAATGAAGGCATCGGTGACTTCCCCGGAATCGTCTCCCTCAAAAGGGAAGACTGCAACACTCCTATATTCCAAGAATTCCTTTCTCAAAAACCCACTTCCACTCCACTCGGGAACGCCCTGCCTGAAGTGACAGCTCGCGATGAGAACCATCAAGAATAGGAGTAGAATAATGGAAAGCCCAATCCTCCGTTTTTCTTCAATTTTCATTGTCTTCCTCCTTCAAACCTCACATCAAAAATCGATTCTGTGGCTGTCTTCCACCTCGTAGACCTGAGGGCTGTATTCAACGACCAAAGCATCCTCCAAGGCTTCAAAAAGATGACCACAACGGGGTTTAATCCGTATTTTATCTCCCTTCGCTAAAATAGATTCTCCCTTTTGAAGGGTATCCATGTCGATGAATCTCGCTTCTATCTTGCCATGAACCACATAAAAGATCTCCTCTTTTCTTTCATGGTGATGGCCTCCTCTTGTGAACCCTTTTCTGATTTCAAAAACAGCCAAATGTCTCATCTCCTCGTTATAGACAATCTGAACGAATTCTCCTCTTTCCTCCTTCCACCTTTTCGCCTCAAGACCTTCTCCTGTCTCTGGAAGTTTCTCAACCAGAACCTTATCCACAACGAATTCCCCTTTTCATTCTTTGCTCTTCATCTTCTAAGTCAGGTCATTCCATTTTATGTAATGATCCCCCATAAAATCAAGGAGTCCTCTTCTTGCAGCTTTTGGTATTCCGTCCAGGCATGGAGAAATCTAGCAAATAAATCTTGACTTCTGTTGCGCCTTTTGGTAATTTTTTTCATCAGAACTGCTTCTCAAAGGAGGTGATCATGGTGTCGAACATACTAGGAGTCATCATTGGTATTGTGGTCATTATTGTAGGGCTCTACCTTCTTTTGTTCCAATGGTGGTCAATGTTTGTTAGAGGGTTGATGGCAGTCGTCCCCATCCTCCTCGTTTTAATCGGTGTCGGTGCTCTCATCTATTTCATCAGCGAGATCAAATCGAAAATAGGAATAGGAAAGGAGGAGACTTCTAAATCTACTCCCGGAGAAAAAACCGAAGAGAAATAATGCCAGCCAAATCAGAATAGGAAAAAGAGACGGATTTGAAATCCCCCTCCAAATCCGTCTCTTTTTAGTGGACCGAGACGAAGATCTCTTCACAGAAGCTAAAGCTTAGATCTTGTCCCGGCCCCAAAGCAACTCATGGCACCGCTGCATCTGCGGCTTCCTTCTTAATCTTCTGCCCGTCGGCCCTGGTTAACAACCTCTCTCTTTCCAACGCGTCGACTTTCTGGTTGACCTTCTCCACAAAACTATCGTGCGTCGGGTAGAGCTGTCTAAGCACCTCCTTTTCTAACGGGACCTTATAGCCCGACAAGGAACAGAACAAGGTGAACATCGGATCTGCAGGGGTACTACTCGCGCGGTAGGTAGCAATGGGTACGTCGACGTAGGGGGTCCGGACGCCCCCCAGAGCATTACCGTATTGATCGAGTTCTGCCACGGGAAACGGAACTCCGGGAACCGTCTTTGTGTTGATCCGGGGACTCTTTGGCGGCGGCGTCCCGGACTGCACCCAGGCGTCGAGGTTTGCGAAAGCACCGTTCATCAGGTATTCAAACGGGAAATCGGTGAGACCGTAGGTGGCGATCTCCGTGCAATTCGGCGGCGGCACTGAAATGCCAGCTTTGGCCGCGTCTTCAGGCATCGGGGATAAGCTCACCCCCCTCTGATTAATATGACTCGCACCCGGAACTTCGTAGCGGCGGTACCGATCTTGCGGTGAGTCGTTGTCAGCTCGACGCGCGGCAATACTTATACCCAAGAGGGACTGCGACCCTACACTGATGACCGGCTCGGGTCGAGGCTGGATGACGAAGCACGGGTCGCCCGGCTTTATTCTGGCGGAGCACTGGTTGAGGGACGGTGGCAATGCATCTCCGTCGCCGATGAGGTAGCCGTCATAGATAGGCTTGCCGTTGGCGAGGGTAGCAGTAGGACGGATGAAGTTGATGTAGGTGACAAGATAACCGGCTGTCTGGGAATACCCTGTAAGGTAAACTCTTTTCACCGGAAACCCGTTGAGTGGGTTCTGCGCCAAGGTGCTCTTCAAGAGGGTACCCACCTGGCTTGTGATATCCCAGGCAAGTCCGTTCTCGGTCGCCGGTGTCGTATCGGGAAGCAGGGAGATAGGATTGGAACACGTCTGGTCTGCCGGGAGCGGGTTCGCCCATGATATCGGAGCATAGCGCTGGGGATTGAAGGTCTTGAGCGCCTTTGCTGCAACCGGTTTGATCGTAATTCCAACCCAGACATCATTATGGGCAAGGAAGTAATCGCGGGAGAACTGCCACTGCAGGTCAAGATCGTACATGGCGGTTGGATTCAGCAACTCCATAATGACTGCGCCACTGAATTCCTTAGCGGAGATGGGTCGTCGCACCAGAATCCGCGTTGTGTAAGGGGCATTGGCGGTCTTAATGATGACGCTGCCATTAGTGTCAAAATCGTACACGTTTGCGAATCCGCTCACGAAATATTCTTCCTCGACGTAGCCGAACTTAGACAGATCCTGAGGCAGGTTTGTACGGACCGCTGAACCAAAAGGATACGAATCGGCGGTCACCGGAATTGGCCCGGTCACCGCAGGAATGGGTGTAGCGGCGTGAAGGCTCTGCATGGTGGTAAGCGCTGTGAAACACAGGAAGACAATAGAACCAACTACCAGAGTACTGAATAGCTTCGTGATCCTCATAGCAAACCTCCGTCATTTTTTTGAATAATGATTTCAGTTACAGCCTCCCTGATCTGAATAGCAACCAAAGATTTCATTTGATGCTCTACCACTTCCCTTACAAAAACCCTAATAACACAAGATTAAAATTGGATTTTAGAGTGATCACCGACTCATTGGCATATCTATCTTACTTCTTGGGGCACGATATCGTCCTTTCCCATCATCGGTCTCTCCCAATTGGGCAACGAAGTGGCGTGGCTACCTTATCATCCCGCAACTGAGAGCCAGTTCAATCCTTTGGATCTACAAAAAAAAACTCTTATTTTTACTCCAGTCTCGCCTCCATAGGCTCCATGTGGACGACTACATCGGTCACTCCTTGAAAATCCCTTTTGATCTTATTCTCAATAGCATAGGAGAGATGATGGGCCTTGTGAACATGCATGTCCGGATCAACAAGGACATGGAGATCGATGTGGATATCGTCAGGCCGACCTCGGCTCCGAATATGATGACATTCTTTTACTCCTTTGATGGAGAGAACCACCTTCTCAATCTCATCGATCCGGATTGCCACGCCATCGCTCAGTACCCGAGAGCTCTCCTTAAGAATCTCCA
This sequence comes from Thermodesulfobacteriota bacterium, assembly GCA_050014415.1. Classification (GTDB taxonomy): domain Bacteria; phylum Desulfobacterota; class BSN033; order BSN033; family UBA1163; genus JBEKDJ01. The sequence continues at coordinate 1,559 of JBEKDJ010000157.1, read as the reverse complement.
CCCCAGCATATCCGATGAAGATTGCAATCACTAAGGAGGCAATGGGATCGAGAATCGAATAGCCCAATTTGATGCCGATGAGGCTGACGATGACAGAGGAAGAGGTCAGGATATCTGCCCGGGTGTGCAGGGCATCGGAGATGAGGATGTCGCTCTTCAAGGCTCGTCCCATTCGAGTCTCATAGACCATCACTGCCACGTTGATCGCCAAAGTGACACCCATCACCAGAAAACTCATGAATGTGACTTCTGGAACGACAGGCTGGAGAAAACGGAGTATCCCTTGCCTCACGACATTGATGCAGACAACAAAAAGGAGCGCAGAGATCCCGACAGAGGTGAGCGTTTCATACTTCTTATGACCATAGGGATGGCTTTCATCAATGGGTCGCGAGGCGATCCATATCCCAAGAAGGCCAATGATATTTGAAGATCCATCTGAGAAAGAATGAAATCCGTCAGCCGTCATGCTAGCAGAGTGGGTCAACCATCCATAAATGAGTTTCGCTGCGGCCACCCCCCAGTTCAGAAAAAGGATATCAATCAATATGCGCCGAATCTTTTGAAATCGATCTTCCGAATCCACTCAATCCTCTACGCTTCCAGCAATTGCAAAGGCATCTTGAAAGAGGTTCATCCCATTCGTTAGAGTTAATAACATGAAGAAATTACAACGCGGCGATGAGGTGATCAAAATCGATGAAGAGCTAGGAATCGCCTGGATCCTCCTTCCCCCCGATGAAACACTGGGAGGATTCCGGGGCATCTCTCCACGCCTTGTAGATGAAGAGAAATTCCTTAACGCAAAGAAGAAGAGAACGGAAAGACAGACCTAAAACCAAAGGTTCCCTTCCCGTCAGGCAAGAAATCGTCCCTATCTCTTCAGTGTTTTATTCTCTCCTCACTTTTTTTCTCTTGAGATGGTTGATTCAAAACCTCCCCGTGGACAATGATTCCTCTGGGATCAGCACTGATGGCTTTGAGGTAGTAATGCTCTGCTTTTGCTGCCTCCCCAATTCGCTCATAACATTCTCCTATCAGGTTGAGGGCATCCTTGAAGGTAGGTAGGGACTCGATCACCTCCTCGAGTGTGTTGATCGCCGCGTAGAATCGTTCTATTTTCCAATAACACATCGCCAACCAGTAGTGGCCCTGATAGTGTTTGGGATTTGAACGAATCACCCTTTCGTAGTAAGGGATCGCAGCCTCGTACATTCCCCTGCGATAATAGAGTCCCCCAAGGTTAAATAGAACAGGGATGCGGTTTGGATCTCTGTCCAAAATCTCTTTGTAAACACTGGCCGATCTCTCCAGCAGATTAGCACGGTCGTAGGCATTGCCCTTCCCAAAAAGGTAGTTGGTTTTGATCTCCTCCAAAGAGAGTTCTTCCCAAATTAGATCTCTCAAGGAGGACCAGATGACCGGAATCATATAGACGATGGATCGAATTTCTCTCCAGCTCACGTCCTATTCCCCTATCGAATTTCTAGCTCGATGTCTTATCAGTTTAGAAAATCCATTCCGAGACGCGCAGGGAAAAAGTCAGGATTCAGAATAAA
>JBEKDJ010000156.1:0-10467 GCA_050014415.1 Thermodesulfobacteriota bacterium | reverse complement strand
CCGGCGTTCAGGAACAGAAGGCTCTTGAAGAGGCCGTGGTTCACCGTATGGAACAGCGCGCCGTAGAAAGCGATGGCAGCCAACGCCGTCAGACCCGCATCGCCTTTCCCTGGCGATAAAAGTGCCAAACAGGCACCGAGGCCGAGAAGGATGTAACCGATTTGTCCGATACTGTGAAAAGCGAGCAGACGTTTGCTCTGTTCCTGTTTCAAGGCCTGCATGGTGCCGAAGAACAAAGTGATCGTACCGAGCACAGCAAGTGTCGCACCCCACATCGCCGGTGAATACCAGTCGCTCCCTTGTGAAGGGATGAGCCAGATGAATGAGCGCATCAAGCCATAGATGCCTGTTTTGATCATGACGCCGGAGAGAAGAGCACTGACCGGAGAAGGTGCGGCCGGGTGCGCATCGGGCAGCCACATCTGGCCAAAGGGCCACATGCCGGCTTTGATTCCGAAACCGATCAGGAACAGGAGCAGGGCGAATGTACCCGTTCTGGCGGGAAAGAGTACCAGGGCACTGGCATGCTCGCGAATCGCGTCAAAGTCAAAGCGCATGAGCGTCTCGCCGGCTATGGTCACCGGCGATGTCCCGGCGAGCAGATAAGATCCCAGCATGACGAGTGCACAGGCTATCTCCATCATCACCAGATATTTAATTGCAGCTCGAACGTTGTCACGCCGTTTGAATTCATATCGGATCAGGGCATACGAGGGCAGGGTCATCAGCTGCCAGAAGAAGCAAAAGAAGACCATGAGGTCAGTCGTGGCTATAATGCCATACATGCCGGCTGCGAAGAACTGAAAGTAGGGATAGAAGCGGCCGACGCCATAGTCGTCGTAGTGGGTCATGTACCGGATCGAGTAGAACGAGGAGAGGATTGCAATCGTGGCAATTAACCCCAGGAATATGGCACTCAAGCCGTCTACGGAGATTCGCAGGGCAGATCCATACTGCGGCAGGGAGTAGATCGTTTGCGCAGTGCCGGGACCTCTCACCAGAACGATCGCAGCCCCGTACAGGACCAGCGCGCCGGAGGCAGCGGTGATCAGGAAGTTGATCCAGCCGGCCAGTAATTTGTTGCGGGAAAAGAGCCCGACCAGAATACCTCCAGCACAGCTTATTGCAATGGCATACAGGATGGTTTCCGTTGGTGTCATGCGGCCACACTCTCCCTTTCAGTTGGCATCCTCGGTATCCCTTCATGGTGAGGGAGGGTGTCCAGGAGCAGTGCCTTCAAGATTTCGACGGTTCTCTCCACGGGTTCGCTCAGACCAGTTCCTTGCTTTAAGGTCGCCGGCTGAGCGCCCAGGAGCCAGACACGGGTGGTTTTTTCCGATTCGATCAGCCCTGCTAACATGCCAAGTGCAAGCTTGTGAGTAGACACTTGGGGAAACCGGTTCTTTATCTCGCAGGCATCGAGAAAGACCACCGAACCAGGTTCGGCACCGATGCTCACGGCGTCCAGGAATACTACGTTGTCAAATCCTCCCCGAGTCAGGGTCGCAAGATGGTCCTCTGGTACTGTGTGTGTGACCAAGACGTGAGCCAATCCTGCACCAGCCAATGATTCGGCCAGGCGTACGCCAAACCCATCATCGCTTAGGTCTACGTTCCCGATGCCGACGAGTGCTATTCGGCCTTTCAATGTTTCGTGCAGTACGGTATTTAGGTCCTTTCTCATCGTGTCCAAACGCCTGTGGAGACCCCTCTAATCCTTGAATCCCTGTTTCTTTCTCTGTGGTTCAAATCTCTTCCCCTAACCTCCGGACCTGTTCCAACGTAAACACAGGCCCATCCGTGCACACATAGGCCTGCCCGATGCAACAGTGGCCACACTTGCCCACGCCACATTTCATGTATCGTTCAAGGGTCGAAACCATGTTTTTGTCATCATATCCCATGGTCTTGAGGTCAGCCAGCACAAACCGGAACATGATTGGAGGTCCGCAAATGAAGACCGTTGTATTCTCTAAGGGCATCTCCACGCCGGACCTCTTGAAGAGGCTGCCAACCACGCCCGTATAACCCTTCCAGTTGTGGTCACTTTGATCGACCGTCAGGTAACACTCAAATCCCTTATCCTGCTGCCACTCGTCCAGATTCTCTACGTACATGACATCCCTTGGCGTCCGGGCGCCGTAGAACACCTGAATCTTTTTGTACTGATCGCGGTTGTGAAGGGCGTAGATGATCACGGAGCGAAGTGGGATAAGCCCGATGCCACCTGCGACGATGATCAAGTTGCGGTTTCCGTATTCCCTCATCGGGAAACCATTGCCGTAAGGCCCCCGGACCCCAAAGCGGTCACCAGGTTTCAATTGGTGCATCGCCGCCGTCACATGGCCCACCTTTCGAGTTGTGAAGAAAAGTCGGTTTTCTGTCGGGCTGGGCGGCAGAGACAGGGGGATCTCCCCGACTCCAAAAACTGAAACCTGCGCAAACTGACCCGGCATGAAGGCGCGAAACCTCTCCTGATCGTCCTTGTCCTCAAAGTGCCAGTAAAAGGTCTTAACGTCTTGGATTTCATCGCGCACTTCCTCCAAGATGGCCATCTTTGGTTCGTAGAGATTCCGGGGCGGGTGTGTCATTTCATTTCCTCTCCGTTGCTGCCGTTTCCCGCCGCAGAATCTCCACGACGTGTGGCATGCCAATGTTGCCATGGCAAACACTGACACAGCGGCCGCATCCCACGCAGGAGGGCATCAGCTCGCGCTGGATGAAATAGTGCCCGAGCTTGCGGAAGAAGCGACGGTTGCGGCGATCGTGCACGGCACGGCGCGGGTTGTGACCCCCTGCCATCCGGGTGAACCCGCTTAGTGCACAGGCATCCCAGATACGGACTCTCTCTGTTTCGTTCGGGCCGGTCGTACGGTCAGTCACGGTAAAGCAGGTACATGTGGGGCACACGTAACTGCAGCCGCCGCACTCCAGGCACCGGTCACCCACCTTCTTCCATGTCTCTTCGGTGACTACTCCCCGAGTGATGAAACGGGTAGCAGCCGAGTACCAGCTCGTCGCAAGCTTGAAACGCTTACGGACCTCGCTGAGAATCTCGCGGCGTCGGGTCACGTGTTCTGGTTTTGCTTTGGTGAAGAAGGGCAGAGTGAATAAGGCTTCACCGCGAGGTGTACCGGCAACTGCAAGGAACTCGCCCAGGCCATTGTGCATGTCCATGAGCTGGAGGTCGAAGTTCTCCCGGGCAGCCGGGCCGGTGTCAGCACAGACGCAGAAGCAATCGTCATCGACATCCACCGTTGCATCCGAACAAACGACATTGACAAGGAAGGTATTGTTCCGGATCTCCTCATAGTAGTTGTCTTTGAAGGCATTCCCTAAGTAGAACCGATCCAGGTGAAAGATGCCAGCCACATCGCAGGAACGGATGCCAAACACGGCCCGCTTCTTCACTCCGTTCCCCGGTTCGATTGTCGGATATTCGCCGGTACGGATCGTAAAGAGTTTCTGGATATGGGGGAACACATACCGCTTGGGCGGATAGTATGGATTCGGCAAGTGGATTTGTATGGCAGAGCGGTTGCCGTCGTTCACGGTATCGAAGTAGGTGTCCCGGTCTCGCCCATAGAAAGGCGCATAGACTTCATACTCTTTCCGGAGCGCATCGACAATGTTCAGAAGATCGCTTTTCTTTATTAGCCGTGCACGCATACTATGCCTTTTCCACTTTCACATGAACGGTTCGGCTGCCGGCCCGATATTCCGTGCGGGCAGGGCCAAGGATCTGCCTGGCAATATCCTCCAGGTAGTAGGGCACGTAGATCGTGCCCTTTCGGATTTCATTTGTTACGCGAGCATAGGTGATTGCAGAACCGACACCGGATATCAGGCGAATTTTCATGCCGTCACGAATCTTCAGGGCTTCGGCATCCTCAGGGTTTAGCTCTACAAATCCATCGGGGTAGTCGAGCAAAAGGATTCCGTATTCTCGCTTGAGCGTTTCACTATGCTGCACCATCGTATTTTGGTGCCAGTAATATAGAGACCGGCCGAACATGAGCGCGAAAGGAAATCCCGCTGCAGAACGGCTGAGGGGTGGCAACTGCTGGATGGAAGCAAAGGAGAATGTCCGTGACCCTTTTTGATCTTCAAAGAGGTACGGGGTGCCCAGGGGACGATCATGTGTGCACGGCCACTGCCTGCCGTAGTGCCGTGCCAGGTTTTCGTAACTGGCCCCCTCATAAAAGGGGACGACACGTCCGATCTCCTTCATTACGTCAGAGGAGGTTTCGTAGTCCCATTTTACACCTAAGCGTTTGGCCACCTCCACGACCTGACACCAAGCCGAGGTGAGACCAGAAGGAGGCTCAACGGCCTTCTGAGCCAGTTGAATACGACGCTCCGAGCTCGTGAAGGTAACCGTTTCTTCTCCGTATGCTACCGTTGGCAAGATGACGTCCGCATAATGCGCGGTAGGTGTCATGAAGAGATTTTGGAGTACGACAAATTCCATTTTTTCCAGTGCCACACTCGCATCACAGTATGCAGTGGAGACAACAGGGTTGTGGCGATCAAGCCAAATTGCCTTCAAGTTTCCCCTGGTACCAAGCATGGTGCTGGAATCCATTCCCCACCGATCAGGGAGCGGTCTCATCCATATCTCTTCGAAATGCTTTCTTCCTTTAAGATTTCGAACCGGGATATAACCTGGTAGGGAACTTGGAAACATTCCAACATCACAGTCACCTTGTAGATTGTTGTGTTCGGCGAGTGGCATGATACCCGCCCCTGGTTTGCCGATATTTCCGGTGAGAAGGGTCAGGTTCACCATGGAATGGATCAGATCCCTGCCGCTTGCCTCTGCTCCTGTGGAGTAAAGGATCATCGCCTTGGAGGCCTTCGCGTAGGTGATCGCTGCCTGTTCAATCAGGTCAGGGGAAAGCCCGCAGAGAGAGGCGGCTTGAAGTATATCGAATGCCTCGATGTTTTTCAAAAATGATTCATAAGCATTGCACCGCTGACGCACAAAGTCCAGGTTCATCAGTCCGCGGTCGACAATCACCTTGGCTAACGCAATGTAGAGGAAGGTTTCCGTCCACGGCACGGTCTGGAGGAAATAGTCGGCGTGTTCCGCCACGGTGTTTCGACGCGAGCCAATCACAATGAGCTTCGCGCCGGCGAGTTTCGCGCGAATCACCCATCCTCCAATTGTGGGCAACTGGCGTCCCAGGTCAATCTGGCTGACAATAATCACATCGCTCTTCATCAATTCGGCTATCGAACTGGTTGCCGCCGGTACGCCGAGTGTATCACGAAGTGCTCTGATGCTGTTAGAGTGGTAGAGGGTGGTGCCTTGATCCACGTTGTTCGTGCCAATTACGGCACGGGCGAATTTCTGGAGGATGTAGCCATCCTCATTGCTACAGTGGGAGGAATTCAAGAATCCGATAGCATCAGGTCCATATTCCGATTTGATTTCCGTGAGGCGCTTCGCAACAAAATCGTAGGCTTCATTCCAGGAGACAGGCTGGAAAGTATTCTCTTTCTTGATGAGGGGCTGCATCAGGCGGTCAGTGGCGCTTGCTACCTCATGAACATGCCACCCACGGATGCAGATACGCCCGCAGTTCGCAGGGTGAGACATGCTCGGGTACGTGCCGATGATTTTGTTACCCGATGTTTCCAAGTAAATTCCACAACCGACACCACAAAAAGTACAAGTCGTCAATGCGTGCGCCATCTTTCCCACTCTTGAGCCAATTTTCACAAAGGATAAGACAAAGGTATCCGTTTTGTCAACGGCAGCCCAGTCGATTTCATGGATCATCTCCAAAACAGGCAACAGAGAAATGAAATTCCAAGGGACAGAGATGGACAAGAACTCAGATAAAATAATAAATAATTTCAAATGGTTACATATGATTAGCGGAGCCGGTTGAAAGAACTCCTGGGCTCACGTCCAACTTATTGTGCAATTGAACCTTTCATGCCCGGCCTGCGAGACACGGGGGTGAGTCCTTCTAAGCGACTGAACTCCAGAAGAGCCTTGTTTGACGAGCCCGTAGGAAGTCCCGATTTGTCATCCTGAATCCCGCCAGTGAAGAGATTCAGGATCTTAGGAGGTAGGTTTGATTGGATTCTTTGTCCCGCCCGGGCAGGACTTGGAATGAGGGGTGATCTTATTCGACTTGTTACGAATTCACCTTATCTATTCAGTTTTTTCACTCGATTGATCTCAGACTTAACAAATTCTAACAAATTATCTCCTCTCAACAAATTTTTGAGATCCTCTTGAAGATTGGTGGGATTGATTTTGCATATCCATCCTTTTTCGTACGGGCTCTCGTTAATCAGCTCAGGGTTTTCTTCAAGGTCCTGATTGGAGGATTCTACTTTTCCCGAAACCGGAGCATAGATCCTTCCCACCCATTTGCCGGACTCCATAGAGCCACAAGGTTTTCCCTGCTCGACCGCTCTCCCTACAGATGGCACCTCAACGTAGACAATCTGTCCTGCCAGTTTCTGAGCAAAATCATTTGCGCCCATGACGACAACGTTCCCTTCAACTCTGGCCCAATAATGTTCTTTATGGTTGTACAAATCGTCCGGGAAAAGGTATCCTTCAACTTCCATTCTTCCATCCTCCTTTCTTGTTTTTTTATGGCTATATACTATAAAACCGATTTAATGACAAGCCGTGCTCTTTTCCGTAATAAAGAAAGTTTTTTTTCTTGCAAAATGTCTCCTAATGAGCTATGTTAATAACTTCCAAGGGCGCAGGAAGACCCTTGGTTTCATTTTGTCCGCCTGTCGAAAGTCTACAAACCTTACTGGTTCAGGGTAGGCAGGAATGATCCTGAGGAGCTTTGCATGCTGAAAAGTCTGAGGTGGAAAGCGATACTTTATGGGGCCATCACGCTTTTTGCTATTCTTCTACTCATCCCGACCGTGACCTCCCAATTGCCCCAATGGTGGAGTAAAGTCTTGCCTTCTGAAAAGATCCATCTTGGTCTGGATTTACAGGGAGGAATGTATCTTCTCCTAGGTGTAGAAGCAGATAAGGCTGTAGAGAGTTATGTGGAACAAATCAAAAACAATCTGGGAGATGGCCTGAAAGACCAAGGAGTTCCCGTTGGAAAATTGGAAAGGGAGAAGGATCAAATTGTCCTGGAGTTCTCCGGCGCCAAGGAGAAGGTGGATAATCTGCTCAACAGGCAGTTTCCAATGTTGCATGAGCTTTCCCCCACTGAGGTGGGAGGGATATGGAAACTGCAGCTTATCCTTGATCCTAAGGAAATAGAGGTTTCAAAGAGAAGGGCCATCGATCAGGCCTTAGAAATCATACGGAACCGGATCGATCAGTTTGGCGTGTCTGAACCTGAGATCACTCTCCAGGGTACTGACCAGATTTTGGTCCAACTCCCCGGAATCAGGGATCCGGAAAGGGCAATCGATCTTATCGGAAAGACCGCCCTTTTGGAATTCAAGCTGTTAGATGAGGAAGGGAATATCGATGAAGCACTGAAGGGACAGATTCCTGAAGGTGACATCCTTCTGTATCAAAAGTCCGTTGATCCTCAGACAGGAGCAGCGAGAAAGGTTCCCTATTTGCTGAGAGAAAAGACATTGATGACAGGTGAATTCATCAGAGATGCTCGCGTCTCGCTCGATTCGCAATTTCACCAGCCGTACGTTTCTATGGAATTCACTGATATTGGAGCGAAACTTTTTGAGCAGATCACCGGCTCAAATGTCGGGAAGAGATTGGCTATTATTCTTGACAATAATATCTATTCGGCCCCTGTGATTAAGGATAGAATTGCAGGGGGAAGAGCCATGATCGAAGGCCGTTTTGATACGCAAGAGGCGAGTGATCTAGCCGTTGTTCTTAGATCAGGTGCGCTGCCTGCACCTGTCAAGATCCTTGAACAAAGAACAGTAGGGCCCTCCCTTGGGCAGGATTCCATCCATCAGGGGATCATCTCCACTTTAATCAGCGCGGCATTAGTCGTTCTTTTCATGATTTTCTACTACAAGGTGTCTGGGGTCATCGCAGATTTTGCCCTTGTGCTAAATATAGTGTTAACCTTTGCAACCCTTGCCCTATTTCGAGCCACCCTTACCCTTCCGGGCATTGCCGGCCTCGTCCTTTCAGTTGGAATGGCAGTCGACGCCAATATTCTCATCCACGAGAGGATCAAGGAGGAACTGAGGTTCGGAAAGACGGTTCGAGCAGCGATCGATCAAGGCTATCATCGGGCCTTCTCCGCTATCATCGATTCCAACTTAACGACCTTGATCGCAGGGATCATTCTTTACGAGTTCGGGACAGGTCCGGTAAAAGGATTTGCCGTGACATTAAGTATCGGGATATTGGCCAATATCTTCACAGCCGTTTATATCACAAGGATAATGTTTGACTATCTCTCCCTTCAACCGGGAGTCAAACGGCTGAGCATCTAGACAAGGGAAACTGACTTATGGAATTGATTCCTATTAATACCCGGTTAGATTTCATTGGGAAGAAGAAGATCACGCTTTGGATTTCAACAATAGCCATCCTTGTAAGCTTCGGCTCTATTCTGTACCACGGCGGATTGAAATTGGGAGTTGACTTCTCGGGAGGCCTTGCAATTCAGATCAAATCCTCAAAGGCCCTGGATATCTCCGAAGTCCGGAACACCACGGATGCCATAGGTTTGAAGGATGCAGTTGTCCAGAAATTTGGAGGAGAGAATGAGTTTTTGATCCGGGTGGAGAAAACAACCGGCGATTTGGACGCACTGTCCAAAACGATTCAGACATCTCTCCAGGAGCGATTCAAGGATAAAGCCCTGGAGATTCGGAGGGCAGAGGTTGTAGGCCCAAAAGTTGGGAAGGATCTGAAGACAAAAGCCATGTGGGCTGTGATACTCGCTTTCTTGGCTATCCTGATCTATGTGGCATTTAGGTTTCATCAATTATCTTATGGTCTCGGCGGCATTGCTTCTCTGTTTCATGACGTTGTTGTGGTTTTCGGTGCTGTCTCCATCTTAAACATAGAATTCTCTTTAAACGTCTTGGCTGTCGTTCTAACAATCATCGGGTTCTCCATCAATGATACGATCGTCATTTTTGACCGGGTCAGAGAAAATATCAAGAAGATGAGGAAAGAGGAGCTTGTGACGATCTTCAATACGAGTATCAATGAAACCCTAGGGAGAACCATTCTTACCACGGGAACAGTGATGTTGGTCGTCTTAATCCTCTTCTTCTTTGCGGGGGAGGTTATTCACGATTTTACTATTGCACTGGTTGTTGGATTGATCACCGGAACCTATTCCACCGTCTATATTGCGAGCCCGGTCGTCTTATTTTGGGAAGAGCATGTTTCGGGGCAGCGAAGAGTAAGGCGATAAGAATCTTGACGGGAGCAAGAAAGGTATATTAGATTCTTACAGAATTCAGAAGTCAGGAGCCAGAATCCAGAATAGAAGATTGGTTAACTTTGTGCCTTGACCCACGAACAAGGCGAGAAGGAATTGTCTTTTCATTCCGACTCATGGATTCTGGATTCCTTGAATTGTAAAATCTCAAATAGCCTTATTCAGATTCGTTATACTCGGAAGGAAGTGAATGAAGACATATCAAGCTAAAAAAGAGGAATTGGAACATCGGTGGTACCTGGTGAACGCAGAGGGGAAGATCTTAGGCCGATTAGCCACAAAACTGGCTGATCTTTTGAGAGGCAAGACCAAACCCACTTATACCCCCCATCTGGATACAGGAGATTTCGTGGTCGTTGTCAATGCAGGGAAGGTGACCTTAACGGGAAAAAAGATGAAGGATAAAACATATTATCATCACACCGGCTATCCAGGGGGGATTAAGGAGATGAGTGCAGAGAAGCTCCTGGCGAAGAAGCCGACGGAGATGATCAGAATGGCGGTAAGAGGGATGCTCCCGAAGAATAGCCTGGGCCGGCAGATGCTTCGAAAACTGAAGGTCTATGCCGGGCCAAGTCATCCCCATGAGGCCCAGAAGCCCGTACCACTTGAAATTTAAAGGAGAGAAGAACCGTGGCAGAACCCATTTACGCAACTGGCAAGAGAAAGACATCCATCGCAAGGGTATGGCTTGAACCTGGCGAAGGGAAGTTTGTCATTAATGAGAGAGGGATCAAAGAATACTTTGGGAGGGAGACCTGTGAAATGGTCGCTCTTCAGCCCCTCGATCTCACTGGAACCCGAAATCAATTCGATGTGACCGTTAATGTCCATGGAGGAGGTATCTCCGGTCAATCCATCGCCATCCGACACGGCATTTCGAAGGCTCTTCTTCAATACAATCTCGACTTCAAAGATGTCCTGAAGAAAGCCGGTTTCATGACCCGTGATTCGAGAGTTAAGGAGCGCAAGAAATATGGGAGAAGGGGAGCCAGGCGCAGACCTCAATTCTCTAAGCGATAAGCCCATGACATTGTTGATCTGGTTTGATAAGGGAGGTCGTGGGACCTCCCTTTTTTGTTAA
>JBEKDJ010000155.1:0-10563 GCA_050014415.1 Thermodesulfobacteriota bacterium | reverse complement strand
GGTGGCAAGATTTGTCAGTTTGCCCCCAAACAGGGAGGCCAAGTATACTTTGTTGCGAGAGGTGAGCATTTAAACGAGATCCTTAAGAGAGGGCTATATGTTGGCACCTCCGCAGAAGGGGAATGGGTTTGCCATCCAACTTTAGCTACGGATCATATCGATGAGCTTCCGGAGCTTGATGTTTGTTTATTGTGTGTCAAGTCGTATGACCTCGAGAACGTTGTCACGCAGCTTAAGGGCAAGGTGTCAGATACCACACTCATCGTGCCTTTACTGAATGGTATCGACATTTACGAAAGAATCAGAGAGAGTCTCAACACTGGCAAAGTTTTCCCTGCTTCCGTCTATGTAGGAACCCACATCGAAACGTATGGGAAAGTGACTCAAACTGGTGGGGCCTGCAAGATCCTCCTCGGCAAAGACCCGCAAACTGCCGCCTTTGTTCCTCACCGCCTCTTTGAGCTCTTTGACACAAGCCGTATCAAGTATGAATGGCTTGATAATGTGTATGCCGAGATCTGGGCAAAGTTCGTGTTTATCGCAGCTTTTGGTTTGGTGACGGCGAGTTTTGATAAGACACTCGGTCAAGTGGTGAAATCAAGCCGGTTGAGCGATTATGTCCTTTCCATCATGCACGAAATAGTTGCCCTTTCCCGGAAAAAAGGGATTCGTTTACCGGAGACGATCATCACAGATGTCTATCAGAAGGGCTACGATTTCCCTTACGAAACTAAGACTTCATTTCAGCGTGACTTTGAACGTCTGGACAAACCAGACGAACGCGATCTATTTGGTGGTGTGATCCTACGCCTAGGCCAACGATTAGAGATCAAGACCCCTTTTACAGAGGAGGTATGGGGGATTCTAAATAGGAGGAAACCCTTACCAATGTGAATGAACAAACTGCCCAATGAGTCACTGCACTGGATCGTGCCAAGAGCAGGCTCCCAGCGAGCTTCATGCTAGAAACCCAGCAACACTTTTTCTAAAAAGAAAGGGACTTTCTGTGGATCGAAACCTCTCCCTCTTGGGTTTGAAGCCCAAGGTAACCTCTCGGCAATTTCTGTCTTCCTTCGACTAAGATCTCGTTGAGTTTGAATTGGTCCTTTAGTTTCGAAATATTCTCATTTCTCTGTCCCCGTAGAGTCGAGACCTCTTTGGGGTGACATGAGAACAGAGCCCGACCATCCTTTTGAGACGTCTGAAGAAGGGAGGTTGCCATATCGAAGAAGATCTCCGAATCGATTAAATGGTGAAGAGCAGGGTGAAAGGGTCCTGCGAGAAGGTCCCTCTCCAACTCCTTCGTTGGTTGGAGGCCAACGCGTCCTACAGGAATTGATGCTTTTTCTAATTTGAGAAGGCCTTTCTTTAGCCATTCAATTGCTTCTTCCAAAGAGAGAGGGGAATACCTTCCAGCCCGCCAGAGGATCTCAAGAGGAGCACCCTTCAGCACCAGTGTCGGATGAATCCTGACGAAATCAGGTCTAAGGTCGATGATCCGATCGAGAGTTCGAAGAAAATGAACGAAGCTGTCCCCTGGAAGGCCAATCATCAGCTGTAACCCTGTCTCGAAGCCCAACCCTCTCAACCGTGAAACTGCGGAAATGGTGTCCTCTGCCGAATGGCCCCGATTGGAAAGTGATAGAACTTCATCGATCATCGATTGGGTCCCAATCTCCACTGTTTTGGCCCCATATTCCCTAAGCAGATGAAGAACCCCTTCATCCAGGGCATCAGGCCGGGTCGAAATGCGAACGGAATTGACCAGGCCAGAGGCGAGGAAGGGCTGGACCTCTTTCAGATAGTAAACCTGCTGCTCTCTCTTCAAGGCCGTGAAACTCCCACCGTAGAATGCAACCTGTTTTTCCCTTCCTTGACAATCAAGGGGAAGCTTGACAAGGGAGGTTTCGATGAGTCTTCGAATAGAAGAGGGAGAAGGAAGTCCTTCAGCCGCTGCCTTCTGGTTGCAGAAGAGACAGCGGTCATGACAACCCGCATAAGGAAGAAAAATCGGAATGATCAATGGCGTCATAAATAATTCAGTTTCAAATTTCAGATCTCAGATTTCAGACCTTTCAATCTGCAATCTCCGATCCTCAATCTGCAATCCTTCCAGGGCTTTTTTCGCTGCCTCCTGCTCAGCTTCCTTCTTGCTTTTCCCGCACCCAATCCCTTTCACCTCGTCGCCGATCATGACAGAGGCTTGGAATTGTTTGTCGTGGTCCGGCCCTGATTCTTGCACCACGCGATACTGGGGAGACAGTCCAAGATTCCCTTGGGAATATTCTTGAAGCAGACTCTTGTAGTCATCAAAAGGAGGAAAGTCGGTTTCGGGCTGGAGGTAAGGCTCAAAGTGTCGGGAGATAACCACTAAGGCCTGAGGAAATCCTGAGTCCATGTAGATGGCTCCAATCAGAGCTTCATACGTATTGGCCAAGATGGAAGACTTCTTCATCCCACCATTTTGCAGTTCACCCTTTCCGAGAAGGAGATGTTTCTCCAATTGGAATTCCTTTGAAAGGGATGCAAGGGTGCTCTGTTTGACGAGGTGGGCCCTTTTTCTCGAAAGCGTCCCTTCTTGAGCCTCAGGAAGTTTCTGAATAAGGAGATGACCTACAGCAAGACTGAGTACAGCATCACCGAGAAATTCCAGGACCTCATTTGAGATTTCCTTCGAGGTGTTCGTCTGATGGATATAGGACTTATGGGTGAGGGCCTGATCCAGCCACCTGATCTCATTGAACCGGTAGCCCAGACGATTCTCCAGCTCCTTTAATGAGGCTAACCTTTCTTCTTCCATTCTACCTCCCCACCACTCTTCCAACGACTCCCCTTTCCGTCAACTCGGTTGCCATCACTCTCCATTCCTGGTTGATCCAAGCCGGATGGTCTTCTGATCCTTCTTCTCTGTTAAGAAGAACGGGTATGTAGTTCCGCGAAAGCCCCTTCCACCTTCCGGTCCCCTTTTCTTTCCGGTCTTCCACAAGAACATTCAATTCCTGATGGAGAAACTGGCGGTAAAAAGCCTGGCGTTTCTGCCTCCCCAGATCCCTCAATATCTCAGCCCTCTTCTTGACCTTTCCCTCATCTACTTTATGGGGAAGCTTGCTGGCAGAGGTCCCTTTTCTCATGGAAAAAGGAAAGACATGGAGATAAGAAAAAGGTAGGGATTCAATCAGCTCATGACTGCGCTCAAACCTCTCATCTGTCTCCCCTGGGAACCCCACGATCACATCCGCGCCGATTGAGACTTTTGGAATCCTTCGATGGAGTTCTACGATGAGATCACAAAGGAAGGAATGATCATAATCTCTATTCATCATGTTCAAGATTTCGTCGTCTCCGCTCTGGATAGGGATATGGAGGTGAGGACAAACCTTGCTTGACTGCGAGAGAAGAGAGATGAGACCTGGAGAAAAATCTCCTGGCTCAATTGAACTGAGGCGTATCCGGTCAGGAGTCTCCTCTCCTTCCAGTCGTGTGAGAAGTCTTTCTAAGGAAAAAGGAGGGGTGAGGTCAAGTCCGTAGGCGCCCATGTGAATGCCGGTGAGTACAACCTCCTTAAATCCTCTCTCCTTCAATATGCTCAGATGCTCGAGGAGTCTCTCCGGAGGAAGGCTTCTCGATCGGCCTCTGGCAAGAGGGACGATACAGTACGAACAACGCGCATTACACCCATCCTGGATTTTTAGAAAGGCCCGAGTGTGACGATGAAAGGAGTGGAGAGGAACATCCGAAAAGAACACCTCTTCTTGCATGTTAGCAATTTGAATTTGAGGGTATTCTCCGTTTTCCAGCAGCGGGAGAAGATCAGGGATCTGGTTCTTTTCTCGATTTCCCAGAAGATATCGCACCCCTTCAATCTTTGCAATCGCTTCAGGTTCTACCTGTGCGTAGCATCCGGTCGCGATAATCAACGAATCCGGATTGAATCGGAAGGCCCTTCGGATCATCTGCCTCGATTGAAAGTCCGCCCGGTGGGTAACAGTACAGGTATTGACGATGACGATATCTGCCTTTTCTCCGAAAGGAATGAGGCGATATCCTCTCTGTTCCAGGGAAGCCATAAGGGCTTCGGATTCAAATTGGTTGACCTTACAACCGAGTGTGGCAATTGAAACCGTCGTCATCGTTCTATCCAAGCGTATTTTTCAATTCTGAGAATCCAGCATCCAGGAGTCAACATTCAGAATACAAAAACCTAATTTGAGCGATATTTTGGATCAAAATGAGGAAAGTATTCAAATTAAACCCTTCTCAATCGCATCAGTTATCCACCCAATGAGTGAAATAGAACCCTGTCATTCCTGTGAAAACAGGAATCCAGGTTCTTGGCTTGTTTTCTGGATTCCCGCCTCCGCGGGAATGACAATCTTAAATGCTTCAATCGTAGAATCGCTCAATTTAGAAAAAAATAACCTGCAAAAATCCCCAGAATCTAATCATTTCTATTCTGGATTCTGGCTACTGATTTCTGAATTCTAATGTACCTAAAGTTGTGTCAGGGTGATATTTCCCCAAACACCCATCTTTTCTCCCACGATGATGAGCGTTCCCAATATGCCCTCGATCTCTTTTCCTCTTTCCAGGCCCTTTTCGATATCCTTCTTCCCCTGAATGACATTTCCAACGGCGGTCGCTGCCGCATCGGCAAGGGCTGCGGACTTAGAAAGGACGCAGACCGCATCTGCTTTCCCAAAACTGAGGGAGTGGCCAACGGTTCCCGATGAGGTGCAGATGCCAAGAGGCGTCTCTTCAGGCTTAATCAGAATCCCGATCTTAAGGCTCAGGGGGGAACGGCCTGCATAGATTCCAACAGTCCGCTCCTTTGACGTGGAAAGATAGATATCCCCGCCGTTCTCAACGATCACCTCTTGCGAGAGCTTGAGCAGGTCCTTTGAAACCATCTCAGCCATCGCTCCTGCGACAGCGGCCATCGGGCCGACATTGGCGATTCGGGAAGTCCGCACCATCTCTTGAATGATCTCCGGCACACGGGGATCATCCTTTGTAGGGATAAGGCTCGTCTGGAATTCTGGATTCATCGCAATGTAAGTTTCAAGTTGGTGACGATATCTTAGCACTGATTCTCTGGCTTCGGCCGAGAGATCCCTTTCCGCCCGCACAAGGAGATCTGTCTCTTTGACAATGACCTCAAACCTGACAAGGTCATCCGTTTTCACCAAATCTCGGTAGGTCCGTTCTTCGTACATAGAAATCATAGCTGATAAATAGTACAGGCATTATAATACCCAAGCACATTTACCGTCAATTAAACCTACGAATGATTCAGACGTCAGACCACAGACTCCAGACATTCGACATACTTCGCCTCTCCAAGCGAGGTATTTTGATGGGCTTTCACAAATTGACAAGGACTCCCAGGTTTTGATATAAGTTTCTCAGGACATATTGTGAAGAATGGCGTTGGCTCTATTATATAAAAAGAAGGTCACTTTGGCTGGAATCGCATATTACCCGGAAGGCTTATGGAAGGCCGCATCCTAAGGTATTAGGCGTACAATCAACTACCGGTCGAATGCAGCGTTAAGGTTTATTCAATGAAAAGAGAGTCACACGAATGACGAGGTTTTTCTTTCTTGCCCTATTGGTCTTCTTGAAGGCCAGTGCAGCCCACGCCCTTCCTTCTTATGAGGAGGTCCAGAAGTCCTATATCAAATCAGACTCTCTTTTACTCGATCGGCATGGAGAAATCCTCCATGAATTAAGGACGGATAAACATCGGAGAAGACTTGACTGGACCTCTCTCAAGAACATTTCGCCTGCCTTGAAGGATGCGGTGATTCAAGCCGAGGACAAGCGATTCTATGATCATGGAGGAGTGGACTATCGATCGATGGGTGCTGCCTTGATCCAGGGACTCACGTCAGAAAGTCTTCGTGGAGCGAGCACCATTACCATGCAGTTAGCCTCCATCCTGGATAGAGAGCACCCATCAAGAAGGGGAAGGCGATCCATCTGGCAGAAACAGAGACAGATCCTAAACGCTTGGGAGATTGAAAAGAGCTGGGCAAAGGCTGAGATATTCGAAGCCTACCTCAACCTCGTTACATTCCGTGGAGAACTTCAAGGGATTGCCGCAGCCTCGAGGGCGCTGTTTGGGAAAGATCCTCACGGCCTCGATCGACCTGAGTCCCTTATCCTGGCCTCGCTCATCAGGTCTCCAAATGCCTCTTCAGCAGAAGTCGTCAAAAGGGCTTCATATCTCAGTCGATCGATGAAATGGCAAATAGAGGGCGATGAGATCAATGCTAAGGTGAGACAGGTATTTTTAGGGCCTAATTTTCTGCGGCCACAGGCAGCCCTCGCTCCTCATGTCGCCAGGCACTTGTTGCAGGGCCAGCCAGATGGATCTACCGTCACCTGTACTCTGGACCGCAAGCTCCAGCGTTTGGCCATTGATCGCCTAACACATCATCTCCTTTTTCTGAGATCGCAAAATGTTAAGGATGGGGCCATTCTCGCCGTGGAGAACAGCACAGGGAATATTCTGGCCTATGTGAGTCACAGCGGAGAGCCTTCTTATGGTCGGTTCCTAGATGGCCTTCAGGCCAAAAGACAGGCAGGTTCAACTCTGAAACCCTTCCTTTATGCCCTTGCTTTTGATAGGCATATCCTTACTCCGGCCTCCCTTTTAGGTGACACACCCTTGGACGTCGGAGTCCTAAGTGGAATCTACCAACCCGGAAACTATGACAGTCGGTTCAGAGGATTGGTCACTTCACGTGTGGCTCTGGCTTCATCGCTAAATGTGCCCGCAGTCAAGACGCTTTCTCTCACTGGCATAGAACCTTTTCTGAGTAGACTGCGGCAACTGGGGATCAAAGGACTTAATGAATCAGGCGATTTCTACGGTCCGTCTCTCGCCCTGGGATCGGCAGATGTGAGCCTATGGGAGCTAGTCAATGCCTATCGTACCTTGGCCAATGGGGGAGAGTGGAGGGAACTCCGGTTCGCCACAGCAGGGACTGTTTCCGAGAGAAGGAAGGTATTTTCAAAGGAGGCGGTGTTTCTCATCTCGGACATATTATCCGATCGAGATGCCCGGTCTATTACCTTCGGTCTCGAAAATCCTTTGTCCACCCGTTTCTGGACGGCCGTCAAGACGGGTACCAGCAAGGATATGAGGGATAACTGGTGCATCGGTTATTCAAGGAGATACACCGTAGGGGTCTGGGTAGGTAACTTCTCTGGGGAGCCCATGTGGAATGTGAGCGGGATAACCGGAGCTGCTCCCATCTGGATCGAGATGATGAATTTCCTCCATCAAGGCGATTCAAATCCGAAAAGAGAACCTCCCCCTGGTTTGGTGAAGATGAAAATTGCCTCTCCCCATGGTACGGAATCCTCAAGGGAAGAATGGTTCATCCGCGGGACAGAACCCAATTCAAAGGATCAGAGCATCGGCCAGTTCAACCAGCGAATCCTCTACCCCCCGCCAGGGACCATCATTGCGCTTGATCCTGATATCCCCACGGAACTGCAAATAGTCTTCTTCATGTCACAGACAAACGAAGGGAGAGTCCGATGGAAATTGAATGGTGCATCAATGGCCACGGCGGGAAAGGCTATTCCATGGACTCCCGTTGCAGGAAAATATCACCTCGCCATTGTGGATGAAGAAGATCGAATCATCGACTCCATAAATTTTGAAGTCAGAGGGGAAGACAGAGTAAATCAGGATTGACCTCACCTTTTTCTTCTTAAAATCTTGTTTTTCAATTTCAACCCTTCTATGCGATATTTCGAGTGATAATAAACAGAACAAATGAAGGGCTTTGATTTGTTTTTCATACCGAAGCCTTTTGGAAATAGCACATCTTGGCAAGATATCCTCGGTTTTAGGGGGTCAAAAGCACCCCAATACATCAGGGTGTTTCCTTACTGACTTCTTCCTTTACGGATCCTTTGCTCCTTTACGGGTTATGCTTGGAGTGGGTTCTATTTTGTAATAGCCGGTTCTCACTTGCGCTTCAGTCGAATGAGCTCCCACCCACCCTTAAGGGGATGGTCATTCGGATCCGCTAACAGGTTCATCGCATTGGCCGTCCCGACATACAGTGCATCGTCCGCAAGCAGGGTTCGGATTCCAAAGTTTACGGGATTTCCAAGCCCGCGGACCGATTCAGGCGCAGCCAGCGAGAGACCATTGACTCGATAAAGATCCGCCCCTGTTCCGGGGTCGATGGCGGATTTCAACAGCTGAAGCAGTGGCACAACTTCCTCAATCACCGAATCCAGCGACCCATCCGGGCTAAATCCCTTCAGCATCGCCTCTATGAATTCCTGATCCAAAAAGGGGCGCCAGTCAAAGGTGCCAATGTAGAGATGATTTCTGTATACGGCCATGCTCCAAACATAAGCATTGAAAAAATTTCCAACCCCTGACTTCCCCCATTTGGGAGACGGATTGGGCATTCTATTACGATGGATTGTATCATCCGCGACGGTGTATTTCTTTTGGACCGGATCATACACAGGGAAAAATTTCTGACCGTAGAGGAGTTGAACCTTCTGATTCGATCTGCCGAAATTCCTGCCGCGGAAAAGACTGAAGGCCCGATAAGTCCCCAAGGCCGCGTTAGAAAACTCCTGCAGGTCTAGGACCCCATTGCCGTTCTCATCGAGATCGATCAAATGATTATCATGAGCTGACAGGGCCGCCATCAAGCCCTGGCCCGGAGCATGGAGGGTGCCCCAATACAGATATCCTTTAAACGATGCCAGGGCGCCCCCGTAATAGGTAGTGGCCGTCACCGGATCGGGTTCATAGTCCCTTGCATCCCATACCTTTGACCACTTTTCAAGTTGGCCGCTCGTTAGGCCTTCGTCAGGGATTGGAGGACTCATATAAAGGCTCGTTGCTCCATTCGAACCAGGCCAGGTCGTGACAAAAAGACGGCCTTGATGGGAGACCATGGAGGCGGCTTCACTGTCGAGTTTTCCAACGACTTCGAATTGAAAGAGATCGTCGAGATTTCCCCTCCAGCGCAATACGCTTCCTCCACCCTCCGAATTTCTCACCCCTGCGTAAAGAACCCCCTTCTCAACGACCCATGTGCGAATATCACTATATTCCGGAAGATTTTTTGCCCCTATCAGCTCCCCGGTCGTGGCATGGAAAGCAAAAAGATTGATTCCTTCACCGCCGACAGGGGGTGCAGGAGGAGTCGGATTCAAGCAGGGGCCTCCTAGAAAAATGACCTCACCCCAATGGCTAGCGGACCGAATCCCGAAGGTCTTTTCGATTAAATCCTTCGCTACCCCTGAAACGGGAGTTCGATCGCTGAGAGTTCCCGAGGCGGTGTCGAACGAATAGATTTTAGGCGGCCTAAAGTCCCGAGTCGCATCAGGCAGGGAGATGGGGGCAGGATAGCTGCTCCTGCCAAATTCGCAGACCCACGATGATGTCTGATGGGGTAAAGGAAAGAATGCGCCTATGGCCAAACAGTGAGGATTTGCGTAGGTTCCGAACCAGAGAGTATCGTTCAGTTTCGTGAGAGCCCAGACATAGGCCTGATTTACCTTTGGAATTGAACCGTCCGGACAGGGAGGGCCTTGGGGATAAGGATTTCCGATTCCGTTGAAGCATTCATCGGGGACCGCCTCGGCCAGTAATTCCCTGTTGAGGATTGGCTTTTCTTTGATCGGCTTCCGCGGGTAGTAGAAGTTCTTCAACCAGTATTCTAACAGGCTCGAATATTGTGCACTCGCCGGTCGGAGTGACACGAAAACGGAGAGGGAGCTGGCTACCAGAAGAATAATTAGCTTCTTAGAACTCAACATGATCTTTTCCCCTCAGACAGACACAAAGTTTTCTTCTCAGGACGACACGGTCTCGCCGTGAAGAGAATGACATCCCTAATCATCCATAAAATAGAGAGCTTGTCAATAGCCATTTTACGCGATGTACTTTGATAAGATGCCTAAAGGGTTAACCATCAATGCATGTGATAAGCACTTTATAGCAATACTTGAGAAAAGGGAAATGGGCATGAGGGGCGTGGAAAAATGACGAAACACACAAACCAATTGATCTCACACAGGAGAAAGTATGATCAGGTCTGCTTAGCTCATTTGAATAGACGCATGAGTTATAAGTAGAATTGCCCCGGTAACCAAGCGGTGGGAGATGAGATTATCAAAGAATGACTACCCAGGTATCCAGCCGTAGAGACAGAATATTTTTCTGCACCTGACTATTGTGCTGCATCCGCTACACACCAGCCGGTGAGAAATGCGCTATACTCTCTTTCTAACGGAAACCATCAATCCTTAAAGTAGGCCGATCCTCACCCTTTGTAGATACTATGTAAGAAAGAGACGGACGGTTTAACCCTAACCATAATTCCTGATATTCAGTATTCAGCGAAAAGAGACAGAGCCAGACATGATCCTGCCTCTTTTGTTGGAGCTTAGAAGTGACCTAAAAACTGCAGATAGCTGCAATCTTTGGGGCATTTTTCAGCTGCCCAAAAGTTACTGTCCGAATATCATACCTTCATCTTTCTCGGCTCGGTAGCCCCAGCGGGTTCTGGCAAG
>JBEKDJ010000154.1:0-13579 GCA_050014415.1 Thermodesulfobacteriota bacterium | reverse complement strand
TCTGACAACTGGAGTACGTCAGATCGTTCTTATCTCCTGCCGCATGAAGACCGCATAACAGATTCCAAAACAGAGAAAGGTAATGGCCACGATGGAAATCAAATAGGGGGCGACGATAAAAAGACTCTGGGAAACCGGCAGCGGGCTCTGGAAGCGAGAAATAGACAATCTCTCCATGGGTCCCATCAGGACCAAGGATCTTGTGGTCTTACTCATCGGATTGAGAATCGTAGAAGTGGCATCGCTATAAAGGGTCATCGGAGAAAAGGAGGAGATCATCCCCTGCACCTGTTCATGCCTGACTATCATCTCAGGATCCGCCCCTGTGCTTTGATTGACCGGTGCGATCACATCCGACAAAACCCCGGCCCCCAAGCTTACGAAAAAAGAAAAGAAGATCCAAAAGGCCAAAGAGGCTAGCGCAGAGGTTGCAGTGCTTCGAAAGGTCACCGAGAAAAGGATCGATATCCCCAGCCAGAAGGAGATGTAGAGAATGCTGATCATGAGGTAAATCGCAAGACGCAAGACCTCCTCCGCTCCCGGGACAACTCCAATCAATCGAATGCCAAGGCCTGAGATGATGAGGATAATGGCGACCAATACGATGGCAATGATCGTAACCCCCGAAAGAAATTTGGCATTGATGATCGAATCCCTGTAAATGGGCTGGGAGACCAGCTTGCTCAATGTCCTCGATACCCTTTCTCGATTGATCGAATCAAATCCCAGGATGATTCCGATGAGGGGACCGAAAAAACCGATAAACTGAGCAAACGAGAAAAGCTTCCCTGTGGAAGTGAAAAGGAACAGAAAAATGAGGGTCGGTTTGGCGATCCCTTTCAACTCTTCCTGAATACTCATGCCCACCATCGACGCAACGATCACCCCCACCATCACAATGAGTGCAGAAATCAGAAGAAATCGTGTGCTGCTGAAGTGATCCGCTATCTCTTTTCTGAATATCGTGAAGATTCCGTGCAACTCAGGCCTCCTTAAAATACTTCATGTAGATCTCTTCGAGAGTATATTGTTCCCTGTCGATTCCCAGTTTATCCCTGGCCAATTCCTTGATGGGCCCCTTGGCAACCAGGTGTCCTTTGATCATGATTCCCACCCGGTCGCATATCCTCTGAACCTGATCGAGTAGATGGGAGGAGAGAAAGACCGTGATATTCTTCTGTCGACTAAGGGAGTGGACCAGGTCGAGCATCCGATTGGTGCCGTCCGGATCTAAGCCAATGGTGGGTTCATCGAGGAAAACGAGCTGAGGTTCTTTGATGAGAACCTCAGCGATCCCAAGACGTTGTCTCATCCCCTTGGAGTATAGCCCTACTTTTTTGCCAGCCTCTTCTGAGAGACCTACCATGATGAGCAGCTCTTCGATACTCCTTGCAGAAACTTCGTCAGGGATTCGGTTCAATCGGGCCACATAGCGGAGGTTCTGTTCTGCATCCATGTCGTCATAAAAGCCGATATTTTCAGGCAGAAAACCAACCTTCTCTTTGACGCGTAAGGGTTCACGTGTTGGATCAAATCCACAAACCCGAATCTTCCCTGAGGTAGGCTCGGTGAGGCCCAGAAACATCAGAAGTGTCGTTGTCTTGCCCGCACCGTTAGGACCAAGAAACCCAAATACTTCCCCTTCCCGGATCTGAAGAGTGAGGTCATTCACAGCAATCTGGGACCCATACTTCTTTGTCAGCCCATCGGCTTCGATAATCGTCTGTTCTTTCAACTTAGCGTCTCCCCAACCAAATGAACAATGCACTCAAACCTGCAATCACAAAAACGATGACACCGACTCCGATCCAGCCCCATGCGGTGGAAGCCTTCACTGTGACTCTCATTTCAATGGTCTTATCCGATTTTTCTCCATTGACCATCACCCCTACAGAATAATCTCCCACCAGGGCCTGCGATGCGGGTTTGACAGTCACCTCCACCTGCTTCAGCGCGCCGGGTTCCAGTGCATCGATCTTTTCGGGTTTGAAACTTGCATCCCAATTCTCAGGCTTAAAAGATGAAAAGGTGATATTTCGATTGACCGCAGAGCCTGTGTTCTTCACGAAGAGTGAGAAGTTGGCCGTTTTCCCAGCGACCGCTTCCAGTGAGAGAATTCCTGTGAGTGTTCCCGCATCGATTTTGTAGATGCCCGTCAGGACGACCATCAATTTGGCCTCTGCCTTCTTGTCTCCAGAACTCACCCTGACCAGTACGGGGTATTCCCCGGCCTGGGCATCCTTTGATGGGGTTACCTCCACAGCCAGAGTCTGACTCTGCCCCCCCTTGATACGCAGACTGGAGATCTGCTTCGCCTCATAGGCCGGTTTGAGATTTAACTCCCACTTCTCAGGCCCGACGGCCGAAAGATTAAAGGTGCGATCACTCTCGCTCTTATTCATGACCTCCAGAGAAAATTCGAACTTGGCGTCTGTTTGCCCTCTTAACACCGGGTAGGAGGTTGTGATTTGTATGTCTTCGGTCCCGGGAATCTTCTCTTGTACCGTCACGGTTAATTTCTGAGAGGAGGTGAATTTTCCATCCGACGTCTGACCATCGATTTGAAAGAGATAGGTTCCGGGCCCGACAGACTTATCCGGTTCCAAACTCAGGGCCAGACTCCTCGATTTCCCATTGGGCACAAACATCCCGCTGACCTGATAACTACCACCTCGCAGGAAGGCCTTCCATCCTTGAGGAATCGTTGAAATTTTGACATCGATCGTCTCATCTGTGCGGCCTTTGTTCTCAAGGGTCAAATCCATCTTGACGGCTTCACCCCGGGGGACAGTCACCCCGGAGTATTCGGGATAGACGGTCATGCCGCGCTCCGGCCTCAGGTCCTTGATCTCTTTTTCCCCCTGACCAATGCCATAGGACGGAATAATGAAGAGGAGTAATAGTCCGATGAAGAAGATGGAAAATACCTTTTTACTTCGATGCTCTTGCCCCATATGTCTACCTCCTGAAAACATCCCTTGGAATTTCATTCTTCAGATTGGTATTGAACAATGGCCAAATATAATCGCCGATTGAGCAGTTGTCAAGAGTCCCAAGTGAGAACTTTAAAGAATAATTCACGCACCTTTTTCAGGAATCTCCAAATCAGAGCTCTCGGGTTGGCTCCTTGGCGAGGGGAAACATCAGCCGAAAGGTTGTTTGGCCTTCCCTTGATTCCACCTCTGTCTTTCCTCCTATCCGCTTGACCAATCTGGTAGTGATGTGAAGTCCCCTGCCCTTACCCTCGCCGAGGAGGAATCGACCTTTATCCTCTTCCGAAATCTCACCCGTATTTGTGATCTCCGCCACTGCCCAAGGCTCTTTACGATAGGACCGGATGGTAAGACTTCCTCCCTCTTCGGGGATAGCATTAGAGGCGTTGTTAAGGAGATTGTCCAGAATCCTTTCAATATGA
This sequence comes from Thermodesulfobacteriota bacterium, assembly GCA_050014415.1. Taxonomy (GTDB): domain Bacteria; phylum Desulfobacterota; class BSN033; order BSN033; family UBA1163; genus JBEKDJ01. The sequence goes on along the minus strand of JBEKDJ010000154.1, from coordinate 10,164 downwards.
AGCGGAAAGCAGCGAATCCAAAGAGGGGATTCCAAATCCTGCTCCATCAGAGAGATATTCTCTCGCTTCAGCTCTTTTATTGCCTCCTCATTAAGCAGGAAACGCCTCTTCAATTTCTCTGTTAGATCCACGATCTCTTCCCTCCCCTCTCCATGTAGGGTCAGAGCCAATTCTTGGATCCGGGAGGTCTCTCTCACGATGATATCCAAGGCCTGATCGAGCTTTTCCTTCTTTGAAGGATAGTCTCCCTCCTCCAACATCTTCTGGGCTCGTTTGGCGAAACCTGCAGCTGCAATGGCAGGATTCTTGAAATCGTGGAGGATATCGTCCATCTTTTCTAGTCTCAGTCCCTTCATCAACTCTTTGCCGAAGAAGGTAAAAACCTCGATCGCCTCGTCCGTGAATCGTCTGTGATGCGTCTGGGCATCAAAGACCAAAAAATAGTGAACCGCATCATTCACCTTCAAGGGGATATAGAGAACGGAGTGGATTTGTTTGCTCTCCAGAAATCGTTTGAGGTCCATTGGGATGAGACGACTTCTCTGCGGATTATTGATGAGGATATAGGCGGGATAGAGTTTTTCGTCCTCGAACTCACCGAATGGGCCGGTCTGGTTCACAATGGCATCGATATAGGGTTCCTTCACAGAAAAGATCTTCCCGATCCCGTGCTGTATCTCTGGATAGCCGGCTTCCAAGACAACATGCTGCCGGTCTTCCGTCACAGAGAAGAGGGAGCACCTCTGGATCCGCATGATGTCCACCAGCTCTGGGATGACCAGGTTGAAGACATCCTTCATCTTGACCCCTTCCCGCCTCCCCAACTTCACGAAGATCTGCTCCACAATCTTGTCCTTGGTCACATTCAATTTCTGAAGACCTAGGATTCGTTTTCGGGCAATGACATAACTCACCCGTCTCGAAAGCATCTCCGCGATCTTGACCTCTAAAGGAGTGAATGTCTTGTCTGCCTCTCTGTAGTAAATCTGGAGAGATCCTTCAGTATCCACGTCTCTTAACGAGAACCGGGGGATGGAGATCGGAATGGCCAGCATCGAATTGATCCCTCTTTTTTGAACCTTCTCTCTATTTTTGTACTTCTCTTCTCTTAAGATGTTGGGCACGAAGTAACTTCGATGCGTCTTGACGACTTCGCCCGCGATCGTATCCTCAAAGGGAATGGCCTCTTCACGATCTTCGGCCAGGTAGGGGTGAGACCCAAAGGAGATCATCTCCTCCCTGCCAGGATCGTAGATCCGTATGCTCGCCGCTTCTGCTCCGAGAAATTCCACCATGTTCTTCGCTAAAGTCTCAAGAATCTCCTTCTCCGTAAGAGAAGGATTGATCTCGAGGACGGTTTCGGATCGACTGATCAGGCGATCCACATACTCAAAGAGGACCTGCTCCTCGATCAGGTCCGCAACGGTCTTCACTTCTTCAAGAGAAGGTCTGTAGCCTTTTTCCCTCAAGCGACCCATGATGGATTCTAATTGATTCTGATCAATCCTAAAATGGTCCATAACTGTGGGATTTCAAATGCCTTTTTTGTATATTATACCTCTTTCCTCAATCGTGTCAAATCTCTTAAGGGTTTTTCAAAAAGAGTGAGGGGCACAACTCTCAGGTTGCGGAATTGAGGGTCTAGGAAGCACCGGAGTAACTGTCTTTCTCGCTCGCAGATATGGGCGAGAGTTCAGAAAGAAAGGCCATCTTCATACTTCTTTATCAAAATGGCGCTGTTGACACCACCAAAACCTGCAGACAGGGAGAGGCCAGTCCTCACTTCCTTCCTTATCGCTTCATTGGGGACATAGTCGAGGTCACAGTCTGGGTCTGGAGATTCATAGTTGATCGTGGGATGGATAATCCCTCTTTCGATAGCAAGAAGGATGGAGATGGCCTCCACCCCTCCTGCAGCCCCCATCAAATGGCCTGTGATCGATTTTGTAGAACTGATAGGGATGCGGTAAGCCTGGCTCCCAAAAATATCCTTTATTGCCTTTGTCTCTACCTTATCGTTCAGAGGGGTAGAAGTACCATGAGGATTGATATAATCGATCTCTTCAGGCCGAACCCCGCCCATTTCAAGCGTATCCTCGATCGCTTTACATAATGCCCTAGCATCAGGATCGGGCTCGGTGATATGATGGGCATCCGCCGTCATGCCAAATCCGATAACCTCCCCGTAAATGTGAGCCCCTCTTTCTCTGGCGTGATTCAGTTCTTCAAAAATGAGTACTCCCGATCCCTCGCCCATCACAAACCCGTCTCTGTCACGATCAAAAGGCCTGCAGGCCTTTTGGGGCTCGTCATTCCGTGTCGACATCGCCCTCAGAACGTCAAAACCTCCAAAGACATAGGGTGTGATACAGGCATCCGCTCCTCCTGTCACTATGAGATCTTCTCTTCCATTCTGAATCTGAAGGAAACTATTACCCATTGCATGGGTGGCCGAGGCGCAGGCCGTAGAAAGAGCATAAGCGGTTCCCCTCAAGGAGAAATGCTGAGCGACGTGGGAGGTGATGGCACTCAGATAGATGTTAGGAAGACCAAAGGGTGAAAGTCCTTTGACTCCCTTGGATAGAAATCTTTCGTGGTAATGCTCCACTAATTCCATAGACTCCACACCAACTCCCAGAATAATCCCAGCCTGGAAAGAGTCCATTCCCTTGATCTGGTACAGTCCTATCTGGTCAGTGTGGCCGTCTTTTCCTTGCTCATTTTTTTCAAGCTCAATGCCACCATCTCTCAAGGCCAACCAAGCAGCAGCAATTGCAAACTGGGCTGTCCGTCCGATATGCTTTGAGTGTTTTGTCCGATCAACATATTGAAACAGATCAAACCCCTCAATGGGTGCGGCAATTCGACATCGGTACTGAGTCATATCTCGATTGGGGAAATCAATCCTCCGGAAGGAAGATTTTCCCTCGGTCAAGCTCTCCCAATACGCCTCTTTTCCAATCCCCACGGGGCTGATCGGACCAACTCCTGTGATCACGACCCGTCTCCTATCGTTCCTCACTCGCCTCTCCTTTTCATGCCGCCCTGCTATTCTTATCGATTGACCTTCTGTTTGTCAAGATGAACACATCATCTTAACATGAGAGATTGAATGATGCCTCATGGTTCAAATCATCTGATAGGTGATGGACCCCCATGGGCGAAGCGGCGCTTTCAGCGGGGTTCTCTGACTGAGGCCCATGTGGAGCAAGATCCTGGCCACAGGATGGCGCATTCCTCCGTGGCCAAAGGTCGCGCCGGCCATTGAAGTGTCTGCTTACGCCATAACGAGTTATTCAGACAAGCCATGGCACACGGGATTGATCCCGGCTACCATGATGAAAGAAGTTGACATTCTCCAGATTTGGAAATATAAATTAAGTCATTGTAGGCTTCTACGAAAAAACAGGGGATGATGAAGATGAAGTCGTCTTTCAATCGGATCTGGATCTTCCTTTTCCTATCTTTCCTGTTCCTCATCTCCGCTTGTCTTCCCAGCAAGAAAATGACCGTGGGCGTTGCGGCGACGCTACTCGAAGAAGTGTTGAGATCTTCGAACAGACAAACTGACCTGAAGATGATCCGGGAAGGGACACCAGCCTATCTGATGCTGATGGATGGCATGATTGGGGCCTGGCCAGATAACGAACAGCTGCTCATCGCTGCTGCTCAAGGCTATTCTTCTTTTTCATCGGCCTTTGTGGAGGAACAAGACAAAGAATATGCAACGCTGCTCCTGGGAAAAAGTAGGCAATATGCCCTCAGGGCTTTGGAGTTAAAGGGATTCAAGGATCCTCTGGGAAGGCCGTTTGACGATTTTAAGGAGGGTCTGAAGGCTCTCAGAAAGGAAGACGTTCCCTACCTCTTTTGGGCAGCCAACTGCTGGGCGTCCTTTATCAGCCTAAACATAGATTCGATGGAGGCCCTGGCTGAATTACCGAGAGTAGAATTGATGATGCAGAGGGTCCTGGAACTCGACGAGGGATTCAACTACGGCAGCCCCCATCTCTTTATGGGAATATGGTTCGCCTCCAGGCCTAAAGTGGCTGGAGGGGATCTAAGGAAGTCCCAAGAACATTTTCTGAAAGCCATCGAGTTGGGAGAGGGGAAATTTCTGATGGCCTATGTCTACTATGCAAACTATTATGCCCGACAGGCATTGGATAAAGACCTTTTTATCTCCACCCTTCAAAAAGTCCTGAAAACTCCAGCCGATATCTTGCCAGACTTAACCCTTCTCAACACAGTGGCTAAGAAGCAGGCAAAAGAACTTATGAGCCGTGTAGAAGAATACTTCGAATAGGAGAAACCATATGAAGGCGAGAGGCGGTGTCCTCAACATCTTGGGAATTGGTTTATTGGCATTTCTCTTCCTCATACGCTCAGCCAGTGGAGACGAGAAGAGTCTCGTCATCAAATTGGCAACTCTGGCGCCAGAGGGAAGCGCTTTGATGAAGACATTTGGTAGTCTGAATGCCGATGTGATGAAGAAGACGGAAAACAAATTCCAGTTTAAGATTTATCCTGGCGGAGTCTTAGGTGATGAGACGGATATGCTCCGGAAGATGCAGATCGGCCAGATTCAAGGTGCGGCCCTCTCCAGCGGGGGACTCTCTTCGATATTTAAGGAGATCGATGTCTTGCAGATTCCTTTCCTCTTCCAAACCTATGAAGAGGTCGACTTTATCTTGAACAAGATGGGTTCTTTCCTCAAAAGGGGCTTTGAAGAGAATGGATATGTCCTTTTAGGCTGGTCAGAGGGAGGATTCATCTACCTGATGTCCACCCTCCCCATCTCCAGTGTAGCCGACCTCAAGAAGGCAAAGGTCTGGATCTGGGAGGAATCGCCGATGTCCAAAGCCATCTTTGATGAAGCCGGGGTCTCGGCCATCCCGCTTTCTGCAACGGATGTCCTAGTGGGTCTTCAAACCAGAATGGTAGATGTGGTCTATGCGCCTCCCACATATGCTATCTCGCTTCAGTGGTTTACGAAAATAAAATATATGACCGATGTGCCCTTGGCCTATTTGGCAGGTGGAATTGTTGTGAACAAAGAGACCTTCATAAAAATCCCACTGCCTATTCAGGGGATCATCATGGAAAGTTTCAAAACTCCATTGGATCAATTCAAGATCGCGACTCGTAACGAAAATCGAGAAGCCACCAAAGTGATGACGAAGCAAGGTGTGAAGATTGTTACGCCCACGAAGGATCAGGTCGAGGAGTTCAAAAGACTGTCGAATAAGGCAATGGGTCATGTCTTTGGCCAATCCTTCTCCAAAAAGACCTTCGAGGAGGTAACTTCGCTTTTGGAAAGTTATCGAAGAGGAGGAAAATAATGGATCGATGGGAGCAAACGGACGAAATCATCGACCACGTGGAGCAAACCCTTCTCGTCATCCTGTTAAGCTTTATGATCCTTATCGCCTTTATCCAGATCATCCTCCGAAACCTCTTTTCCACTGGTCTGACGTGGGGAGACCCATTGGTCAGAAATCTCGTCCTCTGGGTAGGTTTTATCGGTGCGGCAATCGCTACGAAGGAGGGAAAACACATCACCATCGACGTGGCTCTGCGATGGAAGCCTTCGTTGGCAAAAACCCTCATTGAAGTGATCACCCATCTCTTTTCTTTTTTCATCTGTGGCTTATTGACTGTGGGTGCAATAAAATTCATCAAAAACGAGAGCCAGATGGGGAGTTTGGCCTTTTTAGGGATTCCATCATGGATCCCGGAGATCATCCTTCCTGTGACCTTCGGAATAATGACCTTCAGATACGGGCTCCGCTGCCTTGAGAGTCTTCCGAAGATCGGGAGAGTGGACAAGACTCGTGCCCGAGAAGGGATGACATGACCATTCTTCTGATCCTCATCGCCCTCCTTTTGGCACTCTTCGGAGTGCCCGTCTTCGTCGTCATCTCTGGCCTGGCCCTTTATCTCTTATGCTCCGGCCACATCGATTCCTCAGCGATGATCATCGAGATGCATCGAATGGCCACCACTCCTATCCTCGTCGCCTTGCCTCTCTTTACCTTTGCCGGATATCTCCTTTCGGAGAGCGGAACCCCCAAAAGGCTGATCAGGCTTTCCGATGCGATCTTGGGTTGGTTACCAGGTGGGCTATCGATCATCGCCCTTGTTACCTGTGCCGTCTTTACGGCTCTGACCGGTGCGACGGGACTCACGATCATCGCCCTAGGCGGCATCCTTCTACCTGCTTTGTTACGGGGGAATTATCCAGAGAAGTTCTCCCTTGGGTTACTGACCACCTCTGGGACATTGGGCCTTCTCTTCCCACCCAGCCTGCTCTTAATCATTTACGCCGTTATAGCGAAGGTGAGGATCGATCAACTCTTCCTAGCAGGCATCCTGCCCGGCATCCTTCTGGTTGTCCTGCTCTCCCTGTATAGCATTGAGAAGGCTGTTCTTGCTCGGGTTCCTCGAACCAAGTTCAATCTGTTAGAAGTGGTCAAGGCAATGAAGGAAGCGATCTGGGAACTTCCCCTTCCCATCGTCGTCTTGGGTGGAATCTATAGTGGCTATTTTGCCGTAAGCGAAGCCGCTGCAATCACAGCGGCCTATGTCCTCCTCATCGAAGTGATTATCTATCGTGACATAAAATGGAGGGAATTGGCTCAGATCATGCGAAAAAGTATGGTATTGGTGGGTGCGATCCTGATCATCCTAGGCGCAGCACTTGGCCTCACCAATTATCTGATCAATGAAGAGATTCCAATGAAAGTATTGGGTTTTTTCAAAAGCCATATTGCCAGTCCGTACGTTTTTCTGGTGGTCCTAAATCTCTTTCTCTTGGCTGTGGGTTGTATTATGGGTACATTCTCTGCACTGACGGTCGTCATCCCTCTTATCACCCCTATCGCCCATGCCTACGGGATCCACCCGATTCACCTTGGTATCATCATCCTGACCAACCTGGAGATCGGGGCCTCAATCCCTCCGCTGGGGATCAATCTATTTATCTCAAGCATCCGCTTCGAGAGACCCGTGTTGACACTCTATTGGGCCTCCCTTCCCTTTATTGCTGTCCTATTAATCGCACTGGCAATCATCACCTATTTAAATTGCAGCTTCAATTAGAACCGTCATTCCGGCGAAAGCCGGAATCCAGTCCTTTCAAGACCTTCTGGATGCCGGATCAAGTCCGGCATGACAGAAAAGGCTGTTTATGGACAGACACTAAATAGAACCATGAAGGTTTCGGTTTAGAATTTCTCAACTTCCACCTCACCCTCAACCTTTGCTAAAACGATGCCCTATACTCCACGCGCACCTCCCTGAGGAAAGAAGGGATCGCCGGATTGCCCTCCTCTGGAGTCTCCCACATTGGGGTATGTCCACTCTTCTCGATTACCTGAAATCTCGAAAATTCAATGATGAATCATCTTCCGTTCTCTTTCTTTCTCTTGAACAGCTTCTCGAGAGACTTCACCCCTTCCATTAATCCCCCCGCCCCTTTTTCAGTGCCCTTGATGACATCTCCACCCACTACCTTGATGGGAATTCCCAGGGCTTCCGCAAGAGAGACGGCGATCCGAGTAAAGAAGGTTTCCTGAAGGTTGAATTGAGGGTTATCCAAATTACCCTTCACATGGAATTCGACCTTGATCCGATTTCCCTTATCCCTTAGAAGGGAGATAAGGGTGTCCGCTGGAATCCAAAGAACCGTTCCACCTCCTTCTTTGATACGAAGATCTACCAATTCCAAATGCCCGGGGGCGTCTATCATTCGCTTTGCGACAGCAATCTTTGATTCCATATTGACATAGCCAGACTCGATCTCTGCTGAAACCCGCTTGCGGTAGTAAGGTTCGAAGAGCTTAGCATCAATCTCTTGAACATCAAGGGATATTGCCATGTCCGTCGTTTTAATGTCTATCCATCCCTTCACATGAATCTTTCCATCTTTCACTCTCCCTTTCATCTTGCCTTCGAATCGAATCGGAGAATGGGAGGAGACAGATGGGAATTGAATATCCGCGATCTCCAGGTCCAAATCCCTCAATTGGATGTTTGCCGGAGGCTCCCCGGGTTTCCTATCCTCAAGATCGAATGAGCCCTTCTCGATTCGAATCCGATCGATCCGGATATGAATAGGCTTTCCTTTCTTCTCTTCTGGGAGAGTCTTTTTTTCTTTTCCCCCTTTCTCCTTCCCCACCCAGGGGCCAATAAAGACCCCTTCCCGAGATCGGGAGAAGAAAAAGGAGGGTTGGCGGATAGCCCATTGTCGAATTCGTAAAGATCCCTTTAGAGAAGAACGAATGTCAGGGTAGATGCTCATCTCCTCGATCTGAAAGATCTTCCGATTTGATTGAGGGTCTTCATATTCAATTCCCTTTGCAGAAAGACACGTTGGTTTGATCTTGATCTCAGCAACGGTTAATCCGGGTACCATCACGTTTTGAAGTTGGACCCTTATAAATTTCACTGCGTAGAATGAGAGGGCCAGGTATCCTCCGACGAGAATGAGAGCGATGATCCCCATGACGATAAACCATTTTTTCATCCGTTTACCTCCGCTTCAGAGTAATCAATCGCGGAATTGAATCCGAATATTTCATCATCTTTCTCCAATATTCCGAATTCCATATTCTGGATTCCGAAACCGAATTAAGGCTTTACAATCAGAGAAACTTCTTTTGTCTTCTTCTCATGGGCCTCTGCCAAAAGGGCAAGGATCGACCTGATCACCAATTGAAAGAGGAAGGGATTGGGTTGAATCGGATTAAGCGGTTTTTCGAGATCGATTGCTACCGCCAGGGAAATCTTTGCCTCCTCCTGCCTGCCCAATTTGAAGAGGATATAAGCCATCTCCTCTAGCCTCCGCTTGAAGAGAAACCGCTTCTCCCCCGAGAAGAGTTCTGACAATGCCTTGAGATAGATCTCTTGGAATCTGGCCTCCTTTTGAGCTTGGTTAAGAACAATCTTGGACTCTTCTGCTTCCGAAACTGCATCCGCATAGGATCGAATCTTATCCTCCTCAATCCTCCAGCTTGAAAAAAGGTCGCTCTTCAGAAGATCTCCTGACCTTCTTAAGATCCAATCGTTTCCGGCGATCTCACCGGCTTGAAGGCAGGAATAGATCAACGGCTTCTCGTACTCCCTTCTTATATGCTCGATCTCGCCTTTCAAAAGGAGAAAGCTCTGAGGTGGCGTTCTTTTCTTCTCGAGAGTTATTTGATAGGCTTCCATCAGAAGGGATCCGGAATAGGAGGGTTCTAATTCAGCCAAAGGGAACGGGGTTTTCTCTTGGACCTCCTCAAAGAACCGTGTAAATTCTTTGGAAGTCATCTCTTCCGCAGAGAAATCCATTAATCCCTCAGTATCACTGATCACCCCCTGAGTCACCGTCCACCTTCGGGTATTGCGAGGAATGACGAACAATAGCAAGCGCTGTCCAAGAAAATCGATAGCGCTCGCGAACCCTTTCGGGGCCTCTGCTTGCAGGGCATGGAGGATCGATCTTCTCTCGTGAGGGGAAGTTTCCTCGATTACGATTCCTCTGCTTTTCAGTCGATAAAGGGACCGTTTGACCATCTTCCGGACCTTCTTCTCTTTCGAAATTTCTAGCATTCTGCCAAGGAGGTCCGCAATCTTCGCATCTGGGATGCTAACCAGTCGCTCGGCTATTCTCTCATCGGTTTCTGGATTCTTTCCCCAAATAGCCTGAAGAGACTGGTAGATCTCTTCAGCCGATTTTCCAGCCTGAAGATCAGACCTTACCTTCTCGATTGCCTTTTGAACCTCTTCCATTCTCACTCCTTCGTGGATTCCTTAGTGTTTTGGTCTTAGAATTCTTTTCTAATACTCGAGATTTGGTTGAGATTTTCTTCAAACTTAAACCTTAACCTCAACCTTACTTCATAAGAAAAGGGTCTGTTGAATCGTTAAGATCATTGCAAATGAAAGGTTGACTAAAAGTGTAACCCGGCAGAGGAGTTCGAGTTTCTTGGCATCCCGGTAATCTCCTCGCCACACGTGGGTGAGATTCCAGAGGATGAGAATAAGGGGAATCCCTGAAAGTAGAGAGAGCCAGAGGGGGACTCCACCAAGAATCGACATCACCTTGATGAAGGAGAGTCCTGCTAAAAAGGAGAGCCCGATGTAGAGATCTCCCATCCTCTGCTTCCCATACCGGACTACCAG